>FR892214.1:49668-58280 GCA_000433115.1 Ruminococcus sp. CAG:382
CAAAATCCGTACGACAGATAACAACCGCCGCAGCCGACGGAGCAGTTGCCTCCGTTGCCGTCTGCCGCACAATTGACGCTCTCTGAGGAGAAAACAAAATGAAAAAGAAGAACATCGCTCATATCGGCACCTGCTCCGCAATACTCGCCCTGCTCTTCGGCGCGGGCGCGCTTTCGCTTCACACAAATGCCGCGCTCCGCGGTGATATAAACGAAGACGGAAAAATCAACGCAAACGACTATATCGCCCTTCGCCGCGCTCTTCTTGCCGGTGAATCTCTGCCGTCGAAAACCGCCGACGTAAACGACGACGGCAAGATAAACGCCGCCGATTACATCGCTTTGCGTATGCACCTGCTCGGACTCCGTCCGATAACACAGCCCGAAGAACGCTTTGTCCGGACCCCGATCAGCCTCGGCTGCAAATACACCGTCAGCGGCACGATCGGCGAAAACTATCAGGATACCTACGGCAGCGAACTGACCGACGGCTCATATGCAATAAGCGCAACATATTTCGACACAGAATACGTCGGATTTCAGCGCGACAATTCCGACGCCGCGATAACAGTTGACCTCGGCAGCACACGCGACGGAATAAACGGTTTTGAATTTTCTTTTCTTTCCACAAACAGCGCCGGAATAATGCCGCCGGCATCCGTCAGCGTCTCCGTTTCGACAGACGGAAAGTCATGGACCTCACTCGGCAACATGAAGCTGAACACCTCCCCGATAATGACAGCTGACAAAGCGACGCTTGACCTCAATGCCGCCGTCGCTGCAAGGTATGTGAAGTTTTCCTTCACGCACCGCGCCTCATGGGTGTTTGTGGACGAGGTGTCCGTGTACGCAACGCTGCCCGAAGGCGACGTATACACCGTTACGGACGGCGTCAGAAACGCCTACGGCAGCGGCATCACCGAAGCCGAACAAAACGACGCGCTGAACAGCGTAAAAACGACCGTACCCGTATCGTCTGAGCTTCCGCTCGTCCCGCTGACCGACGGCAAAAGCTATAAATACACAAACGCCTCATTTCCCTTTTCCTCATTGACCGACAAGGGCAAAATGCTCACAGACGGCAACAGCGGCACGACATTCAGGGACGGCACCTGGGTTGCCGTTGACGGTTCAAAGGAAACGATCATAACAATCGACCTCGGTAAAACCGAAAACGATATCAGCGCCTTCTCTCTTTCCTCCTGCCAGCGTGCGACAAGCGCCGTATATCTCCCCACATACGTCGGATTTGAAGTCTCGACCGACGGCAAGAATTTTGCGCCCGTCGCACGGCTCTATTCCCCGACCGCTCACCCTGACGGGACATACACTTTTTCCCTCGAAAACGACTACTGCGTAAAAGCACGATATGTCCGCTTCCGCGTCGGCACGTCAGGCGGCAGATATACCCTGATCTCCGAGGTAAACGCCTCTGCGCACCGCGAGGATAAGACCGATGCCCCTGTATATCCCGAAGTAAAGCTCGACACGACAGACACAGGCGCGTGGAAAAATCCCACCTCATCCGTCACCAATCTGCTTCGGGGAAGACCGGTGCAGATCGACGCATATATCCCCTCCGTCCTCGACCCCGAAGTAAACACGCCCGTCACCTCAGGCATACTCACTGACGGAAAGCAGGCGTCCAGCAATTACTGCTATGACGGCACCTGGTTCCACTTCAACGGCGGAACGGGACGCTATCTGTATTTCGATATGGGACATGTTTCCGCAATGAAATACGTCTCGGGCGGCATGCTCCAGCAAAGCTCGTGGGGCATCAGCGTACCCCGTGAGATCAGAGTATATCTCTCAGAGGACGGTATAAACTGGTACATCGCCGGAAAAACAGGACCGAAGGGCACCGGGGACGAAAACCGCAAAACCTTCCGCATCGATTTTGATAAGACCTATAAAGCCCGTTTCATCTGCTTCGACATCAAGGTAGATACCCATGTATTCATCGACGAGCTTTCCGCATACGGCACAAAATCCACTGCGGGAGCAGTTCCGCTCTCTTCGTCCGGGCTTGAAAAGTTCGACAAGAACGGCGACGTATACAACATGAAATATCAGTCCCAATCCGAAGCTCTCCTCGGCGGTGTCGGCGATATCGTTCTCGCATACTACAATCATTCCGTGCTGGACGAAAAATTTTTCCGTCCGTATGTCGGCTATATCAAGGACGGCAAAGCTCAGGACACCATGTTTGACGGCTTCCTCTTCCTGCCGACGCCCGGTGAAATGATAAAAGGCGGAAGACCCGACTTCACCTCCGTGAAGGAAGAATGGGAGGACCTTGAAAACAAGCTCTTCATAAAAGGTCAAAACCTCGACGCATTGAACAAAGCCGCGGGCAAAGTCAAAAACGAGCTGGGGCTCAAAGATTACAAATATAAATTCTACATCTCGATAGCTCATCCGTCCATGCATGTCACCGATTTCGGCGACATCAACGGAGACGGTAAGTCCGAAAGCCTCCGGACCGTGGAAGCGCGCATAGAAGCCGTGAAGTGGTACGTCAGACGTTTTTACGAAATGTATGATCCCGCCGATTATCCCAACCTCGAATTTGCAGGATGGTACTGGTTCCACGAATCGATCGATACCTTTGAAGGCGACCCGGAGGTCATAAAAGGCACCTCAGACTATCTTCACACGATCGGCGACCAGCTTTTCTGGATACCGTATTTCTGCGCCGAGGGCTACCAGACCTGGAAGGACGTCGGCTTTGACGTATGCTGCATGCAGCCGAACTTTGCATTTGACGAAAGAGTGGGCATAAAGCGTCTTGAAACCGCAGCCGACATAATCCGCATGAACAATATGTGCATCGAGATCGAGGCCGATTACCGCGCTCTTGATAACGACGTATTTTTCAGAAAATACCTCGGCTATCTCGCAGGCGGCGTAGAGTTCGGATATATGAAGGATTCGCTTCATATGTACTATGAAGCGGGCGGACTTTTCGGCTCAGCCGCAAACAGCACCGGCAAACCCCGCATAATTTACGATGCAACTTATCAGTTCATCAAAAAAAACCTCCGTTCAAAACCCGAGGCACCTGCGAAAAAGACCGTGAGCTGCCGCAAAAACACTCCGGCAACAGGCCGCGTCATAAGCGACGGTATAAACACTCTCCTGATAACAAAACAGCCCTCCCACGGTACTGTCACCTCAAACGGCGACGGCACGTTTACCTATTACCCCAACAAGGGCTACACAGGCGAAGACAGCTTCTCGGTTGCGGCAAATGACTACATCGGAACCTCGGACAGCACAACCATAACAGTAAAAATAGGCTGAAAAAATCTGTCTCAGCGCCTGAAAGGCGCTGAGACAGAAATTTTTGAATGATTTTTATGATATCCCGAGTTCGTGAAGAAGCCATGCATTGCGTCTGATGAGCCATTCACGCAGATATTCGACATTGCCCTCATATGTCTTTGCCGGATATCGGCTTTCAAATTCGCCGTAGACATACGAGACCGACCAACCCGCCTTTTCGTAATTTGCGGCAAAAGATTTGCCGTATTTTGCAATGAGACGGTCGATTCGGTTCAAGCCGAGTTCATTGTCAGTCGTAAGATTCACGATCTGCGGCTGAAGCTTAGCATATCTTTTCCTGACAAGTTCTCCGAATTTCTGACATCCGAACAGCTCACGGTACCAGATTTTCCGGCAATAAAAGCTCTCTGTGGAATCACCGGATGTGTTCGAGTTCCAGTATTCCCCGTAATACCCCGCCTCCTCCGAGACGTTGCCCGACGAAAGGTCCATATCCCAGAGCGGTCCGGCATAAAGCCTGCCCTTTTTCAGATAAAAACGTGTTGAAGAAGTGCTGAAATCGACATCCTTGAAAAGCTCGTTTACGATATAAAAATCGACAAACGAATCTATGTCGAAATATTCCGCGATTCTTTCGAAATCGTACGAAACAAGCGCGCTTTCCGCCTCTGCGAGGAAAAGATTCAGCCATTCAAACTGTTCTGCCGTCGGCTGTTCGGGTTCGTTGAAGCCCAGCAGAATACCGAGTATCGGCGTAGCTATGCAATTCGGGTTGCTGTACCCCACAAACGGCTCATATTCAAAAAGGAATTCGTTCTTTGTAATATCGATATCAACCTTTTCCTTGCCCTCTCCGACAGCCTGCGTCATCAGATAGTTGCCGAGAAAACGGTTGTTCAGATACACGTCGACATACTCCGTCCGCGGTGTATAATGGCATCCGCCGACCTCCGATGCAAAGTCATATGACAGCCTGTTCCGTATCAGCGTCTTGTCGTAAAGATTAGCCAGCAGGCAGAACTTTTTTCCCTTGCCGAGTCCGAGAGGACGCTGCGATGACGAAAACTTTATGTTATACGGCTTCTTTGCCCCTGCGGATGTGGAGTTGCCCCTGACCTTGATCTTGCCGTTTTCGTCCGTGATCTCCTCATATTCCCCGCTCGGATCCAGAAGCTGTATGGTGCAGGGAACATATTCTTCCTTCGTGACCGTATTTTTCACGGTAATATACAGCTTTGCGACTCCGTTGTATTTCGGGTCGTCATACGGGTCGCTTTTTTCCTCCTGCACGGAGCTTTCGTCGGGCACACTGCTGTCACCGACAGCCTCCGACGACGTATTATCATTATCACTGATTCCGTCACTCGCATCGTCATCACGAACCGTATTGCCGCATGACGCAAGGAACACTAAAAGAAAGCACATGGAAAGCAAAAGAAACCTTTTCACCGCTTTGTCACCTCACAGTATTTTTATTCATTCTATCATCAAATCATCCCATAGTCAAGGAGTTTTTTAACATGGTCGATCTTTTGGAGCTTCAAAAGGAATTTTTGCGCAAGCATATCGGAAAAGGCAGCGTTGTCTGCGATTTCACCGCCGGAAACGGACACGACTCCGAGTTTCTTTCGAAAACCGTCGGTGAAACGGGCAGACTGTACGCCTTTGACATACAGTCCGCCGCCTGCGAATCGACGAAAAATCATCTTGCCGAATCGGGTTGCCCGCAAAACTACACGATAATCAACGACAGCCACGCAAACTGCAAGGAATACGTTCACGAAAAAATCAACGCCGGAATGTTCAATCTCGGCTGGCTTCCCGGCAGCGACCGCAAGGTAACGACCCGCCGCGAATCGACGCTCAAAGCCGTAAACGCCGCAATCGAGCTGCTCGCACCTGACGGCATAATCCTCGTCGCCGTATATCCCGGTCATGAGGAAGGCACGCTGGAGGGGGAAATGCTGGATAACGAGCTGTCCTGTCTCGACCGCCGCAAAATATGCGTTTCAAAATTCAGGATCATCAACTCACCGACATCGCCCTATTTCTTCATAATCGAAAGCAAATAGCTTCTAAAAAAAGCGCCTGTCGCCGAAAGCCTCCCTCCGACGTACCTTTGTAAGCCGTCGGGCGCCTTTCGGCACTTGGCATCTTTTTGCATCCCTCTTTTTGCTTCCGAATGCCGCGTACTCATAGATTATTTCACGTTGTCATGCCGGAACCGACCTCAACGGGGCAAAAATACGCTGAAAATTCACGTAATTCGAAAATAAATGTTGCAATTTCGCTTCAATAGTTGTAAAATAAGAAACAGATGCTGTCACTGCAGACCCGGCAGCGGCAAGGCATCTCCGCAAAAAAGCAGGGGCGGCTGACCCTGCCTCCGAAAACACGAACCGTGTGATACGACTCCGAAAAAAATTACTCCTTCGCAGTCGGTACATAACGGCAGTAAAAACGATTGTTTTATGATTGAACTCCAAAAGCTGACGCCGTCCGCGGCTGCGTTTTTCAGGGAGAAAACACCCGCAGACAGCGAGGTGCTTCTCACATTGAAAAGCGACCTGTCGGGAGACGGCGTACACAGGGACATATTCATAGTCCTGACAAAGGAAAAGCTCCTTGTCGCAGACGGCTCCGTTATCGTCGAAAAACAAGGCGGCGAACGTGTTGAACGCTTTTCCTGCGCGAACTATGACGAATATGACCTTTCAAAGCTGAAAGACCCGAAAGTCGAGCTTTTTTTATCGTCGGGACGTCTCATCTGCGATTACGACGGCGAGACGACCGAAATCGTCGCTTTCTCCTTCACCTGCAAGCATGATATCAACGTACTCTGCCGCGCGATTGAGGATCTGAAAAAGGACGGCAAAATCGACGAATCAAAGCTCAGGGACGAAGACCAGGACAGCCATTTCTGCCCGAAATGTCATCGTCGCTACCCGGATCCCGAAAGAAAAATATGCCCTCACTGCATGGAAAAAGCCAAGCTTATCAAGCGTCTTGCGAAGATGTTCATCAGGTACCGCGGCTATATCGCCATGGTATTCCTGACACTCGCACTCGTTTCCGCGCTCGGCGTTGTGACCCCGTATGTCAGCAACACGATCTTCTATGACGAGGTACTGACCGAGGGCGGCAAGATGTACGGCGAAATAGGAAAAATGCTGCTCATGATAATCGGCGTGCGACTGCTGTCGCTCGGCGTGTCCGTCATCAACGGCATAATTTCGGCAAAGGTCGCCGCAGACGTGGTCTATGACCTGAAAAAGACCATCTTCAGCACCATCGGCAAGCTGTCGATGAAATTTTTCTCAAGCCGCCAGACAGGCGGACTCATGACACAGATCAACAACGATGCGACCACGATATACTGGTTCTTCGTTGACGGTCTCCCCTTCCTCATAACAAACACCGTACAGCTCATCGCGGTATTCATCGTAATGCTCACGATAAACCCGCTCCTGACACTGTACACATTCATAACCGTTCCCGTATTCTTCCTGATATACAAGGTGGTGTTCCGCCTCTTTGAAAAGCTTCACGCCCGTTCATATTCCAAAACCCGTTCGCTGAACTCTCTCGTCTCGGACGTACTGAGCGGCATGCGCGTCGTGAAATCGTTCTCACGTGAGGCTGAGGAGCTTGAACGCTTCGAAAAGCGCAACCGCGACGAAGCGGAGGCGAGAACGGAAATCGGAGTGACCGCAAACCGCATTTTCCGTTTCATCAGCTACCTGATGAAATTCGGCACATACATAGTATGGGCGGTCGGCGGCTGGCAGGTAATGCAGCATACCGGCGGCATGACATACGGCACACTCATGCTGTTCATCAGCTATATGTCACTCGTCTATGACCCGATCGACTTCCTCGCTGATATATCAAACTGGTGGTCGGAGTGCCTGAACGCTCTCCAGCGCCTCTTTGAAATCAGCGACGCCGTACCCGACGTAAAGGAAAGCGAGCATCCCGTTAACCTTGAAAAGGTGAAGGGAGATGTCAGCTTCAAAGATGTCGTTTTCTCCTATGAAGAAAACCGCATCGTCATCGACAAGGTATCCTTCGACGTACCCGCAGGCAGCACTCTCGGTATAGTCGGTCATACCGGCGCAGGAAAATCCACCCTCGCAAACCTCCTGACCCGGCTTTATGACCCGATAGAGGGCGAAGTCACGATCGACGGCGTAAACCTGAAAGAACTCTCCTTCAGAACGCTCCGTGACAACATCGCCATCGTATCGCAGGAAACATATCTTTTCCGCGGTACGATAATGGACAATATCCGTTACGCCTGCCCCGATGCGACAAACGAACAGGTCATGGCTGCGGCGAAAATCGCCTCCGCGCACGACTTCATAATCAAATATCCCGACGGCTATCAGACAATGGTCGGCATGGGCTACAAGGATCTGTCGGGCGGCGAACGCCAGCGCGTTTCCATCGCCCGCGCCATACTCAAAAACCCCGCCATACTCATCCTTGATGAAGCAACGGCGGCAATGGACACACAGACCGAGCGCGCGATTCAGGAATCGCTGAATGCACTCACCAAAAACAGAACCACCATCATGATCGCACACCGTCTCTCCACCCTGCGCGACGCCGATAAGCTCATCGTGATCGAAAACGGCAAAATGCCCGAAGCGGGTACCGCCGAAGAGCTGCTGAAAAAGAAGGGCGTCTACTACAAGCTGTACAAAATGCAGGCAGAGGCGCTCAAGACCATCGGTATAGAGGAATAACTAACATGGATAACAGACCTCCTATGGGCAAACGTCCTCCAATGGGACCGCCGCCCGCCGGTAAGAAGGAATACCTCGGCATAGCCGAAATGGTATTTCTCACTCCCGAAAATGCAAAATTCTATAAAACCAAAAACGGCTTTGTGTGCATGAACGCATTCCTTCCGCCCGTGAAAAAGGACGACCTCGAAGAAAGCGGCGTAACCGCTTCAAAAGAGCCTTTGTGGCAGGATCTCGGAAGAGTCTTCTTCCATCGCGCCTTCCCTTTCGATACCCCCGATGAATTCATATCGGTGCTCGATAAGGACGGAAAGGAATACGGCGTCATCCGCCGCATCACCGATTTTTCCGAAAATGACGCGGCTCTCATCCGTCACGAGCTGGAACGCAAGTATTTCATGCCCGAGATCCGGAAAATAGACTCCCTGAAGGCGCGCTTCGGCTACACCTACTGGGAAGTCGAAACCGACCGCGGTCACCTCAGCTTCGCCATTCACGACACCTTCCGCAATATTGCGCATGTCGGCGAAAACCGCATCGTGATAAGCGATGTTGACGGCAACCGATACGGCATCAC
>FR892214.1:58383-66456 GCA_000433115.1 Ruminococcus sp. CAG:382
ATATACCCCGGCCCCAGCCGCTCTCAGAGAGCATTGCGGAAAAGACGTGATCTATATGTTCCGCTATGACCTCACAGCCGACAACGGCTTTTCGTACTGCGTCGCCGCACTCTGCCGGGACAGGATCTGCTTTTCCGACAGCACCGGCAGCGTCACCGAAATACCCGTCAAAGGCATGACAGACGTCACCTATGTGCAATACGTAGGCTGCGCCGCAATCGAATGCCGGATAAACGGCGAGCTTACGGAGCTTTGCCGCACCGACATGAAAAACGCCCTTGCCGTACAGACCGCATCAAAGCAGCTCCGGGCGCTCACAGAAGGACGCACCCTCACGCCCCGCGAAAGCGAGGAAACCTGCTGCCCGAAGTGCGGAACACCCTATAAAAGCGGGACAAAGACCTGCCCGATATGCTCAAGCAAGAAAGCGGTGCTCCTGCGTCTCCTGCCGTTTGCAAAGCCGTATAAGCTTCAGCTCGGCATCGCGGTGCTGCTCTTTGTTGCCGTGTCCGCCATCGGCGTATTTACCCCCTATCTGAACAGAATACTCATCGACGATTATATCAACGCCGCGAACCCGAAAACAAGCGGCTTCATCGGCATAATCGCCGCCCTTGCCTTCAGCTCGCTGTTTGTGACGGTATGTCAGTCGCTCCGCGGCGTATTGCTGACCCGGACGGGCAACAAAATCTCCGTTGACCTGCGCCGTGTCGTATACGAAAAGGTTCAGCAGCTGTCCCTCTCCGGCGTTTCAAAACGCACCACCGGTGAGATATACACCCGCGTGACCTCCGACACTAACGTGCTCAAGGAATTCCTTACCGACACACTTCCCGAAGTATGTCAGATGGCGCTTCTTTTCGCTTCACTGACAGGCGTAATGTGCTATCTCGACTGGAAGCTGACGCTCATGATACTCATCCCGATACCGCTCGTGGCAATGCTTTTCTATTTCCTCCGCGGCATGATGAACAGAATGTATCACCGCCAGTGGCAGTCTGAATCGGACGTAAATACTCTCCTGCACGATATTTTTTCGGGCATACGCGTAATAAAGGTATTCGGCACAGAAGAAAAGGAAAACGCGAACTTCGACAGGGCGGCAAAAAAGGTCGCCGACATATCGAAGAAAAACGAGCGTACCTGGAACCTCATAATGCCGTTTGCAAACTTCCTTCTCGGCATAGGCGAATACGTAGTGCTGTTTTACGTCGGAAGCAAGGTGATCGCCGGCGAAATGGGTCTCGGCGAGCTGAGCCAGTTTGTGACCTATGTCGGTATGCTGTACGGACCGGTGCGCTATGCTGCGTTCCTTCCCAGACGTATAACCCGCTGTATGACATCGCTTGCAAAGGTGTTCGAGCTGCTTGACGACAAGCCCGAAATAACCGACGGCACCGTGATGCTTCCCGAAGACGCGAAGGGCAACATTTCCTTCCGCGATGTCAGCTTCGGCTATAATAACTACGAGGACGTACTCAAACACATCAATATCGACATCAACCACGGCGAAATGGTGGGACTTGTCGGACGCAGCGGCGTCGGTAAATCGACGCTCATCAACCTTGTCATGCGCCTCTATGACGTGACCGACGGCAGCATTACCATCGACGGTATCGACATACGTGACTATGACCAGCATTCACTGCGTTCGCAGATCGGTGTCGTGCTTCAGGAAAACTTCCTGTTCAAGGGTACGATATACAGCAATATAGCCTACGCAAAGCCAGGCTGCACCCATGAAGAGGTCATCCGCGCCGCACGTATGGCAAACGCCCATTCCTTCATCATGCGTCAGCCCGACGGATATAATACCATCGTCGGCGAACGCGGAATGACCCTGTCGGGCGGCGAAAGACAGCGAATCGCGATAGCGAGAGCGGTGCTTCGCGACCCGAAGATACTCATTCTTGACGAAGCGACGGCATCACTGGATACCGAAACGGAAAAGCAGATTCAGGACGCGATAAACGCACTGATCGATGGCAGAACGACCATCGCAATCGCCCACCGCCTTTCCACCCTGAGGAACGCCACAAAGCTCGTGGTGCTTGAAAAGGGCGGCGTCGAGGAAGTCGGAACGCACGATCAGCTCATGCGCTCAAAGGGCAGATATTATAAACTCGTAATGGCACAGCGCCAGATGTCCAAAATGAAAAAATGATTCACCAAACGGAGGATAAAATAATGAAAAACACAGAAAAAACGATGGATAAGATCGTTGAGCTTTGCAAATCGAGAGGCTTCGTGTTCCCCGGCTCCGAAATATACGGCGGTCTTGCGAACACATGGGACTACGGTCCGCTCGGCGTTCTGCTCAAGAACAACATCAAAGCGGCATGGCTGCGCAAATTCGTTCAGGAGTGCAAATACAACGTCGGACTTGACTCCGCAATACTCATGAACCCGCAGACATGGGTTGCATCCGGTCATATCGGCGGCTTTTCGGACCCGCTCATGGACTGCAAGGAATGCAAAACACGCCACCGTGCCGACAACCTCATCGAAGCCTTCGACGGAACAAACCCCGCCGGCTGGACAAATGAGCAGATGATGGATTATATCAGAGAGCACAACATCCCCTGCCCCAACTGCGGCAAGCATAATTTCACCGATATCCGTCAGTTCAACCTGATGTTCAAGACCTTTCAGGGCGTAACCGAAGACAGCAAGAGCGAAATATACCTCAGACCCGAAACGGCGCAGGGCATTTTCGTAAACTTCGCAAACATCCAGCGTACAACCCGCAAAAAGATTCCCTTCGGTGTCGCACAGGTCGGTAAATCCTTCCGTAACGAGATCACTCCCGGCAACTTCATATTCCGTGTGCGTGAGTTCGAGCAGATGGAGCTTGAATTCTTCTGCAAGCCCGGCACCGACCTTGAATGGTTTGACTACTGGCGCAGCTTCTGCAAGAACTGGCTGCTCTCTCTCGGCATAAAAGAAGAAAATCTCCGCCTGCGTGACCACGATCCCGAGGAGCTTTGCTTCTATTCCAAGGCAACCACAGACTTCGAATTCCTGTTCCCGTTCGGATGGGGCGAGCTCTGGGGCGTTGCCGACAGAACCGACTACGACCTCACACAGCACATCAAGACCAGCGGCAAAACGCTTGACTATTTTGATCCCGAAACCAACGAGCGCTACGTACCGTATGTCATCGAGCCGTCGCTCGGCGTTGAACGTCTCTTCCTCTCCGTCCTGACCGACGCATACGACGAAGAAAACCTCGGCACCGAAGAAAAGCCCGACGTCCGCACCGTACTTCGCATCCACCCCGCACTGGCGCCCTTTAAGGCGGCGATCCTGCCCCTTTCCAAGAAGCTGTCAGACAAGGCGTGGGAGATCCGCGAGACTCTCTGTAAAAAGTACAGCGTCGATTTCGACGACGCCGGCTCAATCGGCAAGAGATATCGCCGCGAGGACGAGATCGGAACTCCTCTCTGCATAACCTATGACTTCGACTCCGAAACCGACGGTCAGGTCACGGTACGTGACAGAGACACCATGGAGCAGATACGTCTCCCCATCGATCAGCTCGACGCATATATCGCTTCCAAGATCGATTTCTGACATTAAAGGCTTCACCGCGTAAATCCGATGGTGGGCTTCACGGCGTAATTCCGATGTGCAATTGCGCAGTCAGATTTTTCGTCAGATGAAACAAAAATTCGCAGGCTGTAGTGGAGCTACAGACAAGAATTTTTTTGAAATATGACGGAAAAGATGCAAGCGAGTGTGCCACTCGGGCTTTGCGCGATGATGCCTAATACAAACAACGTCGCAGAGCAGCAGCCCTGCGACGTTTTTTATGGCATTCCCGTTCATGACATTTTCTGTTTCGGTCTGCGCTTTTTAACACCTCGTATTTTCAGGCATAACCGCGTAATTCGGGCGGTGATGCCTTATATTGTTTCATCGTGCGAAGCGACCGGAACCGATACGCTTCCGGTCGGCACTGATTTTCCCGTCTGCCGGAACTTCACCTCGATCCGGTGGTCGCCCTCGGTAAGGAAAAGCGGAAACGACGTCGGTTCGCCGTCCAGCGTCGTTTCGTGAAACAGCGACGAAACGCAGACCGTGACAGTTCCCCGCTCAAGCGGAAGTGTAACGGTATAATCCGTCAGCGGCTTCACGTCGATGACCGAAAAACCGTTTGTCAGCCGAATCCCGAGGATTTCCTCCAGCATGATGACAAAGAACCACGATGCGCTGCCCGTGTACCAGCTCCAGCCACCGCGCCCCGCTCTGCTCCCGCCGTAAATATCCGCCGTAATGACGTATGGTTCGGCGCAAAACAGCTTCTCATCGGTATGCGAATACGGCATAATCGCACTCAGTATCTCCAGTGCTTTTGCAGTTTCGCCGCCACGCAGAAAACCGAGCACGCCCCACAGAGCGCCGTGCGTATACTGCCCTCCGTTTTCGCGGAGTCCGGGACAGTAGGAAGTGATATATCCCGCGTCGTATCTGTCAAACGGCGGGTCAAACAGCCTGAACAGCTTTGCCTTTCTGTCAAAAAGCGCACGGTATGCCGTGTCAAGTCCGCTGACGGTTCGTTCCGTTCTGCCAAGCGTCATGGCAGCAAACGCCTGTCCCAGTATATCTACCGAACATTCGGGCGAATTCCTGCCGCCGATGACCCTTCCCGCATCGTCATAGGCACGGATATATCTGTCGCCGTCAAAGGCGTTACGCTCCAGTGCAAGCACCAATCCGGCACTGACTGCCGTGAAGTGCGCAATGCTTCTGTAATCTTCCATCAACTTCATAACGGGCAGAAATTCACGGCAAACCAGCACATACAGCCATGACGTGAAAACGCTTTCGCCCCTGCCGCCGCTCCCGATCCTGCTCATGCCGTCATTCCAGTCACAGCTTCCCATCAGCGAAAGCCCGTGACTGCCCGTTTTTTCGCCGTTTGCAAGAGCCCGTATGCAGTGCATATAAACGCTTTCCCTGCTCTCACTCCGCGCCGGAGTTTCATACCTTTCACCGCTTTCGGGCGGCAGAGATTCCATATATCCGATGCGGACGTTCAGAATGTCCGCATCTCCCGTTTTTTCGATATAATCAGCCACCGCCCAGGGTAGATACAGAAAATCGTCACTGCATTTTGTGCGTATTCCCGTGTCCCCCTGCGGCGCTCTGAACCACCAATGCATAACATCGCCCTCACGGTACTGGTGCGCACAGCACCTCAGGATGTGAACACGTACCGTTTCGGGTGAGGAATAAACAAGGCAAAAGCAGTCCTGAAGCTGGTCACGAAACCCGAATGCCCCTCCCGTCTGATAAAAACCCGTCTTGCCGAAAAAACGGGATATCGCCGTCTGGTAAGGCGCAAAGTGCGAAAAAAGCGCGTCAAGTCCTGCGTTGCCCGACTGAAGACGATAGCCGGGGATATGCTTTTTCACAAAAGCCTCCGCCTCGCCGCTCGTGTCTCCGCGGCAGCAAAGGGACGCGACGCGGAGTGCAGCCTCTCGACCCGGCGCCCCGCCTATTGCAAATGAGACCTCATCGGTTGTGCAGGAAAAAGCCAGTATATCCCTCCTTTGCGCATCAACGCCGCAGAAAAGCAATGCGCTGTCGTTTACCGTCTCGCATTTTTCACTGCATTTCATAAAGCCGACAAACGGCACCGCCCTGTGGCGCATATCGCTGAAAAGCCAGACTCCGCCTTTGTTTTCGGCTGTCATATCCGCGCTCTGTTCCTTTATAAGCATACACGTCGGCGATATTCCGTCGAATTTAAGCCGGTATTCCACGGCAGGCAGCTTTGTGCGCGCATAGACCTTCAACTCATATCCGTGCCCCGCAATACTGCCCGAATACACGGCTTTTCCGCCTTCAAAAACCGTTTTTTCGGAAAAAGCCGCAAGGTCGAAGAATCTGCCCGCAATTCCGGCGACTATCCTGATGCCGTAATATGCCGCATAAGGATTTCCGTCAAAAGGGGTGACGCGGCACTCTCTCGCGTTGCGCCAGAACACAAAGCCCAGTGTTTTATGCGTCACGACAGTCCCCGCCGCATAGCCCGCCATAACATAGGAATACGGCATATAATGCTCTTTTATTTCGTCCGAAACAACGCCGGAGGCATCATACGAAAATCCGTTTTTCGCTTCTGCCGCAACGGTTTTCGGCTCATACCCCGTGATTTTGGGCGGGACGTACAGCGGCAGTGCCGCGCCGGGAATTTCAATGCTGTCGCTTTCCGAATAATCGAAGGCATAACGTTTCAGAAAGGCAAGCTCCTCCGCCGAAAAGCTGTCCGCGTCCGCTACCGCGATTCCGCCGGCACGGTGCATGAACGGCGCATATTCACTCTCGGTCTGTTCCCCGATGAACGCTCTGAGCGGTGAGGAATATTTCTCTTTTTCATGCACAAGAAACAACAGCTCGGTTTTCACAAACGCCGTTTTCAGCCGCAAAAAAGCCCGCAAAGCCCTTGAAATTGCTGAGGTTTCCTCATATACCTCCATGACCGCGAGCGGAACCGTGCCGGAAAGCGACATCCGCCACAGGCATGAAGAATCAACGTCCGAAAGTCCTTCCGACGGACGCGAAAACAGCATTTTTGCCAGCATTTCGTCCGCCTCCGGGCAGGGAGGAGCCGTATGCTGACGCGGAAAACGCTTGCGGCGTGCTCTCAGAAGCTGCTCGGTACACTCCTTTTTGCTGCCGCCGCAGGTGACGAGGAAGACAAATTCGCCACCCTTACGCTCGGGAGTCAGGATGGCGCAAAGCGGGTTTATCGTCGCTCCGATACCCTCCGACCGGATTTTCAGCGGAAAAACATCGGACATTTCCTTCACCGAATGTGCGTAAATATGGTCTTTGCAAGCGGTAAACTGCGGTAAAAT
The DNA here is from genome assembly GCA_000433115.1 of Ruminococcus sp. CAG:382. GTDB lineage: Bacteria > Bacillota > Clostridia > Oscillospirales > CAG-382 > UBA1206. The sequence continues at coordinate 65,250 of FR892214.1, forward strand.
ATCGGTGTCCGACAGCGCTATCGCACAGTACGGAAACCCTCCTCCGCGCCGTTTGAAATGCAATATACGCTCGGTTGAATCATAGTCCGCTTCGATAAAAAGAGACGAGAAAGAGGGGTGCGCGGAGTATTCCTCCTGCCTTGCCAGTATCGGGACAAACGAAAAGCCGACACGGCAGGTTCTGTCCCCCGAACAGCGTGTTTTGAATGCAAAGGTACGGCATCCGCGATAGATCGTACCCACGACCGAAGCGGGAAAAGCAGCCGAGGACGAGGTACAGGCGAAATGACTGCCCGAATGTTCATATGAAAACGAGGTATTGCCGTCAAGCGGAGTGAACGCCCGCTTTTCGCCGTCCTCAAAAAAGGTGAAGCAGGCGGTACGTTCGCCGCGATAAATGGCAAAATCAGCGTCGTTTACCGCAAAATCGCCGCATTTCATGGCGATATGACCGCTTGAAGACGTGATGAGAGTCAGACCGCCGCCCGTTATCAGTGATGCCGACGGCGAGGTCAGCGACACATTTTCGTCCGTCACCTCCGAAACGGAGGGGAGACGGCGGCTTTGCCCGAAGGTGCGGACGTTTTCACCGATATAGAGAGGTGCGTCCTTGGGAATGCTTTCGGAAAGAAGCTCACGGCAAGCGAAAAGGCGCTTGTCCTTCATGAAACGGCGGACATTTATACCGTCAAAGCAGAAGTTTGCACAGGCGGCAAGGCTCATGCCGAGGTGATGCGCCATATAGCTCTGAACAACGCTTTCGCCATCGGTCAGGTCGAGCGCTTCATAAAAGCCGTACTTGCCGTGGCATCCCGTTTCTTCAAGTGCCGCAAGGTTTTTCAGGCATGACGCCGGATCGTCGCCCAGCATGAGGAACGACGAATACGGCGACACGACAAATTCGCCGCGCGGATATCTCTTGAGCGCCAGCTTCGGCACTCCGTGCACCTTGTAGCGATAGTTCATATCGGGATCGAAGGCAAAATATCCGCTTTCGGACACGCCGAAAATGCCGTTTTTGCGGTGATGCTTCTGACCTGACAGCGCAAAACGGAGCGATTCGTCGATGAAGGAATCCTTTTCCCTTTTAAGAAACAGCTCGGGCATGAAATATTCAAAGCAGCTTCCCGCCCATGAAACCATGCCGATATAGCCGTTTTCGGCGGTTATTGTGGGGGGAAACGAACCGCACAACTTCTCCCCCAGT
>FR892214.1:66576-74230 GCA_000433115.1 Ruminococcus sp. CAG:382
CAGCCGAGGTACAGCATATGCTTTTTGGGGTTCCAGAACATCCCGAAATCGGCGTCACGGACGATGCTGCGGCAGTCGGCGGCAAGCTCCGCAAGCCTGATATCCTCATGTGAATATTCGTCAAGTCCTGCCGCGACACAGACGAGCATTGTCACGAAATTGCCGCTGTCGACCGCCGAAATATATCTGTTTCCGAGCGGTCTCAGTGTTTTGATGTCATACCAGTTATAAAGCTGACCGCGGCACTTTTCAAGCCTGCTGACGGTCCCTATGGTCTGTCCCATACGCTCTGCGAGTACCGCAGAACCTATGAACCCGAAATCGCGCGCGGCAAGGAGACTGAGCATATAAAAGCCGATATTTGTAGGCGATGTGCGGTATGCCGTGCATTCGGCAGGCGAAAGCTGAAGATTATCGGGCGGAAGCCAATGCGTTTTATGAGACACGTTTTCGTCAAAGAAAGCGAATATTTCACGGGCGTAGCAGCTGACGGTGCGGCGCTGTACATCGGTCGCGGTTCGGGTTCTGTCACGCACCGGAGAGGCGAGCAGACAAGCGAGCACAGGAAAGAAGAACCACACTATGCCGCACAGGCGGTAAAGCGGAAGCGGCGAAAAGGCGGTCATGAGCGTACCGGCAAAAACGCTTGCGACGTGGTTTTGCAGATAGCCGCAGATACTGCCGTCGCGTCCGGAATCGGTTTGCGAAAACGTTGTCCATTCAAGCAGATTGCGGTGAGAGACATACATCCTCCAGAGCGCACGTAAAGCGGCGTCGGCGGTGGAAGCGGCATTTTCGGCAAGTGACGCGAGAGAATACAGCAGCCCTTCAAGGCTTTGAGCGATCACACCGACACAGCGCGTGAAGAAGCGTCGCGGAGTGTATGAACGCGAAAAAGCGGTGCCGACAAGCCCAAGCAATGCGGGCAGCCAGTACTCCGACAGAGTGAGCAGAAAAACAGGCAGAGCGGAAGCGGGGACGGCGAAAAAGGCGGCAGCAATCAGTCCTGCCGCCGCTGAAATCGGTGTGAGCAAACGGCGAAGATTTTCCGCAAGGCGGAAATTCAGCGCCCTGTTTGAGTGCCCGCTCCCGATAAATCGCAAATTCTGCACATCGCCGCGCACCCAGCGATGCTGACGACGGAAACATGAAATGCTGTTTTTCGGCGTGCTGTCAGCGAAGGTGCAGTCGGAAACGAGCAATGTGCGGAGCAGTCCGCCCTCTATCACATCATGGCTGAGAATTATTCCGTCGGGGACGGCGGAGAGCGCCAGCTTTTCAAACAGCTCTATATCGATAAGTCCCTTGCCGCAGAAAACGCCGCTTCCGAGAAGTGTCTGATAGCGGTCATAGCTTGCCCTCTCATATACTCCCGACGAGCGAGAGCCGAAAAGAGCGTGGTATGTCCGGGTGCTGTCGGCAAGGCGGGTACGGACGGCGGGCTGGAATATGCCGTAGCCCGAAACAACCCTGCCGTCCTTCAGCACAGGCATATTTTCGGGATGCATTGCTGCCGAAAGCAGCTCAATCGCACCGTCGATGGGCAGTTCCGTGTCGCTGTCCAGCGTGAGAAGATATGATATTTTCGACATATCGAAAGGGCAGATGAAGGTTTCCGGTTTTTCGCCTCCGCGCAGTGCCTTTATCAGATCGACGACTGCACCGCGCTTGCGTTCTCTGCCGCCGTATATGCCCGAAGAATTCTTCGTGCGGCGGCGCAGAAAAAGCGCGAAATTTTCACCGTATTCGGCATTCAGGCGCTTTATATGCTCTGCGGCGTTCTTTGCTATCACGTCGTCGCCGTCAAGTTTCGGTTCACGACAGTCGCAGAAATCGCCGAGTATGCCGAAACGAAGACCCTTGTGCTCATTTCGCAGCCAGAATTCTTCAAGGCGTTCGAAAATACCGTCGTCCTTGTCGCCGCCGAACAGCAGAGTCGTTATCACCACAAGCGTCTCACGCTCACACGGCAGCTTTTCGTGTGACAGGCGGAGCGGCGGTGTGGTTTTCACGATACGCGAAAAAACGAAATCGCCGAGAGAGTACACCGCTTCGAAAACGGGGAGCACCGCAAACAGCGACAGCCAGCCCCACATAAGAAATGAAAAAGCCGAGACGGCAACGGCAAGAACGGTCGTCAGCAGATAATACATCACGGCGGGAAGGTGCGAATGCGGCGCAATAAGAGCAAGCAGTCTGCCGTCGCCGCACTGTTCCGTCATACGGCTGAGCAGAACGCACTCATCCTCGCGTCGGCGGCGCGCACAGCGTATCAGCGCCTCACGATATACATCCCGTGTCGCGTCGTCGCCGTCCGCAAAGCCCTTCACCTTCATAAACAGTGTTTCCGTGGGGCAAAGAGCCGAAAACACCTCATTTATCTCAAGCTCAGGCAAACGGCGCAGGGATTCGATCGCCGAACGCATACGAAGGGTGCTTCCTCTGCCGTTTTTCATGAAACGGTCGCATTCCTCAGCCACGGCGCACACAAGCAATGTGCAGATGTTGTCGCTCAGGCGATACACCTCTGCGGTTTTAAGAGTCCAGCCGTGAGAAGTATAAAACGATATCAGGTTTTCGGTTGAAAATACATATCCTTCACGCCGGAGACAGCGTTCAAGCCGGAGCTTTTCCGCTTTATCGTTTTTTGTCCTCACCCCGCCGATACGCTGCTTTATGAGATACAGATTGTCGGAAATCAGGGTGTATTCGCTGCTTTCGGGAAGAGAATATGCCCTGAAAAAGCGCGTTATTGCGCCGTATGCCTTTTTTACTGTCAATTCTCCACGTCCTTTCTTCGGATATTTTTCCCAAAAAATCGGCGTCATATTCCGGAGAAGCGGAAAAAGCGAGAGAATATGACCGGTATCTTCCGAAAGAAAAAGCACCGTGAGACAAATCTCACGGTGCCGGCGGTTATCTGAAGAATATTAAATTATACGACCATGTCTGCGGTGATCTTCAGGCTTTTCACTTCGGGCTTTGAGGGAAGCTCATACATGAACTTTGTCATTATACCTTCCATGATCGAACGGAGTCCGCGCGCACCTGTGTTCAGCTCGATTGCCTTGTCGGCAATCTTTTCAAGCGCGGCATCTTCGAATTCAAGTGTCACGCCGTCCATCGCCATCAGCTTGATATACTGCTTTGTGAGCGAATTCTTCGGTTCGGTCAGTATGCGTACAAGCGATTCACGGTCAAGCGGGTCAAGCGACACAATCACGGGAATTCTGCCCACAAGCTCCGGAATTATGCCGTATTTCACAAGGTCGTGCGGGGTTACTTTACGGAGCACCTTTGAGCGGCTCTTTTCATCCTTGGTCATTACCTCGGAGGAATAGCCGATACTCTGCTTGCCGTCGCGTGCGCCTATGATCTTGTCAAGTCCGTCAAACGCGCCGCCGCAGATGAAGAGGATATTTGAGGTGTCGATCTGGATGAATTCCTGATTCGGATGTTTTCTGCCGCCCTGCGGAGGTACGTTGGAGACCGTCCCTTCGACGATCTTAAGCAGCGCCTGCTGTACGCCCTCGCCCGACACGTCGCGGGTTATGGAAACATTTTCGCTCTTGCGGGCGATTTTGTCTATCTCATCGATATAAATTATGCCGCGTTCGGCTTTTTCAATATCGAAATCGGCAGCCTGTATCAGTCTGAGCAGGATGTTTTCGACATCCTCGCCGACATAGCCGGCTTCGGTCAGCGTTGTGGCGTCGGCAATGGCGAACGGTACGTCGATCGTCTTTGCAAGCGTCTGTGCGAGAAGGGTTTTGCCCGAGCCGGTCGGTCCCAGAAGAAGAACGTTCGACTTGGAAAGCTCCACATCGGAATATTCCTTTGCGTCGCCGAAAAACATACTGTTCACGCGTTTGTAGTGATTATACACCGCGACGGAAAGCACGACCTTTGCGTCGTCCTGTCCCACGACATATTCGTCCAGCTTGCGCTTCAGCTCTTCCGGTTTCGGCAATGCAACCGTTTTCGCGGCATCGCCACCGGTCGTCAAAGCGACGCTGCCGTGTTCCGCCTTCTCTTCCATCGCGTCCTCATAGCCGTATGTTACTTCACGGCAGATGGAGATGCAGTCATGGCAGAATTTCATCTTTCTGCCTTCGAAATCAATCTCCACAAGATCCTTTGACGGACGTGAGCAGAAGGCGCAGACCTCAATCGGTTTATTTTTATCTGACATTTGTTGTTCCTGATTTTTTAATTTCTTTTGTCGAATACCTTGTCGATCAAACCGTATTCAAGCGCCTGTTCGGGAGTGAGGTAGTTATCGCGGTCGGTATCGGCTACCACGCGCTCAAACGGCTGTCCCGTCATTTCGGAGAGCAGTCGGTTCATTTTGTCCTTGATACGAAGGATGTGATCGGCATGGATCTTGATATCGCTTGCCTGTCCCTGCATTCCGCCGAGAGGCTGATGGATGAGTATTTCGCTGTTGGGCAGCGCGATACGCTTTCCTTTCGTGCCTGCCGCAAGCAGGAACGACGCCATACTCGCCGCCATACCGATGCATATTGTCGAAACGTCGCACTTGATGAAGTTCATTGTGTCGTATATAGCCATGCCGGAGGTTATGCTGCCGCCGGGGCTGTTGATATACAGGCTAATATCCTTCTCGGGGTCCTGCGCTTCAAGGTACAGGAGCTGAGCCACCACGAGAGACGCGGTGACGTCGTTTATCTCCTCACCGAGGAATATGATACGGTCGTTGAGCAGTCGGGAATAGATGTCAAACGAACGCTCGCCGCGGTTCGTCTGTTCAATTACCATTGGGACAAGTGACATAGTGTGCCTTCTTTCTTGATATAAACGGGGTGATTATTCGGCTTTATCCTCTGCCTTGGGTTCAGCCGCCTTCTTGGTTCTCTTGGGCTTTGCTTCGGTCTTTTCTTCGCCGTCGGCAGTTTCAGCCTTCTTTGCGCGGGTCTTCTTCGCAGCCTTGGGTGCTTCCTCGGGAACGGCTACGGTTATCTTGGCGTTTTCCTTGACGAGATCGACCGCCTTGCGGAGAACGATATCCTCAGACAGGGATTCAACGGGAATGGACGCCTTGACCTTTTCGATATCCACGGTGTAGCCGCTGGCAATCTTTCTGTATTCCTCTTCGATCTCTTCGTCGGTGGGAGTGATGTTTTCGGTCTTTACAATAGCTTCGAGAGCGAGACGGGTCTTGACCTGTCTTTCGGCGCCGGGACGGAGGGAATCACGAAGACCCTTTTCGTCCATTCCGGTGTACTGGAAGTACATTTCAAGGCTGCCGCCCTGGGACTGGAGTCTGTATGCGTAATCACGCACTTCGTTGTCGACCTCTGCGTCGATCATTGCTTCGGGAATATCGACCTCGGTGACGGCGTTCAGGGCGTCGATGAGCTTTTCTTCCATTGCTCTTTCGTTCGCCTTGTCTTTTCTCTCGGTTATCTTTGCCTTTATCTCTTCTTTATATTCAGCAACAGTGTTGCTCTTTTCGCTGACTTCCTTGACAAATTCATCGTCAAGTTCGGGGATCTCATTCTTCTTCAGCTCATGGAGAACGATTTTGAACACTGCGGGCTTGCCTGCGAGGTCTTCCTTGCCGTAATCTGCGGGGAAGGTCACGTTGACATCAAACTTATCTCCGATGTTCTTGCCAACAATCTGATCCTCAAGGCCGGGAATGAAGCTGCCGGAGCCGAGAGTGAGATTATATTTCTCAGCTTTGCCGCCTTCGAAAGCGACACCGTCTACAAAGCCTTCGAAATCGATGACCGCGATATCTCCGTTTTCTGCGGGACGGTCGGTTATTTCAAGCATTCTGCTGTTGGAACGTCTTGCCTGATCGATCTCACGGGTGATATCCTCGTCGGTGACGACAGTCGCCTGCTTTTCGACTTCGAGTCCTCTGTAATTCACAACGGTTGCGATGGGCTTTGTCCAGACCTTTGCGACGATGACAACGCCTTCGTCGTCGATCTTTTCGACATCAAGCTCGGGGCGGCTGACAACGTCAAGCTTCAGCTCGGTGATCGCAGCCTCATAAAGAGAAGGAAGAAGAGCGTCGATCGCGTCGTCATAGAAAACGGCAGAGCCGTACATTTTTTCGATGATGGATTTGGGAGCCTTGCCCTTTCTGAAGCCGGGGATATTGAATCTGCCGACGTTGCGCTTATATGCCTTCAGTACCTCGGCATCAAACGCAGGTTTTTCGATCGTAATCTTGAATTCACTGCGGTTTTTTTCGATTTCCTTGAGTTCGTAATTCATTATATGTTTTTCCTTTCATTTTATCGCACATAGTAATACATCATTATATTGTAATCTTTTCTGCCGGTTTGTCAAGTGTTTTTTGCATTGCAAAAGCAAATATTGAAGCAAACGGCGAAAAAAACGCAGGTTTTTATCCACAGGAACGGATTATACAGGGCTTTAATCCCTGATGTGTAGCGGTTTTGTAACGATTTTTGAAATTTTCGGGTCGGGCGCTTGATTATGCGACGCCTTACGTATATAATGTGTACTGCGTACAGAAAGCACGGCGCACCGGCGGCAAGTCGAGGCGCTTCTTCACGGTCACACACAGATATCCGGCAGGTCCGGAAACAAGGGCATTTTTCATGAACAATAACGAACAAAAAAACAAAGACGAAAACAGCGCAAACGAATTCGACGAATCACTGAAAAAGCTGGATCAGTCGGACATCAAGGAATCCTTCAAGGGAAAGCCCGCCTCCATCATCAACAGTGTTTTCATACTGCGTATGCTGATGCTGGTCGTATGCGCCTCGGTTTTCATGTACTCCGTTTATTCGATTTATCAGAAGGTAGCCGACGGCATACGCACCGAAAAGCTTCTTTCGGGCATTGTTGACGCCGCCAATGTGAAAAGCGCGGTCAGCCGTGTCACAACGATAAAGAACGCGCAGACGACGCTTTCGCTTTACGACGCGCTCGGCTCGAAGGACAGCGACAACAAAACGGAAGAAATAATCGACCAGACAGGCGAATATGACGCGATACGCTTCCGCATACTCGACCTCAAAGCCGAAAACAGCGATATATACGGCTGGATACGCATTACCGGTATGGTTGCGGACACGGTTGAATACCCCGTCGTCAAGGGCAGTGACAACAGTGTTTATCTTTACCGCGATATTTACGGCAACTACACGAAGTCGGGGTCGATTTTTGTCGATGCGGACAACTCACGCGTACATTCCAAAAACTACAACACGATATTTTACGGTCACTGCATGACCAACGGCACAATGTTCCGCCCGATCATGTACTGGTATGAAAATCCCAAGCGCAATGAGCTTGCAAACACAGTGAAAATCGAAATAATCACGCTGGACGGCGTTTATGTGTATGAGCTGTTCTCATCCTATCGCTCGGAAGGCAGTCATTTTGTCACCACCTCGTTTGCGAACGAGGATGTTTACCTCGAATTCCTCAAAACCATATACGCAAAATCGCAGATCGGCAGGAAAGTAAAGTTCGACGCAAACAGCCGCATCATCACGCTTTCCACCTGTACGAACGTCGCGTCAAAGCCCGACGAAAGATACGTTGTCCACGGCATATTGACACAGGTGATAAAATATTCGTGATTTTTATGACGGGGGACAACGCTCTCCCGCTCACTACGTTCGCCCTCGCGTTTTCCCCCGTT
>FR892215.1:0-14105 GCA_000433115.1 Ruminococcus sp. CAG:382
GAGGGTGGCTGGATCGTTCCCGAAAACAACATTATACCATGCGGAAATGTACCTAAATCGGCTCTTTTCGGACATGAACGGATTTTTGCGGGTTTTGCGGTTGAAAACGTCGGCGGCTATGCCGGAGATGCGGTATTTGTACGCGCCGTGCAGAGAAGCGACGGCACGCTTGAATTCCTGCCGTTTCCGGATCAAAACACGACAATCTGAATTTTTAAGCGGAGTTGATATATGATAAATCAGTTTTCGAGAACAGAGCTGCTCTTCGGAAGAGAAGCGATGGAGAAGCTTGCGGAGTCACGTGTTGCGGTGTTCGGGATCGGCGGTGTGGGAGGTTATACGGTGGAAGCGCTTGCGCGTTCCGGTGTGGGGGCGCTTGATCTGATCGACAGCGACACCGTCAGCATCACGAACATCAACCGTCAGATTATTGCAACACTGGATACTGTCGGTAAATACAAGGTTGATGTTGCGGCGGAGCGTGTGCGTTCGATCAATCCGGATTGCATTGTAAAAACATACAAAACCTTTTATCTGCCCGAGACAGAAGATGTGTTTGACTTCACGGAGTACGACTATATTGTTGATGCGATCGACACTGTAACGGGCAAGCTCGCACTTGTCGTGAACGCAAAAAAAACGTGCACACCCATAATCTGCTCGATGGGAGCAGGCAATAAAACCGATCCCACGGCGTTTCGGGTTGCTGATATATACAAAACATCGGTTTGCCCGCTTGCCAAGGTAATGCGCACAGAATGCCGCAAAAGAAAAATAGACCACCTTAAGGTGGTCTATTCGGAAGAGAAAGCAGCGGTACCTCGCACTGATGTTGAAACAGACAATGCCGCGGGTAAGCGCGTTGTTCCGTCATCAAACGCATTCGTGCCGTCGGTCGTCGGACTTATCATTGGTGGTGAGGTAATCAAGGATCTGATCGGTTGGAAATAGGTTTGCGCGATATTTGCTGCATTATTTTACGATATTTTTTAAGGCTTTTGTCAGATTTTCTCCGAACAGTCTGCTTCCGGTGGAGTTTGGATGGAGCATTGTATCGGAAAAATATTTTTGCTCAAGCGGCAGCATATCATGGCAGTCGATGTATTCAACTCCTAATTCATCGTAACATTCGGCGATGTATTTACTTGTTTCGGAAAGAGTGAAATTGATGCCTTCTTCGCCTGTGCGGCAGAGAGGCAGAAGACCGAGTATCTTCGCGTCGGGGAAACGCTCGCGCAGTGAGCCGATCATTGATTTCATGCCGTCACGGATGAGCGTTTTGACGTACGCAAAATCCGCGCTGCCGTCACCGTAATTGTTTGTTCCGTATGCGATGAGAACATAATCGGGCGTGAATCCGTCATAGCTGCCCGCAACCGCGAAGTCTGAGAATATACTGCCCGAAACAGCCTGATTGAGAACGGTGAGACCGTATGAGCGGGCGACAACCGAGGAATACAACTCGGAGGGGTTTTCCACGGAGTTGCCTTCGGTTATGGAGTCGCCGAGCATCAGCAACTTTTTTTCATGATATGCCGCATCAAACGATGCACCGTCGCAGAGACGCACTGAAAGAAGACTGAGCGAGAGGCAGGTCGGGAACCAGAAGGTCAGCCTGTTGCTCCCCTCTTTTCCGGACGGCACTGTGTAAAGCATGCGCACTATATCGTTTTTCGCGACAGTGCGGGTTATGCGTTTGTCGAAGACGCCGTTCAGATATACGTCGAAGACGCTGTTCCAACCTGTTGCCCAGATGCTGTCTGTCACGCGGAAGGCGATTTCAACCTGCCTTGAATCGGTGATCAGATCAAGCGTCACACCGCTGTCGGTGGCAGCAAGCGGCATGAATTCGCTTCCCATGTACTGTTCGTGACAAAGTCGCTCGAAATATACGCCCTCTTCACGGGCGCGGGTAGTGACATATCCGGTGAAGCATCCGGCTTCTATGAGATCTTCAAGCGTTCCGCCGATTTTGTATTCCGGTGATTTTGTGCCGTAATAATACAGCGATGAGATCGACACCCTGACACCGTTTCTGATGCGTATCATGAAATCCGTCATTGTGTCAACGGGACAGTGATAGCCGATACTGGCGTCATTTACGGTTATGTAGCATCTGTCGTGGTCGAATATCAGCTTTATAAGGAATTCCTGAGACGGTTCGAAATCGGCGGCATTCTTTTCAGTGCGTACAAGCTGTTCGTTGCTGACGCTGTCTGTATAACCGTAAAAACGCAGAGCTTCGCCGTTTTTGCGTGCGCGGAAACGCACCGAATACGGGCTTGACGAATTGTACCAGTGTCCTTTTTCGGAAAAAGAGAATGTAAGCAGATCATTTGCATCAAGGAATGCATTGTCCGCGGTCGGTGAGAGAGTGTTGAAGCTGATTGTGAAGCCGATTATCATGCGTTCTGCCGAAAATGGACTTCCGGGTCTGATCTTCAGCGAGGATGAATTTTCCATTACGATACAGCCGTCAGATTGCGAAACGCTTCCGTCGGTCACGACTGATTTCGGGAGCGTGGATGCAGTGTCAACGATTTCGCCTTCGTATGTTACGGGATCGCTGTCAGGTATGTATTCAAGGCTCAGATTAATTGCTTTCGGGTCGATTTTTCCGTGTGACGGCGAATATTCGGAAATTTCTTCGCTTTGAGCGGGCACCGAATCCGAAACGATATTTTGCTCCGACGATGTCGGAACTTCGGAATTTACTTTACCTGTACCGCAGGCAGAGAGTGAGAACAATGCGGAGAAAACAATAAGCAGTGACAATGTTCTTTTCATATGAAGCCCTCTTTCGTGGTTTGTGTAATCGATTATATCATCGGCAATGCGCCGTGTCAATAAATAAAAAGGAAAAAAGAAATGATTGAACTTTATGACGGACGCCCCGTGAATACTTCGGGACGCGCAAAAAAAGAAACAGCTGTTTATGATCTGCTCGACTCACTCGGAATTAAATATAAGCGCGCCGATCACGAAGCTGCTTATACGATGGAGGCGTGCGCAGAAATCGACAGATTGCTTGCGCCTGCGGTCATATGTAAAAACCTGTTTCTCTGCAATTCGCAGAAAACAAGATTTTACCTGCTTATGATTCGCGAAGACAAGAAGTTCCGTACAAAGGAGATATCGGCTCAGATAGGAAGCCCGCGTTTGTCATTTGCGCCGGAAGAATATATGAAAGAGAACCTTGACATAACTCCGGGGTCTGTCAGCGTTATGGGACTTATGAATGATACCGAAAATTGCGTTCAGCTTCTGATCGATGAAGATATTCTTGCGTCGGAACTTGTCGGATGCCACCCATGTGTAAATACGTCGAGCCTCAGTTTCAGGGTACGTGATCTGATCGATGTGTTTCTTCCTGCTGTAGGACACAGTTATATCACCGTCAGATTGAGTGAAGAAGCATGATACGTCGTCTTGAAACGGATTACGGCATCATTGAATATGAGCTTGAAATCAAAAAAGTGAAAAACATCAACTTGCGTGTGCGTCCCGATATGACTGTGCATGTTTCGGCAAACAGACGCACTTCAACAAGAACGATCGACGATTTTGTGCGTTCAAAGGCAGAAATGATAACAACTGCAATTGCAGAAATGCGCGAAAAAAATAAAAAGCTGCCGCAGCAGGCGGGAATCGAAAACGGATGTGTGATGAATATTTTCGGAAGTCCGTTTGCACTTTGCGTTGATGCCGGCAATAAGAACTGTGTCACTGCTGACGGAAGCAGACTGCATCTGACTGTGACCGACCCATGTGACAGTGAACTGAAGAAAAAAGTACTGAGGACGTATCTTGAGAGCGTTTGCAGAAATGTTGTGGAAAATATGTGCCACGACTTTCACAAAGCATATTTTGAACCGCTCGGGATAAGCTTTCCGGCATTGAAATTCCGGCTTATGAAGTCAAGGTGGGGAAGCTGTCAGCCGCAAAACGGTGTGCTGACTTTCAATTACGCGCTGCTGAATGTACCGGACGATTGTGTCTTCTATGTTGTCGCGCACGAATTCACTCATTTCCTTCATCCGGATCATTCGAAAAGGTTTTACGCACAGCTTGAAAAATATGTCCCGGACTGGAAGGAAAAACGCGAGAGGATGAAGTATTGCTCAACGTCACTTTTGTAATGAATGCAAAAGTGAGGATCCCGTCAGAAAATCCTCACTTTTGATTTTAATCAGCTCAGATGCTCTGCAACTGTTTTATACCAATATGCAAGCTGATTGTCTATTCTTTGCTGCTCGGTCGCAGTGCATTCGGGCTTTATTTCTTCGATTGCTTTTGCAATCTCGTTGATGTAATGAGTATATGTATAAAGCGGATCGGCATAACTGTTATAGACCTGATTGACATACGGCGGGACCCATGTCATGCTGTATTCTTCGCAGTATTCACTTGCATCGGCGAGTTTTTTGTAGTAGTCAAACATAATCCCGGCGGCTTTTCCGAACAGCTTGTCACAGGCATCACGCAGTAATTCTTCGCCCGTTTTTGAGTTGTCCCAGGACAGCTTTGCCGCAACATACCAGAGCGGCCATCTCAGCTCAAATGAGGTATCGTCCTCAAGATATGACTTCGCAGGTCCCTGGTCGTAGAAAACATATTTCACACCGAGTTCGTCATATACCGCCTGGTCACGTGAGGCAACATTTCCCTTGACCCACGGAACATACTGCCACTCGGCGCGACCGGCGGAAATACAGTTCCATTCCCAGACCGAAACGTTTTTGCAGCTTGTTTTTTCAATCCATCTGCGCGCGTTTTCACGCCAGGAACAGTCATATCTGTTTCTGGTGATGGTGTCCTTGCCCTTTTTGAAATAATCGGTGTCAAGTGCACGCGTCAGGCTGGCTTCGCGGCAGAGCATAAGCTCCACATTCGGTTCAAGTGCGACATTGTTTGTCGGCGGGGTGTACATCATATGATACATGTAGATCTGGAGTGACCGCTCGGGATATTTTTCTGCAACCTGCTTTGCGACCTTATTTGCAAAGCTGACATAAACGTCGGAAACGTTGCCGAGTGAGGTGCAGCGTTCGCATTCGCAGTAATGTTCATCCCAGCCGTCGTTTGCGGCAATTGTCATGGAAACGGTGTTCGGGTTCTTGTCAAAGAATTCGATCAGCTTTTGAGAAACGTAGGATGCAAACTCGTCGTTTGAATAGCAGAACTGGAAATAATCATGTGGCGCGGGGTTCCGGCTGCCGTCCGTGTAGGCGTACCAGTCCGGATGCTCGGAATACATATCTGCGGGTGCGATCTGATAAAGCCAGTGACCGGTAAGCGATCCTTCACCACCGAGATACCATCGGCTCGAAACGTCGTATTTGCTTTCGTATGCGCGTGTTATACGCGACGTGTAATGCGGCTTGTGATCGATATCGATATCGGTGAGATCGATTGTTTCAAGAGATGGGACGACCTCCCAGAGCTCGCCGTTTCCGTACCAGCCGCAGCCGATATACTCAAGGAGCATATTTGCGGCATACTGTGTACCGTTGTATGGGCCGTCGTCGTTACCGAACACTATGAGAGAATCGGCGGTGTTTCTGACGATGACCCGTTCTCCTCCGGGAAAACCGGTCGGCTTTTCGACGCCTGCCGCATCGGTCAGGGACGAACGTCCGACGAGAATATGTTTGAAATCGTCAGTCATCTTGTTGTCTGTGACGACCGAGGGCTTTTTGCCGACGATTTTGTATATGTATCCGGCAAGGTCGGCAGCTGCTGCCTGCTCTTTTTCGGTTGCATCTTCGCCGATTACAATATCTACGCAAAGCTCACCGTTTTTTGCGATGAAAAAGCCGGGTTCCTTCATTGGTTTTGTTGACTCCTCTGCCGAAATATCCGATGATTGATCGTTGCTTGTCGAAGTGTTTCCGTCTGTGTTGCCGCAGGATGCGAGAAGCGGCGCCAGTGCCACAAGTGATGCGATGAGAAGGAAAGCGACGCGAAAAATGTTTCTTTTCTTCATTGTTGTTCTCCATGCGTTGATATTCATATTATATATGCGATGCACGGTATTGTCAACTAATTATTTTTGCAAACCACTTGATTATCGCTTTAATATGGTATATAATTAACACATTACAGGTGATAACGGGGATGTGTGTCCCTGCGCCGGAAAATATCAGAGGATGGCAATGATAGAACGTATCAAATCAGAACATACCGATAAGCTCTGTAAGGCTATTGCATCAATAAAAACCGTTGATGAAGCATATCGTTTTCTTGACGACCTTTGCACCCTCAGCGAGATTGAGGAAATGAGCAAGCGACTGAATGCCGCCGAGATGCTTCGCGAAGGTGTGACGTACAACGAAATTGCCGCTCTGACCGGGCTTTCTACCGCGACGATCACACGGGTGAACCGTGCACTGAGATTCGGAAGCGACGGATATCATATGGTGCTCGAAAGGATTCAGAGATGAATCCTTTTCAAGTGCTTGCACATAAATACGATATTTTCAACGCAGCCGATATTCCGGCTTATGTTGAATTCATCAGAAAAGCCTTTGAGAAGGCCGATATCGACGTCAGGGAAGTGCTTGATGTCGGATGCGGCACCGGTGTCATAACCGTCCGGCTTGCGGAGCTTGGGTACGATATGACGGGAGTGGACGCGTCGTCGGAAATGCTTGATGAGTGCCGCCGAAAAAAGGGAAGCGAAGGAATTCTGCTTCTCATGCAGGATATGCGTCACATGGACCTGTACGGAACGGTTCAGGCTGCGGTATGTACTTTCGACTCGCTGAATTATCTTTCGACGGCGGATGATCTGAAATCGGTCTTTGCTTCCGTTTCGCTGTTTATGGAAGCGAGCGGTATATTCGTGTTTGATGTTAACACAAAGTACGCATATGAGAACGTATACGGCGATAACTGCTATGTCTGCGAGGACGGCGGAGATATGCTTGTATGGCAGAATTTCTATTCGAAAAGCAGCAGACGGTGCAGGTTTGTGCTGACGCTTTTTGAGGAAAAAAACGGGTCGTACGTGCGCTCCGATGAGGTTCAGACGGAAAAGTATTTTTCCGGCAGAACGATTGCCGGCGCACTTGATAAATGCGGCTTCGACATACTCGGCATTTACGGCTCAACGGATATGACGCCGGTTTGTGACGACTCGCCGAAGGCATATTATATTTGCAAAAAACGGGGATGACAATATGTCATATATAATCAGGGCAATGACCCGCGACGGCTCCGCAAGAGCCGTTGTTATGGATTCGCGCGATATTGTTGAGCGCGCACGTGAAATACACGGTACAACTCCCACCGCGACAGCGGCACTCGGACGAACGCTGACAGCTGCTTCGCTCATGGGTTGCCTCATGGGAAATAAGGACGACCTGCTGACGCTCCGCTTCAAGGGAGACGGAAACGGCGGTTCCATTGTTGTTTCGTCGGATTATCTCGGGAATGTCAGAGGCTTCATTCAACATCCGGATGTTGATCTTCCTCTTAAAACAAACGGTAAGCTTGATGTTGCAGGATGCGTCGGCAAGGGACTCCTGTATGTGCTTCGTGATACGGGCGAAAAAGAGCCGTATATCGGAATTTCGGATATAACGAGCGGTGAGATCGCAGAGGATATTGCGGCATACTACGCAAAGAGCGAGCAAATACCGACGCTTTGCGCACTCGGGGTACTCGTCGGTGTTGATTACAGCGTCGAAACGGCAGGCGGCGTGCTTATTCAGTTGTTGCCGAATGCGGACGAGGGAATCATTGATATACTCGAAAAAAATGCCGCAGAGCTTCCGCCTCTCACTGCAATGCTCAAAACAATGAAGCCCGAAGAGGTTCTTGCACAGTATCTGAAAGGCATAGAATTCGATATTTTCGACAGCATGGATTGCAGTTATGTCTGCACATGCTCACGAGAGCGTACCGAAGCGGCGCTTGTCTCGCTCGGCAAAAAAGAACTTGACGAGCTTATTGCAGACGGCGGTGCAGAGCTTTCGTGTCAGTTCTGCGATAAAAAATACAAGTTTTCAGCCTCCGATCTGCGGGGATTGCTGAATAAAATCGAAAACACAAAAGAAGGGTGAAAATGTATGACGAACGGACGTAAGGTATTTGAAAAAATCAGGGACCGTGCCGATGCTGCGGTATTCTTCAATGAAACCGACCAACTTTGGCTTACGGGTTTCTTCACAACAGACGGTCTTGTTGTCGTAAACGGCGAAAAGACACTGCTTATTACCGATTCACGCTATTTTGAGGCTGCTGAACTTAAAAAGCAGGCGCATGAGCTTCAGGATGATGTCGAGGTGATTCTGCTTGACAAGGGTATCAACGATGCCTTCGGAAGATATGCGAACGAGAAAAGAATCGCATTTGATTCCGAACAGATGACGGTTTCCCGCCTTGAAGGACTGAAAAAAAACTTCACAGCCGAGTTTGTCGGTATTCCTGCAATAACGACGGATTTCCGCGCCATAAAGAGCGATTTTGAGGTCAGCATGATCGAAAAGGCTCAGTCCATCACAGACGCCGCATTTGACCATATTCTCGGATACATCAAGCCCGGACTCACCGAGACCGATGTCGCGGCAGAGCTTGAATTCTTCATGAAAAAGAAAGGCGCACAGTGCCCCGCATTCGAGACGATCGCCGTTTCCGGCAAAAAATCTTCCATGCCGCACGGAGTTCCCGAAAGTATTGTCCTGACCGAAAACTCGTTCCTGACGATGGATTTCGGCGCGAAGTATAACGGATATTGCTCGGATATGACGCGTACGGTTGTGCTCGGCAAAGCCGATGACGAGATGAAGCGCGTATACAATACCGTACTGGAAGCACAGCTTGCAGGTATTGCGGCAGCTCACGGCGGTGCACTCGGCAAAGATGTCGACAAAGCGGCTCGCGATATTATAGATAACGCCGGATATAAAGGGCTGTTCGGGCACTCTCTCGGGCACTCTCTCGGCATCGAGATCCATGAAAACCCCAGATTTGCTCCTAAGTTCGACAAGGAATGCCCGGTACAGTCAATCATTACGGTTGAACCCGGCATATATATCCCGGGCAAGTACGGTGTCCGTGTTGAGGATATGGTACTTCTCGGCAAGGACGGCTGCCGCGACCTTACGCATTCGCCCAAGCAGCTTATCGAAATCTGAGGACAAAACGCAAAAAAATTATTCAAAGGCATTGACAAACGCCGCTTTTTCGGTTATGATATGTTGTAAGTATGTTTATGCCTATTAAAGGAGAAAAATTATTATGGTTACAGCAGGCGATTTCAGAAACGGACTCACCTTCGAAATGGACGGAAACGTGATGCAGATCATCGAGTTCCAGCATGTCAAACCCGGTAAGGGCGCAGCTTTTGTCAGAACAAAGCTCAGAAACGTTATCACCGGTGCAGTCACTGAAACCACGTTCAACCCCACCGCA
Source organism: Ruminococcus sp. CAG:382 (assembly GCA_000433115.1). GTDB lineage: Bacteria > Bacillota > Clostridia > Oscillospirales > CAG-382 > UBA1206. The sequence continues at coordinate 9,418 of FR892215.1, forward strand.
AAGTTCCCTACCGCCGTTATCGAAAGAAAAGATATGGAATACAGCTATTCCGACGGCGACCTCTATTACTTCATGGACACCGAAACATTCGAACAGGTTCCGCTTGATGCAGACAAGCTTCCCGACAATTTCAAGTTTGTCAAGGAAGGCATGACCTGTCGTCTCATTTCATATAAGGGCAACGTGTTCTCCGTTGAGCCTCCCATGTTCGTTGAGCTTGAGGTAACAAAGGCAGAACCCGGCGTTAAGGGTAACACCGCAACAAATGCAACCAAAAACTGCGAACTTGAAACCGGCGCACAGATAAAGATCCCCATGTTCATCAACGAGGGTGATGTTATCCGTATCGATACCAGAACCGGCGAATATCTGGAAAGAGTTTAACCTATAATTAACAAAGGATTATTTTCAACCTTTTGCCGCAAAGCGGCGGGAGGCAGTTCAGTGAAGGAGGATTCATTATGAACATCAACGAAAAGGCTTCTTATATCAAAGGTCTTGCCGAAGGCATGAAGTTTGATACCACCACGGATACCGGTCGTCTTATCAAGGAAATGATCGGTCTGCTTGAGGATATGGCTCTCTCCATCTCCGATCTTGAAGATGAAAACGCACGTCTTGAAGCGTATATCGATGAGCTTGATCACGATCTCGCTGACGTTGAAGAAGAGGTCTACGGCGAAGACGATGACTGCTGCTGCGACGATTGCTGGGACGACGATTGTGACTGCGATTGCTGCTGCGATGACGACGAAGAGCCTTCTGACGCGGAATAATCGGAACAGACAGAAAAACCAGTAATATGTGCCGGTGTCGGCGGCGATGCCGTTGCATCGGCGCGTTTTGCTTTTGAGGTATTTTATCATGATCAAATCAATAAACATCGGCTTTTTTCCCGCTTCCGATCCGCTCGAACAGACTCTTGAGAGAGTTAAGGCAGCGGGTTTCGGGGCAGTAGAGCTCAACATGAACGAAGAAAATGTCTCGGAGGGCGGTCTCTGGTACGGCATTTCGGATGAGGATGCGCTCAAGGTCAAAGCGCTTCTCGAAAAGTATGGGCTTGCCTGTGCAGGCATAGTGACCGACAAGCTTTGGCAGTATAATCTGACCTCAGACAGTATAGATATGCGCGCAGAAGGCATGAAACGCATTGAAAAAATGATTCATCTCTGCACTATTGTCGGTGCAACCAGCGTACTTGTTGTGCCGGGAATCGTTGACGAAAACGTCACATACAAAAATGCATATTCTAACGCACAGTCCTGCATGAAGCAGCTTGCTCCCAAGGCTGAGGCAGCCGGAGTTCTTCTCGGTATTGAGGATGTGTGGAACCGTTTCCTGCTTTCGCCGTACGAAATGGCGGACTTTGTTGACGGCGTTGATTCACCTGCGGTCGGCGCGTTCTTTGATGTCGGCAATGTAGTCATTAATTCCTATCCCGAGTACTGGATCGAAATTCTTGAGGGACGTATCACCCGTATTCACGTGAAGGGTTTTAACCGTGACAATGGTAAATTCTGCTATCTCCGTGAGGGTACGATCGATTGGAAAAAGGTAATGAACCAGCTCCGTGCAATCGGCTATGACGGCTTCATTACAGTTGAACTCGGCGCGAGAGACGACTGGAAGGCTGATCTTGAACAGATCAGTTCCGATCTTGACAAAATATTTGCAGAATAGAAACACAGAGGTTTTACAAACAAAATGGAACGCAAACTTAAAGCTGCTCTTGTCGGCGTAGGCTCGATGGGCAGAGGTCATCTTGACAATTACGTAAAATTCCTTAAGGAAGATTCTCCTATTCAGATTGTCGCACTCTGCGATGTCGATGAGAAGAAATTCACAAACTATAAAGCCGATTTCAATCTCGGAGAGGTCGGTGCCGACGGCTATGATTTCAATATGTTCAGACTTTACAACGATCTGGACAAAATGCTTGAAGCTGAGACCGATCTTGATATGGTAACGATCGCACTTCCGACGTATCTCCATTGCTGGGGCGCATGCAAGTGCATGGAAAAGGGCATAAATGTCCTCAGCGAAAAGCCTATGGCGCTCACCGTTGAGCAGTGTGAGGAAATGATAGCCTGTGCAAAGAAAAACAATGTCAGACTTATGATCGGTCAGTGCCTGCGATTCGCTCCCGCTTATCTCAAGCTCAAGGAGATCATTGACAGCGGCGAGCTCGGCGAGGTTGTCGCAAGCTTCTTCTTCCGCGGCGGCGGAACACCTCTCTGGTCATATGAAAACTGGCTTCTTGACCGTGAGAAGGGTGGCGGCGCACTCTTTGACCAGCATGTCCATGATGTCGATATGATCAACTTCCTCTTTGGTATGCCCGAAAAGGTTTCGACTGTCGGTAAGACAATGTTCGAAAAATCAGCATACGACACTCTGACAACCAACTATATTTATAAAAACGGTATGCCTTGCAATACTCAGAACGACTGGACTCTCACATCACCGTATTTCTATCAGGATTTCCGTGTAAACTTCACAAAAGGTACTGTTGTGAAGGATACCGCAGGCTTCCATATCTACCGTAAGGAAGGTGAAAACGAAGAGTACGAGGTACCCTCCAAGAATCCTTACTACGAAGAAACCAAATTTTTTGCTCAGTGCATCCTTGACGGCAAGCCCATAACCTACAACATGCCTGAAGATTCTAAGAATACCATCCGTATTGTTCTTGCTGAAAGGGAGTCCGCTGATAAGAGCGGCGAATTGGTCTGTGTCAAATAACCGCGCTGTCATCGATTTTCATACTCATATTTTCCCCGCAAAGCTGGCTGCACGCGCGGTCACAAATATAGGCGGATATTACAGCCTGCCTATGGAGTGCGACGGTACTGCCGAAGGACTCCTCAGATCGTGCGAAACATTGCCTAATATGCGGTTCGTTATTTCGTCCGCAACTCTCAAGCCGGAAAATCTGCACCACGGAAACGATTATCTGCTTGAGGAAGCTAAGTTGCACCCCGAATTCATTCCGTTTTCATCATTCCACCCGCTTCTTCCGATAAAGGAAATATGTGCGGAGCTGGACCGAGTGAAGGCGCTCGGTTCAAAGGGAATCAAGATGCATCCTGATTTCCAGCATTTCAATCTCGATGAGCCGAACCTTTTCCCGGCATACAGATACTGCGCTGAGATAGGCTTGCCGATACTTTTCCATGTCGGCGATATCACCACGGACTTCTCGACACCATGCAGACTTTATAATCTGATGGACAAAATTCCGGAGCTCACGGTCATAGCCGCTCATCTCGGCGGATATCAGGAATGGGACGAGGCAGACAGACTTCTTATCGGAACACCGATGTATACAGATATTTCCGATGCGATAACATTTCTGCCGCCCGAAAGACTGGTCAGCACGATCCGGCGTCACGGCGTTGAAAGGGTTTTCTTCGGAAGCGATTTCCCGCTGCGGAAGCCGGAAAGCGTCTTTGAACAGTTTGACGCACTTCCTCTTACGGAAGACGAGAAGGAATGGATCTGTCATCGCGCTGCCGAAAAGATGCTCGGCTTATAGAATTTATCGACCTGACCTTGCAATAAGGAGGCATCCCGATGAACACCGTTGATGTCAGCTATGTGTTCAGCACTGTTCTGACGTTTTTCATAATAATGCTGATCGGTGCGGTAAGCCGTATCCTCGGTGTTATTGATTGGCAAGCGACAAAAAAGCTGTCCGGACTTGTGATAAACGTAACGCAGCCGCTTCTTATAATCGGCGCGTTTCAGACGTCATATTCTGCCGACAAGCTGAAAATCGCGCTGTCTCTTATTGGAGTCAGTGCCGTGATACTTGTTGCTTTGTCGTTTCTGGCATCGCTGTTTTTCAAGGGCAGCGAGAAAGCCGATCGCAATGTTTTGGAGTTCGGAACCGTATTTGCAAACTGGTCGTATCTCGGATATCCAATACTTGCCGCGCTTTTCGGTGAGATAGGTTATTTTTACGGCGCGTGCTTCACACTCTTTTTCAATGTATACATTCGTCTTTACGGTGTTATATTACTTGGAAGAGGAAAAAAGGGAAGCCATCCGCTGCGTGATGCCTTGCTGAATCCGGGAACGATTGCGGCTGCTGTCGGTGTTCTCCTGTTTATTTTCAGGATTACGCTGCCGACTTTTCTTCTTGACACCTTCAAGGTGGTGGGAGATATGACATTCCCACTGTCGATGCTTATTGTCGGCAGTCTGATGTGCAACCAGCCGCTTACGAACCTTTTCAAGGTCAAGCTCTACACCTTTTCTATCGCAAAGCTTATAATTGCCCCCGTATTGACACTTACGGTATGCGTCCTCATGCATAAGCTGTTCGGCTTTGACAAGGGTCTCACGTACATATGTGTCGCAATGACCTGTTTGCCGTCATCGGCAGATACCGCTCTTTATTCGGATCTTTACAAGTCAAATTCGTCGCTCGGCGCAAGCTGTGTCGGCGTCACAACATTGTTTTCGGTCGTTACCGTACCGGTTATGATGTGGTTCACGAATAAACTGTTTGAACTTATTTGAATTATATTTCAGGAGGATTTTACTATGGAATTCCAGATCAAACTCAGCACCGTTGAGCAAATCCGCTCTTTCATCAACAAGGTAGAACGTTACAATTTCCCTGTTGACCTCAAAGAAGGCAGATACATTGTCGATGCAAAATCGATCATGGGTATCTTCAGCCT
>FR892215.1:14129-17619 GCA_000433115.1 Ruminococcus sp. CAG:382
TCCCCCCCCCCTTTCCCCACCCAAAAACCCCCACTGCCGATACTGAATATAATAAGGCGTTTGAGGATGACATGAGAGAATTCATGGTCTGATTATTGGCTCGTTAAAACACAAAAAAGCATTAATTCAAAATGAAAAACATCTCCGGTACTATTTGAAGCGCCGGAGATGTTTTTGTTTCGGAATACTTGTGGGTTTCAACCGAATATATAAAAAAGCAGGAGACCGGTTTTTCGTTCTCCTGCTTCGGTAATTGTCGGTTATTTCAGCGTGTCGATCATACCGAGAATATACCTTCTCAGTTTGATATAATCGTTCGCCTGGATTTTTCCGTTCCCGTTCACGTCGGCTGCCGTTTGGCTTGCAATGCTGAGATTTGTTATGCCGAGGATTACACGTCTTTGCGCTATATAATCTGCGGCGTTGACTCTGCCGTCGCCTGTGACATCGCCGATTACGACAACGGTGAGAGTGTCGATGATCTTGCCGTCAGCGTCAAGCAGAACGAAACGGTCACCGGTGGCTATATATCCGCTTGTTTTTGTGAAGCCGTTTGATCCGAGCAGCTTTATGTTATACTGCGGGTCAAAAAGGTCAGAATAACGTGAACAGTCGGTTTTTTCGTCAAAACCTGAGAATAACTTGACTGTTTCGCCGTCGGAGTATCTGGTGATGACTTCAAATTCCGTTTCCATACCTTCAAGTATTTCGTCAAAGGAATTCAGCGTGAGTGCGGGGATGACTTCAGTCTGTGATTCGTCACAGCCTGAGTTGGTGCAATGGCGTGTCTTTGTGCCGGCGCTTGTGTAAGTAGGCTTGACAAGTGTATACCATTCGCCCCATTTGTGCCCGAGTGCAGCGGTTTCGTTGTCCTTGTAGTTGTCGCCGCATGATTTACAGGTATGAAGCGTGTAGCCTTTTTCGGTGCAGGTGGGAGCGACTGTTTTGGTTTCGTATGTGTGAGAAGTGGGTTTGGGGAGTTTTGTTTCTTTGATGACTTCGCCGCACACTGTACATATGGTACGTTCGTAGCCTTCTTCCTTGCAGGTCGCTTCTTTTCTGTCGGTGCGTGTTTCGCCGTGAGTGCCTGAAAGGCATTTGTATTCGGAATCGCTCAGGGCAGAGAAAGCAATGTTTTTATCGCTTGCGTACATCTGAGCGTACGAATTGCGGAGACCTCTGATGGTAAGTGATGTCGTGTCGTTGAATGCAGTGGAATCGATGGAACGACACTTGTCGAGGATGACGATAGTCCTGAGCTTTGAACAGCCTGCAAAGGCGCGCTCGCTGATCGATTCAATGCTTTCGGGAAGTATAACTGTTACGGCGTCGCATCTGAGGAATGCGTTGGCATCAATTGCGGTGACGTCCTTGCCGCCGATTTTTGCGGGGACAACGACCTTGTCGTTACCCGAACCGACATATGCTGTGATATGTACCTTGCCGCCGATGATTGTGTATCTCAGATCATCGTATTTTTCCTCATCGCCGGTGGAACCTCCGGTGAGTGAAGTAAATGTGACGTTTGAGGCGGTTTTCGCGAAGGTTTCGGCGGTTGAGCCGTTATATCCCTTCATTGTGAAGCGTGAGCAACGGTAAAAAGCATTGCTGTTGATTTTACATGATGAGTTATAAACAGACAGTGTGGCAATGCCGATGCAGCCTTCAAATGCGGATTTTTCAATCGTCGTTACGTTTGCAGGGAGGATTATGTCGGCGTCGTAGCGGTCATTTGAAAGCGCATAGCTGAAAGCGTACTCGCCGATGCGGGTGACTTTTTTTCCGAACGTAACTTTGTAAAGCGATTCGCATCTGTTGAAGCATGAATTGGGGATATCGGTGACCTTATCGCCGATATAAACTTCTGTAAGTTGCTTACAGTCTGCAAAAGCGCCTTTGCCTATTGTGGTGACGGTGTCAGGAATGATGAGTGTATTTATTGCGGTGCCGTAGAATGCCTGTGAGCCGATGACAGTGACGGTAGGGAAGGTTACGGTACGGTTGGTTGTGATTTGTGCGAGTTTTAAGCAATCGGCAAATGCGTTGTCGCCTATTTCTTTGAGATTGGTGCTGAAATCAATCGTCGTAATGTTAGCGCATCCGGAGAACGCAGAAGAGCCGACTTTAATCACTCCCGACGGGATTGAAATGCCACTGAGAGAAGAGCATCCCGAAAAACAATTGTCCGGTATTTCGGATATTTCTGATGGAATACTTACGCTTATAAGCTTTGAACATCCTGAAAAGCATGCTGTGCCGATTGATGCTACGGAATCGGGAATTGAAATTGTAACTACATGTGTGTTGCCGTAAAAGAGTTTGCTCGGAAGCGAGGAACGCCCCGACTCAATAACGACGTTGGAAGACGTGCAGCCGGAAAGAGCGTTGGAACTCAGAGATATCCCTAAGGGAATATACAAAGTGCCTATCGAGCCGCTGAACGAACAGTCCGGGGCAATGCCTCTGACTTTTTCTTTGTTATATGGGATCGTATACGAAGACTGATTTGTGGTGGCTTTGATGCCGGTAATGTATCCGTTACCGTCAAGTGTGAGCTCAACGACATCGGCAGCTGTGACCGGAATTACGATGAAAAGCACCAGAAGGGTCGCGATGAGTATACTCAGTACCTTTTTCATAAGTTTGTCCTTTCTGAAATGAGAAATAAACACGATTCCCGAGCGGAATCTTTCATTGATATAAATGTAGCATATTTTTGCCGATATGTCAAGCATAAGTATGTTAACAATTGCAGGAAAGGCAAAAATAAAAGCACTTGCGAAAGCTCTCTTTCTGTATGCCTTCCGGCGTTTCTGCCCATTTCCCGTGTCGATATAGCTCAACACACATCCGCTTATACTCATAACTGTATTTCATATAGCAATACCCCCTATACCAGGTGTCCGGTATTGGGGGTACATATCATCAGTCGGCTGCTCGTTTTTGCAAAGCAAATAAGCCAAATGCACAGAGAGCGGCAAAGGCTACTCCGCAAAGAATGTATATCGGATTGAAGAACAGCAGATTGATTGCATACCGCATCGGCATCCGTGTAAAGAGTACCGTATACGGCTCAGTCCTTCCGATTGCCTCCATAACCGTCGTGACGCGCAAGGGACTGATCCCGCACAGATATGCGCCGAGGAAATACAGCGTCAGCTTCTCGGCAACGGCAGGAAACAGGAGTCCGAGCACATAAAACCACGGTTTTTGCTTTTTGCAACACTTCCGTAAATATAGCGCACCGAAGATAAACGGAAGTAACACAAGACAAGCCCCCTGCGCGGCAAGGTGAAGCTGCAGCCCGAATATAAGAAAGACCATACGGATCAAAAGGTATCCGCCGAGAATGATCAGCCGGCAGATCATAAGAGAACCCCATTTATTCTGCCGGCTTGCGGTTTTTTCGCTGTTGTACATCTTCTTTCACCTCTTTTTTACAGATTTTCGTTTTTAAGCGCATCAACGGGATTGTCCTTTTTTACCTTGC
>FR892216.1:0-6059 GCA_000433115.1 Ruminococcus sp. CAG:382
CCGCCGAAAGCCGGCACGTGACAGAGATCGAAACCGCTTTCGGCTATTACAACGGCGAAGCGGACGGCAGCAACGTGCCGAACGGTCAGGGAACGCTGAACTATTATAACGGCGACGTCTATGTCGGAAGCTTTGTCGCGGGAAGACGCAGCGGAAGGGGAAAGACGACCTTCGCGAGCGGCGGCAGCTATGACGGTGAATATGAAAACGACGTCATGAGCGGCAACGGCACAATGATATACGCAAGCGGCGACGAAATCACCGGCGAATTTGCGAACAATATGCCGAACGGCACCTGCAGTGTGAAATATTCCGACGGCACGGTATACAAGGGCGAGCTGAAGGACGGCATACGCGACGGAGAAGGCGTTTTCACATATTCAAACGGCGATGTTTACGAGGGCAGCTTCGAAAACGGCTTCCGCCAAGGATACGGCGAATACCGATATTCGGGCGGCGCGGTATATAAAGGAAACTGGGTCGACGGTGTGCAGAACGGCGACGGATATTTCAAGGATAAGCTCGGCGAATATACGGGCAGTTTCTCGGGCGGAGTTTTTTCGGGTCAGGGTACGTACAAATACGCAAACGGCGATGTGTACACCGGGGCATGGAAAAACGGCAAGCCGCACGGCACCGGCAAGCTCACGAGCGGCGGCGAGGTGTATGAAGGAAGCTTCACAAACGGCGTGATAAACGGCAGCGGTCAGAAAACCTTCGCAAACGGAGACATCGTCAAGGGTACGTTCACAAACGGCAAGCTGAACGGCAACGCCGAATATTACTTCAAGACCTACGGCTACTGGCGCAAGGTGCTTTACGAAAACGGCAAGCTTGTGAAGTATCTCGACGAAAACTGAGGTGGCTCATGAAGGTGGCGGTAATCGGTTCAAGGACGCTCACGGTGACGGACAGTCAGCTCGTGGAGCTGCTTCCGGCAGGCACGACGGAGATAATTTCCGGCGGTGCGGTGGGCGTTGATACGGCGGCGGAGCTTTATGCCGACACGCACCGTATCTCAAAACACATAATCCTGCCCGACTACGGGCAATACGGCAGACGTGCGCCCACTGTGCGCGACATGCGCATCGTGCGCCTTGCCGACATCGTCGTCGCAATCTGGGACGGCACATCGACAGGCACAGCCTTTTCGATAAAATATGCAAGGGAGCTCGGCAAGCCCGTCAGGGTATTCCGCCGGCAACAGGTGATCTGAAATGCAGAAAGCAAAATCAAGAATTCTCGAAACAACCTACATCGCGCTCTTTGCGGCGCTCATCGCGGTATGCGCGTTCATAACGATACCCATGCCGCTTCCGTTCATATCCTTCACACTCCAGACCTTCGGAGTTTTCGCCGCTCTCGGCATACTCGGCGGCAGAGACGGTACGACCGCAGTGGCGGTATACATTCTGCTCGGCGCCATCGGCGTGCCCGTTTTTTCGGGGTTCCGCGGCGGATTTGGGGTGCTTATCGGTCCGACAGGCGGATATATCGCGGGATTCCTCGGCGCGGCGCTTGTTTACTGGCTGTTGACCGCGAGAAAAAACCCCACGGCGCGTAAAATCGCCGGGATGGCGGTCGGTATGTTTGTGTGCTACCTTTTCGGCACACTGTGGTATGTTTTCGCAACCGGAGTCGGGCTTGCGGGCTTCATTGCCGCAACCGCGAAGTGCGTTCTGCCCTTCATCGTCCCCGATGCCATGAAGTGCGTACTCGCGTTCTGGCTGGCAAAGAAGATCAGAATCAAAAAATAGCTTTCGGGTCATATTCCGAACCGAATCAATTGAAAAATGCGTTCGTCGTGTTCACGGCGGACGCATTTTTGTTTATTTCGACAAACATGCGGTTCGATTTATGGCGGGAAAGCGATTCGGACGAAAAAACGCATATTTTTGTCGAATAAATTTGTAAATTTCCATATTTCAAGCAAAAAAGGAGTTGACAAGAGCAAAAACACAATATATAATATAAATGTACCGCAACAAGCGGTGCAACATTAAAGAAATTCACATCGGTGTGAAAGGAGGCTCAAAATGGAACCGCAGAATTAACTGCGTGCCACAAACCGCAAAACTCAAAAAGAAAGGATGATCAGAAAATGAAGACTTATTTATGTTACATTTTTTCGGTAGCTTTATGTCTCATTCTGATTTTTTCATTTGCAGGCTGTGCGATGCCGACTTATGTCTGCGAAATCATTGACGACGCTGACCCGTTCGAGATCAATGGCGTCGACGTTGCAAATCACAATGTTGTCAACAAGAACGCTCCTGCCGGCAACAGTGTGATCCGAATCGGAAGCTCCGATTTCACCGTACGATACCGTGCAAGCCACATCAATTGCAACGGTCTCGGAATGACAGATGCTTACGATGTCATCACCGATGCTTCCGAATCCAATAAGTGTTATATAGAAACCGATTCGGAAGCAGGCACCGTCACCTATTTCAGCGGATTGCATCCATATCCCGCAATTGACAATATCAGTGCTTTGTCGGATACGGAGATAAAGGAAACGGTCGAAGCAATGTTTGGCAATCTTGCCGACTTCTCAACATACAACGTGTTTGAATTAAAACCTCCTTCCGCAGATTCCGTAGTTAAGCATTACCGCCTGACATGGGATGTCAAAAGAGAAATAGTGTGCGACATCGGTGTGACCGTATATATTACCGCCGACGGACTCATAGATTATTTCGATAAAAGAAACAATTGTCCCGATAATCTGACGAAACCGTTTCTGAGTACCGCCGAGCGTAATAAGCTGCTTGAGAAAAGAATCAAAACCGCACTCTGCTACGACTCCATGGAAGGAGTACAATACGATATCATATCGGAAAAATTGGGATATTGCAACGGAGCACCACAAATTGTATACGTACTGGAAATCCGCAGAGACGGCTTCATAAATCTAATATTATGTGTAATTCGCAAAATAAGGTAAGGGCAATCGAAATTGTTGTTTATCCGGAGGTTATCTTGCGATAATCGTTCGTTGCAATCCGCGTTGTGCGAAAATGTACAGTAACAAACGGTGCAGTATGAAAGAAATTCACATCGGTGTGAAAGGAGTCTCAAAATGGAACCGCAGAATTAACTGCGTGCCACAAACCGCAAAGTTCAAAACTTATTTTCCCATTCCAAAAAAATCAGCGTTTTTACAACGACATCAAAGAAAGGAACGGATCACCATGAAAAAAAGAATTGTTTTCGAAATCCGTGCAGCCGTACTGATTGTATGCTGTATAGTCGCTTCCGTCGCCGTGCTTTCAAACCGCAGTGACGCAAGCCCCGAGAACGCCGGCAACGCACAGCCGGCGGAAAAAGCTCCCGCAGAAGCGGAAAAGCCCGTAATTGCAGACGCGTCCCTTTCCGAAAGAAACAGGATCGAAAACGTCGCAAAAGCAATTGCGGATGAACCGATCACCTATGTCCCCGCCACTTCATATGACTGGCAATCCGAAAGAGCAGCCGCGTTTGAGGAACATCCGAACAACTCCATGGCAAGGGTCAGCTATTTCCAGCTTGACGAGGAACGCCTCGCAGGTATGACAACCGAAGAGCTTTGCGAATATGCGCTTAACCTGCCGTTCACAAACGAGCACTTTGCAATCTCCGATTTCAGCACCCGCATATATGATTATTTTTACGATTACCTTGTGAAAACCTATAACTGCTATGCCGAGCTTGACAGCCGTGCGGACGCGGCACATTATCTGCTCAAGAAATATCTCAATTCTCCCCACGAGGGCGAAGACGGCAATATATTCGACACCAGAAACATCGAGATCATCCTCTCCCGCGCTTCCGTATTCGGAAAGCTGACAGACGATGAAGTCAAGGTGTTTGCGGCGCGCTTTGACCGCAATGTTGCGGAAAGAGACGCTTCCGGAACAGTTTCAAACGGTTTCAACACACTGCTCACGGACAATGCCGAAACAATCGCACGCTACAAGAGTGCCTGCGACGCGATCGGTCTTGAAGCGCCTGACATGACGCAGCTGACTGTTGCGAGAGCCGGAAACTGATTTCGGTTCGCCTTTACCCTTAATATTAATTGAAAAAAATGCGTTCGTCGTGTTCACGGCGAACGCATTTTATGTTATTTTATTTCTTTCTGCGCTTCAGGGCCGTCACAGTCGTCACCGCAGCCACCGCGAGCGCACCGCCGATAATCCAGCCGAGTGAGCCGCTCTTCTTTTCGGGGGCGGCGGGAACGCTTTCACCGGCGGAGCTTTCAGGCTGTTCACCGTCGCTCTGCGAAGATTCTTCGGGTTCTGCCGACGATTCGGAAACGTCGTCATCGGGCGCCAGTGCATACAGCTCGGTTGCCGAAACGAGGACGTGTCCCCATTCGGCACAGTAATACGGATAGGTGTGATTCATGCCGATATAACGTCCTTTGACAGTCGAAAGGAAGCTGTCCGCCGTTTCAAGATCGCCCATTGCGATAACCGCGCGGAGCAGAATACACCACGGATATGCACCGCCGGCATCGATATTCAGCCAGTCACTGCCCTTTCTGCCGCCGCAGAACATTTCTTTGAAGCGGTCATACACAAGCACTGCCTTGGGGTCGTCGGGCGATATCACTCCGAACAGCACGGGGAAGAGCTGGCAGGTCGCCTGAGGATAGAATACCGTCAGGTCGTTGCCGTCGTATATGTTATTGCCGCTTGTATCGACTGCGGCAAGAAAAGCGTTGTTTTCGCCGTCCCACATCGCGGTGCAGATCGCTTCCTGTACCGTTTCGGCGCGGCGACGGCACTGCTCCGCTTTTTCCTCGTTTCCGAAAAAGCGGCTGTATATTTTCGCAGCCTCGACATAGCCGCAATACACCTCGCAGTTATCCATCATGTAGCACACAGCATAGCTCGGCTTTGCGTAGGTGAGTCCCAGCGTCGACACATACGTCGCCTCGAGCACGTTTATCAGCGCGTCAACAACGTCTTCCCTGCCTTCAAGGAAGGTGCTGTCATACACATCGGCGTATTCGAACAGTATCTGCAAAAACAGCGCGGCATAGGAATCCGTTGAATCATAGTCATACGGGTTCGCCTGCCCCTCGTACTGCGACGCATACGCATCATAAAGCGGCAGGCTGACGGTTCTGCCGTCGTCGGACTGAAAGATATAGTAGTCATAAACCGTGCCGGCAACGCCGTTTACGTCGCTCTCAGCCGTGTTCATGCGCGAAATGTACCAGTTTATGTAATTGAGGCAGACTTCCTTGCCCTCGGCGGTACCCATCGCTCTGTCGGCACGTATGACGCCGAGGACTGCCGTGTCCGAAAAATAGGGCATCACTTTTGCCGAACGCCATGTTTTGTATTCATCGGGGGATATTCCGTCAACGGCGGGAAGCTCCATGCCCGCATAGTCGCTCACGGCAGGCGCATACATACCTATCGCTCCGCAGTCAAGCGCCGCACGCTTCACAAAAGTGATTTCGCGCTTCATGATATCCCTGTAATAATCTTTTGTGTGAAGATTCGTTTTCCCGACAGCAGCAGCGCCGTCATCGGAGCATACGGCTTTAACAGACACCGTTGACGCAATAAGCAGCGATGCCATAAGAAGGGTCAGCATCTTTTTCATCATAGTATATCCTCATATTTTGTTTTTTGTTATTGTATCACGATTTCCGATAAAAGTAAATACGATATGCAAAAATTCGGGAATGATGAAAAAGATGCCGAGTCGCCGAAAGCCGACCGACTGCGTTCAAAGGTACGCCGCGCCGGACTTTCGACGACAGAATACAGAAATATTCCGGTCTGTGTTTCTATAACGCTCCCTGAACGCCGTGTACGAATATATTGATTGCCTTTGACGCAACGTTTGCGAGACACTCTGTTATCATGTCACAGTCCTTCGGCGCGACGAACAGAGAGCGTCTGCCGCTTTCGGAAAGCAGCTCCGCCGCCGCGTCAAGTTTTTCTTCTTCAATGCCCGCTTCTTCAAGCATGTCCAGCGTGAGCGTCACCGCGTCGACAACGGTGGGAAAGCCGACGGATATCACGGGGCAGCCCATTGTCTCCTGCGATATCGCCGCA
>FR892216.1:6130-9949 GCA_000433115.1 Ruminococcus sp. CAG:382
CCTGACCGGTCGTCGCCATGCGCGCCATACGCCGCGACGACAGTGCGTCGATTGCGATGATACAGCGCGGGCGCACGGCTTCCGCCGCGCCGCGTATGATGTCGGCGCTTTCGATTCCGGTGTCGCCGAGTACGCCGGGAATAATCGCCGCGCACTCACCGAAGCCGAGCCTTGAATACAGTCCCGGATCAAGACGCTTCACATGGCGCGTTACAGTAAGCATTTTCACCGACTTCGGTCCCACGGCATCGGGAGTTATGCGCTCATTGCCAAGCCCCGCGACAAGCACACAGCCGTCGCCGGACGGCGCAAGTCGGCTTATGAGCGCACATATGAGCCGCGCTGTCCGTTCGGCTGCCTCGTCGCTGTCCTGCCATAGTCGTCCGAATTCGGCGGAAAGATATGTCCCCTTCGGTTTCCCGAGCTCCGCCGCCGCTTTTTCGGAAATATTCAGCTCTGTGACCTCAAATCCGCAGACATTCGAAAAATTTTTCGTAACCCCGTCGCAAAGCGCGTCGCCATACCTCGCTTCATGCGCTTCGACGGCAAGATCTGTCCTGATATTACGCATAAAAACCCCCTTTTTTCCTCTTATTTTGCGCCGGAAGAAAAAAATAATGCGAAAAGAACAACTTTTTTTCGAAAACCCCTTGCAAAATCGAAATAAGTGTGGTATTATTACAAAGTGCCTGAAAACATAAAGGAGGTGTGCATCGTGCCGAATATCAAATCAGCAAAAAAGCGTGTTAAGGTGACCGAATCCAAGACGCTTCAGAACAAGATGTTCAAGTCCGCACTTAAAACTTCTATCAAAAAGTTCAAGTCTGCGGTTGAGTCCGGCGACAAAGCTCTTGCTAAGACGGCTTACGCCAATGCGGTCGCTATGGTCGATAAGGCTGTGAACAAAGGCGTTCTTCACGAGAACAACGCAGCCAGAAAGAAGAGCCAGTACACTCTTCTCATGAATCAGATGGCGTAACCGATTGTAAGCACTGAATATTTATAGGGCGGCTTCGCCCGCCCTAATAATATCGCCGTGCTTTATCTGCGGGTGTAGTTCAGTGGTAGAATCCCAGCCTTCCAAGCTGGTCGTGCGGGTTCGATTCCCGTCACCCGCTCCAGTGCCTCACAGCAGGCAAAAAAGAAACGCACGTCATTTGAAAAATCGCCGTTTCGTCTTCTGTGCCTTTAGCTCAGCAGGATAGAGCAACTGCCTTCTAAGCAGTAGGTCGAGGGTTCGAATCCCCCAAGGCACGCCATTATGGTGGATTTAGCTCAGTTGGTTAGAGTATCAGGTTGTGGCCCTGAGGGTCGCCGGTTCGAGTCCGGTAATCCACCCCAAAAACCAAGCCGTTCGGCTTGGTTTTTTTATATCTTGCTGACGCGCAAACGGTGTTGCGGAGCAATGCACAACCCGTTTTTATCCTCAAAAAAACGGCTGCCCGAGGGCAGCCGCTTTTGATTTGTTATCGCTTCAATTATGACCTTCCGGCGGTTCAGTCATCGTCGGAGACGTCATAAAGCATCTGCTGATACAGCGAAAGCGATTTTTCAAGAGTCGAGGTGCGCATTTTATACACATCGCAGACCGATTCGACCATCGCCCGAATAGCATCGGAATCAACATCCTCCGCAGAACATATCGACGTTATACTGTCGTCAAGCCTTCCCATGAAGCTGTTGTCGCGGAGCGATTCGGTTATCCATCGAACCTCTTCGAAAATTTCACGGCGCGTGAGCTTGCAGCTCATGTCGTTTTTGCTGTTGTCAACGCTTTGAATGCTTTTGTTGTTATCCATATTATCCTCCGAAATACTTTTCATATCCGGCGGACACGCAAGACATATTCTGTTTTCACCGACGAAGCGTGCCCTGCCGTTTTTAACAAGACCCTTTGCCCGTTTCGGGTAGGTTGCTCCATAAACATTGCCTTGCTCATCAACAACTTCGATGTTTTTTGTTATGGGTGCCTCCCCCTGCCGCAGTTTTATTGTATCACAAACCGACAGCGCCTGTCAAGCAATTATTTTTTCTTCCTGCCGAAAATCACTCCGACAGCCACAGCCGCAACAGCGAGTACGCCACCGATTATCCACGGCAGCACATTGCTATTTCCGGCTTCTCCGGAATCTGAGGAAGCCGATGCGTCGCTGTCAGTGACGGAAGCGCCGCTTTCTTCGACAGATCCGGACGCTCCGGCAGATGCTTCCGAAGACGGCTCATCGGAGCTTTCGGAAACGAGATAATTGCCGCCCTTTTTGTCCGCCTTCGACATCTTTTCGATTCTGAGCGCAAGCTCGATGTCCTGCGTCAGGTAATCGTTGCCATATGCCGCAAGCACGGTGTACATTTCAACAAGAGACATATCGGTATCAAGTGTGTCTCCGGTTTTTCCGCTTTCTGCGAAATAAAGCTCAAATCTCGCCGCTGCCATTGTCCTGAGCGCTTCTATGCTTGCGCTCTCGGCGTATGTGAACGACAGAGCAGGCTTTGACATGACGTCCTTTTCGAATGCCGCCGCATAGCCGTGGTCAACATATGCGCCCCATTCGAAAAATGCGATCCCGTCACCGCCGAAAATCGCCTGTTCGTTGAACTGGCGGTACATTTCGTCGAGCGACAGCGACATATACGCACCGTTGCCCATAATCAGATAAGATGAGTCTGTCATATAGCTGCCGAATTTTTTCGTTGCCTCGGGGAAAATACCTGCTGAATATGACATGGGATATATTCCGTCAACGTTCCCTGCGGCAAGCCAGTGCGAACTGTCCTGACAGTAAAAATCGGCTCCCGTATCGTTTGCGACGGCGGCGGAAATGTATATATCCGGACGGAGAGAACGTATTTTTTCGGAAAGCTCGGCAACGCGGCGGTCGATCAGAGAGGTCTTGAAGTTCACCCAATCGTTCCAGTTTTCGTGTGCCCTGAGCTGCTTTGCTATTCCGTCGATCACATCGGCGCCGAGACCCGTTTCGGCTGTAAAAAGCTTCTTTGACGCATCGTCATAGCCGAAATCGGTCGTGCCGTCGAAATACGGATAGCGTATGTAGTCGTACTGTATACCGTCAATGGCGTAATGTGTGGCGATATAGCTGAAATATTCCGTTATCTCTTCAAAGAATTCATCGTTTGCGGGCGACGCAAAATGCTCCGCATTGATCTCGCCGCCGTTTGTAAGCGTGAGATACGGTGTGCAGGCGGCGCCGTCTCCGCCGAAGAACACGGGGATCGACACGACAAGTTCTATTCCCTGCTCCTTGCAGGCTGAAACATATGTCTGAAGGATATCGAAGTGATAGGAGCGTGAATCAGCCTTGTAAATCTTCATATCGGGAACACGCACAATGCTTTTGCCGTCGCTGACGATCCCGAGACAAAGCTGATTTATGCCCGCCTCCTTCATCGCCTCGACGGTTTTATAAACCGCTTTTTGGCTTTTCTCAAGCGGAACGTACCAGACACTTCTGACCTCAACCTCGCGCTGTTCAATGAGCATACGCGAAATGCTTTTGATCTCGTCGATGACACTGTCACGTGATTCAAGATCGAAGACGTCTTCGGGGTCTATCTTCGCAATACGTTCCGAAATCGCATCGTAATCTACAAGGCGGAGCTGGCTTTTTGCAGTTTGAACTTCCTTCTCAAGCTCGTGAAGCTCGTTTTCGACCGTCGCCGACATCATTGATTCATCGTAGCTCACAGTGACCGTATTGCCCGAAATGACGCATTTTGCGCCGGGAATGCAGTATGCTTTGAGCAGGTTTTTGTCGGCAGGCTCGATCGCGGAGATGACAAAGCCGCCGTCCGGCACAACGG
>FR892216.1:9982-13777 GCA_000433115.1 Ruminococcus sp. CAG:382
CCGCCGAAATGATAAATCCATCCGAATTCACACACACTTCAAAGCCATATCCGTTGGTTCCGGTGCGCTTGCCCGATATGTCATATATAATCAGCGTGTTGGAGTAGCGCGTCGCGTTGCGACCGGTAAAGGTGAAGCTTGTCTTATAAAACGGGTCAATGTCTCCGCCCGATATAAGGACGCGCATTCCGTATTCATCAAAAACCGCGTTGTCGTCAATGTTCACGGCTTCATACATGTTTTCCCCCGCCTCGCCCGTACCGGACAGGACAAAACCCCCTTCCGGAACCGCAAGATTTTTGCCGCGCGCGTCGCCTCCCGGGATCTTATCGATGACAACACCGTCGGCGCTCACGACAACGTTCCAGCCCCATTCGTTCTGAAGCGTCGTCGGTCTGTCTTTGTATACCACAATTATATCCGCCCAGCGTGTGCCGTTGACTGAATCGACGGGAACCGTAATCGTTTCACCGCTGTCGGCGCGCACATTGAATGCGCCGAACGGGATCATAAGCGCAACGGCAAGCGCGAAGGTTCCGAGCCGTTTGAAAAATCCGTATTTCATGAAATTCCTCTCTTTCCGAAATACCCTCTGCGGGCAGTTAAACTTCTGCGCGAGGGGTTATTGCTTTATATATTGAGTGTGATATCGAATTCGAACAAAATATCCTTGTCGTCAAGCCGCCACTTCGGATCGAGAGCCGGACCGCAGGAATTTGAACCTATTCCCGAATCCATATAATCGATCCTGACATATGTACCGTCGCTTGCACCGAGCTCATCGGTGTGCTTCGCGTCAAAGAGCCGGCGTGCGGAATAAGCCGAAACCTTCATGTCAAACGGTTCTGCCGCCGATGCGGTGAATATGCCGCCCACATTGACCCACGAAGTGGATGTGTGGTTTCCATGCTCCTGCGGCATGACGTAGTTCACATATTCCTTTGCCGCCGTGGAGCGGTAAACGCCGACAGGAGAAGCGTTATGCATATCGCAGTAGCTCTCGCTCGGTCCGGCGCCGAGATATTCGAACGCGGAAACGCTCTTTTTCAGCTTTGTCTCATAACCGAGACGGGGCAGCCAGATGCAGTTTTCGCGTATTTTACCCTTCAGTGAAACATGTGCGATCCCGCCGTCATAGAACGAGACGGTCTGTTCATATCTGAAAAACGGCACGTGGGATACGCCGGAAAGCGAACCCGTCACGATTATTTCATTGCCCTCAGCCGCTATCGCATACACTTTGTTGAACAGGCTTTCGAAGTTCTCACCCTGCCAGATGTCCAAATGATACCAGTACTGAGCTATATTGCGCTCGTTATCCGTGGGAGCGCGCAGCACCGACAGCTCAAGCGGGTCAAGCATTATGTTTTTGCCGTCCTTTATTATACCGTCGATACAACCGGTTTTATCCGAAACGCGGAAGCCGCTTTCACCGTACATTGCGACAAAACCGTTTTCGTCCACCGTGAATTCATGCGGTGCGCGTACCTCAGGCGCTTCCCTGTCGCATTCAAGCGGCAGCTGAAGCGTGTCGGCGTGATCGCCGACCGACAACGTCACGTTGACGTACAGTCCGTATCTGCAAACGGCGGGAAGCTCGGGCAGAAGCACCGCAAGTTCGTCGCCGGGTGCGGTTTTCGCGTCGTCCGCGGATAGCGAATATATGCATTCGCCGTCCTTTTCGATTGAAATATCTATTCTGTGTCCTTCAAAAGAAGTAAAGTCGTATCTGTTTGCGATGTAAAGGACGCCGTCCTCGGTACGAATACGGAAAGGGGCATACGCCGCCTTTGCTTCAAGACTGCCGGCTTTGAGAGAACGGTCGGCAAATACAAGACCGTCGCAGCAGAAGTTGCCGTCATCCGTAAGCTCGCCCTCAAAATCACCGCCGTAGCACTGCACTCCGTTTTTGAGCACCGTATGGTCAGCCCATTCCCAGATACAGCCGCCTATGAAATTCCTGTGCGCATACATTGTCTCGACGTATTCCCAGACATCGCCGGGACCGTTACCCATTGCGTGGGAGTATTCGCAGAGGAAAAGCGGCTGTTTCTTTTCGCCGGTTGCGGCAAGCCGGCTCATTTCATACGCGGGCGTGTACATACTTGAACAGACGTCGGCTCCCTCAAAGCCCATACGGGAAGCATCCTCACAATGGATCAGGGCAGACGGACGGCGGCTTCTCATCCAGCGTATCATAGCCTGATGGTTTTCGCCGTGACCGCTTTCGTTGCCGGTTGACCACATTATGATGCAGGCATGATTCTTGTCACGCTCAAAAGCACGTTCCATGCGCTCCGCATACGCCGCTTTCCATTCGGGCATAGTAGTGAGCCACTCGCCGCTTTCAACGTCGTAGGAATAATTTACGTTCGCATAGCGGCGGAGTATGCCGTGAGTTTCGAGGTCTGTTTCCAGAATCACATAAAAACCCAGCCTGTCGCAAAGCTCCAGCATGACGGGGGACGGCGGATAATGCGATGTCCGCACCGTGTTGATGTTCAGCTTCTTCATAAGCTTCAGGTCACGGCGGAGGTCCGTTTCCGTCATACACCAACCGTTTTTCATGTGTGTGTCATGATGGTTCACGCCTTTAAGCTTGACCGCGACACCGTTTACGAGGAATTCGTTGTCCTTTGAAATCGTATATGTACGGAAGCCGACGTCAAAGCGCAGCTTTTCCCCGCCATATGCAAGTGTGAGCCTGTAAAGATACGGCTTTTCGGCGTTCCAGAGCATCGGTGACGCGACATGAAGCCTGCCCGTGCGGTCAATTTCGCCCGATGCGACGGTTTTGCCCGCGCCGTCCTTCAGCACGGCTTTGACCTTTTTATCCGTTCTGATGACAACATCGTCGCCTTCTGTATATATCTCCACATCGCCGATATGATCCTCGGGGCGATGCAGCAGATATATATCGCGGAAAATTCCGTTCATACGGAAGAAATCCTGGTCTTCAAGATAGCTTCCGAAGCACCATTTGTAAACGACGATGCGGAGCGTCGCCTTTCCGGCTGCGCGTCCGGTCAGTTCAAACTCCGCCTGCAGATGACTGCCCTGAGTGAATCCGACGAATTCACCGTCAAGATAAACGAGCGCGCACGACGCAACGCCCTCCATGACAAGATACGTTCTGCCGTCGGGGTTAAGTTCGATTTCTCTCTCATAAACGCCGCAGGGGTTAACATCCGGGACATATGGCGGGTCGTAGGGGAAGGGATAATTGATGTTAGTATAGTTCGCAGAGCATACTCCTGCTGTCTGCCAGCAGGAAGGCACCTCGATCGTGTCCCATTTGCCGCAGTCCGGGTTGCCGTCGGCACAATAGCGAAAACGCCATATACCGTTAAGGTCGGTTTTTGAGTTTTCGGGGATATAATATGAGCGCTGAGGAAGTCTGCCCTCAGAAAGGGTCAGATCCTCAAGGTATTTCCTTATCATTGTGTCACACCTGTTTTGACTTTTTTCGGCATTATATGAGAAATGACGATTCCGGCGAAAATAAGGGCGCAGCCGATATAACCCTTGGTATTCATAGTTTCGTGGAGTATCAGCGCGCCGCTTATCGCCGAAAACACCGACTCAGTGGAAAGCACGATCGCAGAATACGTTTCACTCGCACCGCGCTGACCGAGGATCTGTGTCGTATAGCCCACACCGCAGGACATGATTCCGCCGTAAAGAAGCGCGACGAGCGCCGACCTGATATCAGTCATGGTACAGCTTTCGGTAAACAGGGCTACGATCGTCGAAAGCACCGCCGACGCAGCGAGCTGGATCATTGAAAACCGGAGC
>FR892216.1:13815-15609 GCA_000433115.1 Ruminococcus sp. CAG:382
CGGTCAATAGCTATAATCTGAAGCGCGAACATGAGCGCGCAAAGCAGAAGAAGCATATCGCCGACACCGAACGGCTCTTCGCCCTTGAAGCTGAGCAGATACATGCCGACGGTCGCAAGCGCAACGCCGATCCATGTGAAAAACGTGTTCTTCTTTCCGAGGAAAACGCCTATCACGGGGACAAGCACCGTATACAATGCGGTAAGGAAGCCTGCCTTACCCGCGCTTTTCGTTATTGTTATCGCAACCTGCTGAAGCGATGAGCCGGCAAACAGCAAAAGTCCGCCAAGCATTCCGCCAAGCCACGTCAGGCGGCGGCATTCCTTTGAAAAATCACCTTTTTCGAAGATAAGTATGACAGGTATCAGCGACAGCGTACCGATACCGAATCGTATCGCGTTATAGGTAAATGCGCCAAGATAGTCTCCGCCGATGCGCTGGGTGACAAACGCGACGCCCCATATGATCGGCGTTATCCAGAGAAAAATGTTGTTTTTCAGCTTTTCGTTCATATGACGTAAAATTCAACTCCGCATATATTCCGCTTTTCAAGTCTCGGAGCAGCAAGCTCCTCCTTTGCGACACGGCTTTGCCTGCCGTAAAGAGCCGGTGTGTCGGCTGTTTCCAGAATATCGCTGATGACGGCGCTTGCCGTTGCAAGGCTGCCCGCGCCCTGACCGTAGAACACAACCTCGCCGACCATATTGCCTGTCACCGACACCGCGTTAAACACGCCGCCCGTTGCCGCAAACAGCGTATCCTCCCCGACAAGGCAGGGAGCCACAAACAGTGAATACCTGCCGTTGTTATTTTCGGCAACGCCGAGCAGCTTTATGCGATAACCCATTCCGGCGGCAGCATTTATCTGCTCCGTTGTGAGCTTGTCGATGCCCGTGATTTCGGCGCAGTCCTCGTATCTGAACAGCCTGCCGAACGCCTCCGTCGCAAGGATTGCGATTTTACGCGCCGTATCGTAGCCGCAGATGTCCGCCGTAGGGTCGGCTTCGGCATAGCCTTTTGCCTGCGCCTCCTTCAGCGCGGCAGCAAAGTCGATGCCATCCGTCATACGGCGCAGAATATAGTTTGTGGTGCCGTTCAGTATTCCGGCGACACGTGTGATTTTATTTGCTCTCAAGCAGCGTTTTATCGGATGTATGACGGGTATTCCGCCGCCTGCCGACGCTTCATAGAGATAGGACACGTTATTTTCGGCGGCAACGGATTTCAGCTCGTCGCCGTATTTTTCAACCACCATTTTATTGCTTGTGACAACGGATTTTCCGGCTCTGAGCGCAGCCAGCGAAAACTCGTACGCGGGGCTTGCGCCACCCATTGTTTCGACCACGACATCAACCGCGGGGTCGTCAATTATTGCGGAAAAATCCGTCGTAACGGCATTTTCAAGGTCGTGACCGGGGAAGGTTCGCTTATCAAGTATATGCTTTACGGTAACGGGCAGTCCGTTTTGCTTTATTACCTCGTAAACGCCGCTGCCCACAACGCCGAAGCCGAGTATCGCAATATTTATCATATTCATTTTTTCCTTTCAGGGTACAATAAAATTCAATGCTTTCGGAAGTATTTTTATTTCGGGGTCGCGCATTTTCACGATTTCCCCGTCAAGATTCACGTCAACGGGCTTGTCCGCCGTGATTTTCAGAGTCCTGCAACGCATAAGCTTGCAGAACGGCAGCTTTTCGATATGCTCGCCGCGTCTGAATATACCGACAAGCTTTGCAAACTGAAGCCGCGACACCGTGGGAATGCGTATGAAGTCGATATACACGTCGTCCG
>FR892216.1:15694-19219 GCA_000433115.1 Ruminococcus sp. CAG:382
CAATGGCAAAAAGATAGTCGCGCTTTTCGTCCGCAACCTCCTCACCGTCGGCATAGAGAGTATATCTGTTTTTCATATATCTGGCAAGGCAGTACACCACCGACATATTGTACGCGGCACTGCCGTTCACCAGCGGGAGTCGTTTGAACCGTTCGAGATTGTCGCAGACCGCCGCATCATAACCGGCTGAAAGTATGTTGACACTGACTCTGTCCTCAACCTGAAGGAGGTCTATCTTCCGGATATCTCCGACCGCCTGACGGCTGAGATCGAGAAACGCCTCCGACGGAATATTCTCAAAAGTCCTGATGAAATCGTTGCCGCTGCCTATCGGCACACAACCGACAGCCACACGGGAGGGACAGCCGCCGCGGAATACGCCGTTCACGACCTCGTTCAGCGTTCCGTCGCCGCCGCAGGCGTATATACGGCATTCGTCACCGCAAAGTGACCTTGCGATTTCAGCCGCATGACCCGGATACTCCGTTATCCTGATTTCATACGGTATTCCCGAAAGCAGCTTTGCCGCCGACGCGGATATGAACTCCGTCGAATCGTGCTTACCCGCTTCGGGATTGACAATCAAAACGTTTCTTGCTGACATTTATATACCGTCCTGTTTATGTATTAAGGTGAACCGTTACGTGCGTCGGTATTCTCCTCCGCAAGCGCCGCCACTCTTCCGGCAACAATGCCGCGCTCATACTGACCGACCGCCTCCGCCCCCGCCCTGCTTATATGCGACAGCTTGGTCGCAACGGGAACGCACAGCTCTTTTCTGTGCCTCGAAATATATGACGCGCCGTTTTCGCCCAGCGCCAGCAGACTTGTATAAAGCGGCTTTGTCGCCGCGTCGCCCTGCGTTATACCGAGAAGCGCCGAAAGCATACCGCGCCGCGCCTTTGCGCGGGTCATGGTTGCCGAAACGGCTCTTTCAACCGTTTCGTCCGCCGTCCTGCTTTCCTCCGCCGCATTTTTAAGCCGCATGACCTCGCCGCTGTCCAGCCCGTAGACGTCGCTGCCCGCTGAAAGACGGAGTGCTGCTGCCATAAGCGCACTGTCCAGCCTTTTCATATCCCGCCTCGGTATTCCGGAAAGCACCCTTGCCGCCCTTTCGGGAATATACGGCAATACGTCACCGCGGTTCCGTATGACAGACGAGCTTTCAAATGCCGGACTCCGCCGCACGACTTCAAAATCCATATCGCACCCCAGCCGCTTCGCGGCGGAGATGTACTCGATTCCGAGAATGTTGTTTGGCTTCGACGCAATATCCGCAAAGCCGTCGCCCAGCCTTTCTGCAAGCAGCAGAGATGCCGCTTTCGGGTATGACAGATTTCTGCTCTGCTTTTGTATGTCCGCGACCGCAGCGCGGTCACACAGCACGCCGGACGCCGCAAGCAGGGCATCACCGCCGTCTTCTGCACCGAAGGCAAGATATCTGCACCCCAGCGCCGCGGCAAGATACACTCCCGCCGCCGCGAAATCACGCGCCGCCATACACGAAAAAGGAAACGCAAGCTCGAAAACCGCATCCGCGCCGCAGGCAACAGCCGCAGCCGCGCGTGCCTGCTTCGGATATATCGCCGACTCGCCACGCTGAACGTAATCGCCCGACATGACGCATAAAACCGAACCGTAACGCTCTTTCAACTCCGAAAGCTGATGTAAATGCCCGAAATGGAACGGATTGTATTCACAGATAACGAAAACGGCTTCTTTTTTTTCTGTCATGCGAAAATTTCCCTTGCAATTCCTTATAATAAGTAGTATAATAAAAAAGTTGAAAAATGTCAAGTAGCAAGGAGAATAATTTATGTACATACTGGTAGTCAACGCGGGAAGCTCTTCCCTCAAATATCAGCTTTACGATATGGACACCAACAAGCCCGTCGCAAAGGGCGTTGTTGAAGCGATCGGCGAGACAAACAGCAAGGTAAAGCATGAACGTCTCACTGACCATAAGAAATTTGAAGATCAGCGCGTTGTTGCAAATCACACCGATGCGACCAAGATCACCCTTGATCTCCTCACCTCAGATGAATACGGCTCTTTCAGGGATATGAGCGAAATATACGCCGTAGGTCACCGCATCGTGCACGGCGGTCCGTGGCTCACCGAATCCGTGCTTGTCACCGACAGCGTGATTGCCGACCTTGAAAAATGCGTGGATATCGCCCCGCTTCATACGCTCGCTCACCTTGCGGGCATCAGGGGCTGTATGGAGGTTATGAAGGATATTCCGCAGGTACTCGTCATCGACACCGCCTTCCATCGTACCATGCCCGCGAAGGCGTATATGTATCCTCTGCCCTATTCCATCTATGAAAAATACAAGATTCGCCGTTACGGCTTCCATGGCACGAGCCACCGCTATGTTTCTGGCAAGGTTATCGATTACCTCGGAGGCAATCCCGAGGGCACGAAAATCATCACCTGCCACATCGGCAACGGCTCCTCCATCACTGCGATAAAGGACGGCAGGGTCGTTGATACGTCTATGGGCTTCACTCCTCTTGACGGCATCGAAATGGGCTCGCGCTGCGGCGCAATCGACCCCGCGATAGTGCCGTTCATTATGGAAAAAGAAAACATCTCCCCCAAGGAAATGCAGAATTATATGAACAAGGAATGCGGACTGCTCGGTGTTTCGGGCGTTTCGGGCGATATGCGACTGCTCATGGCAGCAGTAAGGAAGGGTGAGCCCCGTGCGGTACTCGCGTATGACATTCTGATATATGACATTCAGAAGTATATCGGCGGCTATGTCGCGGCGCTGAACGGCGTTGATGCAATTGCGTTCACTGCAGGCATCGGCGAAAACACGCCCGAGCTGAGAAGGGACGTCATCAACGGTCTCAGCTACCTCGGCGTTAAACTCGATGAGGAAAAAAATCTCATCGGCAAAAATCTGCCCGAGCCGGCACTCATCTCCACACCCGACAGCAAGGTCAAGGTATATGTCGTCGAAACCGATGAAGAGCTTGTCATCGCATCCGACACAAGACGAGTCGTCGAAGAATCAAGAAAATAAACCTCGGTAAGTCCCGGACTTGCAAAGAATGCCGACCGCGCAGGATTTTTCTGCACGGTCGGCTGTATTTTTTCGCTATTTTATTTCGAACGTGACGGTGACGCTGTCCTCGACCGTAATATCGTCGGGAGTTATGTCGAACGCCGCGTTGTCAACGCTCTTCGAGCAGAGCATCGTTCTTTCAAACGGCTGTGTCACAATATCATCGTCGGAGACATTATAATTGATGTTCACGACGTCGCCAAGCGCGGCATCCGCTGCCGTCGCAAGACATTTTGCCTTTGAGCGCGCATCGGCAACAATCATCGAAAGAAGCCGTTCACGCACCGACTCCTTGTCTTTGACCGTATATTCCAGCCTGAATTCCGGCATGACACCCGAGCGTCCGAGTGCATTCAGCACGCGTCCGAGCAGCGCATTGTCCGCATCAAACAGGATATATGCCGAATGGCGGGATTTATAGCCCCCGGATTTTTTTTTTTTTTCGCTGC
>FR892216.1:19224-28795 GCA_000433115.1 Ruminococcus sp. CAG:382
TTTTCTGTCTGTATTCGCCGCCGGCATCGCGACGGCTTTCGTATTTCGAATCGATCGAAAATGACGTTGTTTTAAGTCTGTCACCGTCAAAGCCTACCGACGCAAAGCATTTGCGGAGCTCAGACGTTTCCTCTGCGGAAAGACGCACCGCCTCACCGTAATCGGCGTTACAACCCTTCATAGTGACGCTGAGTCTGATTGTATCCGCTCTGACGGATAATTTAGCTTTTCCGATCACGCAAATCGTTCTTGTCATTCAAAAACCTCCTGATTTTCTTTTCCAGCCGTTTCGCCGTGAAACGGCTTATTTTCATTTCCGCCGCCGCATCGCGGCAGCTCATATTTTCCTGATATATATGCCGGTAAAGGACCGCAGCCCTGTCGCCGAGCGCACCGCGCACATTATTTCTCATGAGCGACGCTGCAATCGCTCTGTCCGTCGGCGTGTCGTCTCTGCCTGCCGAAATACTGCAGACGGTATCGTATACCATTCTGTATAAATCGGCATCGCCGCAGATACCGCCTTCGCTTTGATTCATACGCTCAAACACACGCAAAACGGCGCTGTCCGCATCCGCCCCCTCACCGAGCAGTGCGACGCAGAGCGTTTTCACACGGTCAAAATACTCCTCGGTTGTTTTCGGTCCGGTCATCCCATCCTTCAATGCGCCCTCCTCCTTCTTCGATCTCACTATAAACCGTATCAATCAGCTTCTGCGCCCTGGTTGCATATTCGTGTCCATCCTCGATCCAGCAATCGATATCGGCGTTTTCCATGCCGTCGATTTCAAGAACTATATGCGAGGCAATCGCCAGCGCCGTATTGAATTCCGGATATCTGCCGCCGTCAAACATCGATGCGAAGATCATGTCAGCGTAAAGCCTGCCGTCGTATATCACTCCGAGCATATCGGGGCGCTCATAGTCGGACATGCCCTGCCCCGGTACACCCACATGCGTATATAGTGTTTCAACTATTACTCTTTGAGTTATCGCACCGTATTGCGAGCGCAATGCCGATACGCTCCTGACCTTCAGCGCAAGCTGAGACGAGATCGCCGCCGCAAGCTCGTAAAGCGGGCTCCCGTCAGTGAATTCTTCGTCCGGTATTTCCGTCTGCAGCACATCTCCCGACGGAGAGGTGTAACGCACCGATATTGTATCATGCATTATCGTTGACGAAAGGAAACTGTATTCCGGCGCTTTCCATTCCCCGCAAAGCACTTCTGTCGAAAATAGCTGCCGCAGGCATCTCAGCACCTCGCCGTCACAACGTATCGGATTCCCGCCGTTCAGACTCATACAGACTCCGCTGTCGTAGCTGAAATCGACAAGAGTCTTAGCCGGATATGTTGTGTCGCCCGAAACACGCCTGTTGTTCATCACGATGCTGAGTCCGTCAAGCCTGAGAGGCGAAACCTGTTTTTTCGCGTTTGTGAAAATGCGCATGAAGTATTCGAGATAGCTGCCGTCATAAACCCATACGGCACTTCCGTACCCCTCACGACCGCTCGCTATAAGATAGCATCTTCCGTCATCACGGGTCGAAAATGTCGGGACCTTTATTGATCTCACGGAATCGTATATACCATGATCAGGGATGGTGAAATCGGGCTCGGATGTTTGCGTGTCATCGGTGCTGCCGAACGGTATCATTGCCGCAAGATCGGAAATCACCGAAGTGTCTATATCGTATATCTCTCCGTCGGCAAACGCAAGCCCGCTGCTCGTGACGACAAAGCCGTACTTTTTTTCGCCGCCTATATAAAACCTCATGACATCCAGCGAAATGCCTTCATCATCCGATAAATCACCGGAAGCTGTCATCGCCTCACTGCCGCCGTCGCCAACTCCGTCGCCGCCGTAAAAGAACGCAGCTCCGACCGTGAGCGCCGCCGCGACGAGCATGAACAACACCGCTGCGGCAAATGTGCGCCGCCGCATTCTGCGCTTTGTTGCGTTCAGGTTTTTCCGGACATCGGAAAGGGAGACCCCGCGTGACATATCCGCCCCGCAGGCTCGGCATATTTCGCTCGCCAGCTTATCTGCGCCGTCGATATCACCGTTCCTCATCAGCTTTTCAAGCAGTTTACGCTTTGCGTTCATATCTCTCCCTCCCTGTAATCTGTTTTCGTTATCAACAGTATACCAAATAAAAGCAAAAAAAGCAATCCCGAATTGAAAATAATCCAAGCCGGAATCACTTTATGCAAAAACTCAGGGCTGTAAAGGTGATACGCCCTCACAGCCCATGATGTCATTTATTCTTCTGTTGCCGCAGCAGCCGCTTTTCTTGCAGCTCTCTCTTCGGCAGCCTTGAGGTCAGCCTCATATGCCTCGGGAGCAACGATAGCCTTTACGGAAAGGCTGATACGATTGCGCTCGTCCTCGATACCGATGATTTTGGCAACGACCTTGTCACCGATCTTGAACATGGTTTCGGGTTTCTGAACGAATTTCTCAGCCATCTGCGAGCAGTGGATAAGACCGTCGATGCCGGGCATGATTTCGGCGAATGCGCCGAAGGGCATGATGCTCACGATCGTGACCTCAACATCGTCACCGACCTTATAATTGTTGTTGAAGATAGTCCAAGGGTTGGTCTCCTCTGTCTTGTAGCCAAGGGAGATACGCTCCTTTTCGCGGTCAACGGACTTGACATAGACATCGATCTTGTCGCCGACCTTGAAATAATCAGCGGGATTCTTGGGTCTGCCCCAGAACAGGTCGCTGACATGTACCATTCCGTCCGCGTCGCCGAGATTGACGAAAACGCCGTAGCTTGTGATGGAACGGATTGTACCGGTGATTTTCTGACCTTCGGTCAGGGATGCATAGAAGTCATCCAGTCTCTGCTTGCGTTCGGAACGCTTTGCGGAGCGGATTGAGCCTCTTGCGCGCTTTCTCTGCGCGTTGTACTCAAACACTCTTACAGGAACCTTCTGGTTCTTGAGGGTTTCGATATCCATACCTTCGGGACCGCACTGTGAAGCGGGGACGAAGATACGCACGCCGTTGACAGAGACGATGACGCCGCCCTTGACAACTTCTTTCACGGCACCGTGAAGAATCTCGCCGCTTTCTGCAGCATCGGAAACAGCGGCGAGGTACTTGTCCTCGTCAAGACGCTTCTTGGACAGCATGACTGTTCCTTCAACGTCAGAGAACTTAAGGCACATTACCTCGATAGGATCACCGACATGGTATTCCTTTTCAAGGTCGATATTGCCCTCGTTTACGATCTCGTCATAAGGCAGAATGCCTGTATGCTTTGTGCCGAGATCAACTTTTATCTCAGCAGGACTGACCGCCGATATTACACCGACTACCCTTTCTCCTGTATTTAATGTTTTGAACGATTGGTCGAGCATTTCAGCAAAGCTGAGCTCATCATTGAGCAGATCCGCCATTTGTTTGTAAACCTCCTGTATTACATCGCCGGGCGTGGACGCACCTGCGATTATAATAATTTTATTGGAATTTTTCAGATTATTGAAATATGGTTCAAGTCCCGCCGCATCTTCCGTCATCACGGCGTTTTTGCAGTTCGCACGCGCGATATCGAACAGCTTTTTCGTATTGGAGCTTTTCAGCCCGCCCACGACAATGACCGCATCGCAGTCTTTTGTGAGCCTGTCCGCCTCCTCCTGTCTGACAGAGGTAACGTTACATATTGTATCAAAAATTTTCGGATTTGTATATAGTTTTTTCAGAATGTTCTCAAAAAGTTTCCATTCCGTTTTTGAAAAAGTCGTTTGTACCGCCGCAAAGAAGGCATTTTCGTCGTCAAAAGTCGCTTTTACGAATTCCGCCGCCTCTTTTGCCGTCGAAAAAACGCTGCATCCCGCCGTAGCGCAGCTCACAATACCTCTGACCTCCGGATGATCGGCGTCACCGAGGAGGACCGCATAGCTTCCCTTTGCCGATTCCTTGCTCACGATATCATGAATGCGAAGAACGAACGGGCAGGTCGCGTCGACATATTCTGGGCAGATCGCTTTGATGCGTTCCAAAGTCTGCTTCGGTATGCCGTGTGTGCGTATGAACAACACACCGTCACGCGGAAGCACGCTTCCGTCGTCAGGAAGTATCGTGACGCCTTTTTTTTCAAGCATCGCGTTATAGATGCGATTATGTATCGGCTCACCGAGACAATACACCTTTTTCCCGCTGTCCGCAGTTCTTTCGATCATACCGCAGGCGCGTTTCACGCCGAAGCAAAAGCCGGCGTTTTCAGCGATTTTTATCATAATTCTTCATGTCCCCGAAGGGTGTCGCAAACGGCTCGCATACCTTTGAGAAAATGTATTCCGCGATTTCCTTTTTTGTTCTGCTGCCGTTACCGACACATTCTTCATACGACAACGGCTTTCCTATCACAAGATACGTCTTGCGGAAAAATCCGGGCATACGCCGCTTTGTCACGATCGAAACAGGCAGAACGGCAACTCTGCCCTGCGAGACGATAAGTCCCGAACCTGACATCGCCTGTTCGGGCATCGGCTCTACCCGGCGCATACGTGTTCCCTGTGCAAAGATACCGACGCATTCACCGCTGCGGCAGATGCCGATAACAGTGCGAAGCGCCGAGATGTCGATATTTTCGCGGTCGATCGGCACAGCCTTTGCGTGCCTGAACAGCCATGCGAAAAAACGGAAGCGCACAAGAGAACTGCGGGCTATGAAATGGATCTGATTTTTCAGAAAGCAGGCACACAGCACAGGATCGATATATGAAGAATGATTTGCACACATAAGATACGGCGCATCGGGCTCGTTTTCCGCTCCGATGACCGTAACGCGGAAAAACAGTCGCACGATCGGGCGCAGAAATCTTACCGCACCGCTGTAAAAGCTCACTTCATCACCGCTTTATCAATAATTGCAATCGCCGCCGCAAGTGTCTGCTCCTTCGTGAAACCCGAGTTGTCAAGCTTCACTGCGTCGGGAGCGGCAATCGCCGGAGCGGCAGTACGATTCATGTCGTTTGCGTCACGCTTCGTCAGCGCTTCGCGTATTTCGTCAAGCTTTGCGGGGACACCCTTTTCGGCAAGCTCATCACGACGCCTGGCGGCACGTTCGCCGTCACCAGCCGTGAGATATATCTTGACATCGGCAGACGGCATTATGACCGTACCGATGTCCCTGCCAGGACCGTACCGATGTCCCTGCCGTCCATAACACAGCTGTTTTCAGCTGCAAGACGGCGCTGTGTATCGAGCAGGAACGCTCTTACCTCGGGTATCCTCGAAACGTCGGAAGCGTATTTTGAAGCGAGAGGAGTGCGTATTTCATCGCCCACGGGAACGCCCGCGAGCAGGACATCCGCGCCGCCGTCGTTCAGCCTTACGGAAATATCGACTTCCGGAAGAGAATCGACAATCGCTTTTTCATCGTCGGACGCGATACCTTTTTTTATCATGCAAAGCCCCACCGTGCGATAAAGCGCGCCGGTGTCGACATATATGATTCCGTAATGCCTTGCAAGTCCCTTTGCGAGAGTGGATTTGCCGCATCCGCTTAAGCCGTCTATGGCGATATTGAGTCTGTCCTTCATCCGATACTCCTGAGACATGATAGTACAACATGATGATTATACAGCCTGGACGCCGAAAAGTCAAGCATAAAATCAAAAATCACCGCCCTGTCGGGAAACTTTTTGTGAAAAAATACGCCTTTTTACCGCAGTCATAACAGACATCGCAGAATCATATACTCAAAACGGTGATGAACATGAAAAAACAGGGACTCAAAAGAGCCGCGACAGTCGCGGCGGCAATGATTCTGACAGCGGCGCTCGCCGCCGGCGGCGTCGGGGCCATGACCCAATATAAACAAAGCGTCTGTGCAATGACACATATGACACATACGGAATCGGAGGCAAGCGAAGCAAAGACGTTCTCCGAGGGCAGTTCCGTATCTGTGATCCACGTGCCTTCGCTGCCGGACATGGCGGAAGAAAGCGTCACGGTGCCGGACGACGGGATACTGATACGCGCGCTCGACCTTTCGAATGCCGACACGCTGATATCGGATTTCTCGGGGCTGTCGCCCGACATAGATGTGATAAGCAGACTTGCCGTACCGGTGCTGAAATGCGACGGCAGTCCCGAGGTGCTGATATACCACACCCACGCCACCGAAAGCTACGCCGACGGCGACACCTATGAGGACGGTCACGTATTCCTGAGCGATGACGACGAAAGCAACATGATCGCCATCGGCAATGCCGTCGCGGAGATACTCGAAGCAAACGGGATCGGCGTCATACACGACACATTCCATCACAACGCCGAAAGCTACAACAAAGCATATTCCTCCTCCCGCCGCTCAGCCGTAAAAACGCTGTCGCAATACAGCGGCATAAAGCTCGTCATAGATATCCACCGCGATGCAGTCAGCATTGACGGCAGTCAGCGCAAGCCTCTCACATACATAAACGAAAAACCCACCGCCCAGCTTATGCTGGTGGCAGGTTCAAACCATAACGGCTGGCAGAACAATCTCGCCTGTTCCCTCGCTCTCCAGAGGGCAATGAACGAAATGTACCCGACTCTTGCCCGTCCGATATATTTCAGCAAGGGCGAATACAATCAAAGTCTTTTGGGAGGCTCGATACTCATCGAGGTAGGAGCGGCTGGCAACACCGCCGAGGAAGCAAAACGCGCCGCGGTATGCGCCGCAAACGCGATATGCAGGGCGTTCACTCGCCGAGGAAGGCAAACAGCTCCTGACCGCTGAGCCGCAATATGCGCTCCATTACGGATACCGCGGGAACGGGGGCAACACGCCCGAAAAAGCTGAGAAGATGACCGTCAACGCCGATGACGCATGTATTTTTACGTCTGCCGACGGCGCGCACGATTCTCCTTGCCGCCGTATCGACGGGCATCATCATGCTCTGAATGAGGCTGTTTTGGGAAACATCGACCGTCTGGCGGCGCATTATGTCGGTTCTGATGAAGCCGGGGTATATCCCCGCAACGTAAAACCGTCGATGCTCGGCGCGGAAGGCGTCCGTGAAGCCGCGCACGGCGTACTTTGTCGCGCAGTACATGCTTTCGCCCACGACGGGGCAAAGCCCGCCCGCGCTGCATATATTTACGACAGCGGGGGTTGCCGATTTCGCAAGAAGAGGAAGCAGGGTGCGTACCGCCGTGACGTAGGAAATGAAATTTGTTTCCACAATGGCGGATATGTCGCTGTCGGAGCAGGTTTCGGCACGTGCAAACGCCGGCATAATGCCCGCATTGTTTATAAGCACGTCGGGGACAAGCCCGCTTTCGTCAAGTTCACGTGCAAATGAAGTCCAGCCCGTGCGGTCGGTCACATCAAACAGGCGGAAAGAAAACATATCGCCCAGCGCGGCTGCCGCTTTTTCGGCTTTTTCGCGGTTGCGCGCCACGCCGATTACGGTACAGGCGTGCTTCTCGATGAGCAGCTTTGCCATGGCGAAGCCCAGACCGCCGCTTGCGCCCGTTATTATAACCGTTTTTCCGTCAAGCCACATTTTCCTCACCCGCGTCTGTTGTTTTTCTTTGAATCAGGTCGCTTTCCGCCTTTACTGACCGTGTTCTTACGTGCGGCGTATCTGTCGTTCCCGACGGGCTTTTTTCCGTGCGGCACGAAGGCGGGCGGCACGAGGCAATCGTTGCCGTTGCCGATAAGGTCGCTTCTGCCGCATTTCATTAATGCGTCGCGGATAAGCGGCTGATTTTCTTTTTTATAGTATTGCAGCAATGCGCGCTGGAGCTTCTTGCCCGTGTAGGTCTTTTCGACAAATACGCTCTTTCCCGTGAACGGGTCGATGCCCGTGTGGTACATACAGGTCGATGCCGTGCCGGGGGTCGGATAGAAATCCTGCACCTGCTCGGGGCGTTGACCGTTATGCTTCAGAAACAGCGCCAGCTCTATCGCATCGTCAAGCGTTGCGCCGGGGTGGCTGCTCATAAGGTAGGGCACAAGATACTGCTCCTTGCCGCAGGCAGCGGAAAGGCGGTAAAATTCGTCGCTGAATTTCTTGTAGACCGAAACGGACGGTTTGCCCATGTATTTCAGCACGTTGTCAGAGCAATGCTCGGGCGCGACCTTGAGCTGTCCGCTTGTATGCTCCGACACAAGACGTTTGAAAAAGTCGTTCTTCCTGTCGGCAAGCATATAGTCAAAGCGTATGCCGGAGCGTATGAAAACACGCTTCACTCCCTGGACTGCCGATGCGCGTTCAAGCAGATGAACGTATTCCGAATGGTCGGCATTCAAATTGGGACATGGCTTCGGGAAGAGGCACTTGCGGTCGGGACAGGCTCCCAGCTTTTTCTGCTTTTCGCAGGCGGCATGACGGAAATTTGCCGTCGGACCGCCGATGTCGTGAATATATCCCTTGAACCCGGGCAGCTTTGTCAGTTTTTCGACCTCGCCAATGACCGAATCCTCGCTTCTTGCGGTGACAACCCTGCCCTGATGGAATGCGATGGAACAGAAGTTGCACGCGCCGAAACAGCCTCGGCAATGCGTGACCGAAAATTTCACCTCTTCGATTCCCGGGACGCCGCCGTCCTTGTCATAATCGGGGTGCCATGCGCGCTCATACGGATAGGCGTATACGCGGTCAAGCTCCTGTGTTGTCAGCGGCGGCATCGGCGGGTTCTGCACCATATATCTGTCGTCATATCTCTCGACGACTGCCTTGCCGCTTATTGCGTCCTGATTGCGGTACTGAACGAGAAATGCGTCGGCAAACGCTTTTTTGTCGCTTTTCAACGTGTCGTAATCCGCCGTTTCTTCATAGGGAAAATGTATGTCCTTAATGTCCTTTGTAATGTAGCACGTCCCCGGCACATCGTGTATTTTGCGTATCGGGACGCCCTTGTCAAGCAGAAAGGCAATGCGCCGTGTGATATTTTCGCCCATGCCGTATGAAAGCAGATCGGCGCGGCTGTCCACAAGTATCGAACGCCGCACACTGTCCGTCCAGTAATCGTAGTGCGCAAAGCGTCTTGTCGACGCCTCGATACCGCCGATGACGATCGGCACGTCGCCGTACGCCTCGCGGATGCGATTGCAGTACACGATGACCGCGCGGTCGGGGCGTTTTCCCGCCTTGCCGCCGGGGGAATATGCGTCCTCGCTCCGTCGTTTGAGCGCAACGGTATAATGCGCCACCATCGAGTCGATGTTGCCGCTGTTGACCATAAAGGCAAGACGGGGCTTGCCGAAGCGTTTGAAATCGGTTGTATCGCGCCAGTC
Organism: Ruminococcus sp. CAG:382; assembly: GCA_000433115.1. Lineage (GTDB taxonomy): Bacteria > Bacillota > Clostridia > Oscillospirales > CAG-382 > UBA1206. The sequence continues at coordinate 28,471 of FR892216.1, forward strand.
GGGCTGCGGTATCACGCATACGGTGAATCCCGCGTCCTCCAGCACTCTGCCGATGATGGCAGTGCCGAACGACGGGTGATCGACATAGGCATCGCCGGTCACAATGATGAAGTCGGGACGCTCAATGCCGCGCGAAGCCGCCTCGGCGGGAGTAATAGGCATGAACATAGTTGAAGTTATAAATGTACAGTAAAAGGTGTAAAGTACGGCAGGCTTTCGGGTAATTCACGAGAACCGTGATACTCACGCGCAAGCGCAAATACCGCGGCGCCTCAGGGCACCCGAAAGAGTAGCACGAAGAGAAAACAGGCTTTGCCTGTTGTCT
>FR892217.1:0-5928 GCA_000433115.1 Ruminococcus sp. CAG:382
CGGTGCGCATTTCGGTCATGCCCAGCCCCAGCTTTTCCTCCGCCGCACGGATATAGTTCATATCAAGCCTGCCGCTCATGGCGAGCTTGAGCATGAACACGTCCATGAGCTGCATAGCTCCGCCAAAGCCCGCGTCAAGCCGCTGCTTCAGCTTCAGCATCGCGCAGATATATCTGTCGGAGGCGGAAAGAGCATACGCAGAATGCGAAGACGGCACCTTCACCGCCTTTGCCCAAAGATCGAGCCTGTTTTGATATGCCATCTGGAGCGACATGATGCAGAAGCGGGCTGTACCGAGCATATAGAAATTCGCGCCCTTGCATTCCCGCACGTGCGTAAAGCCGTGCTTTTGCAGGTAGTAGCGTATCCGCTCACGCTGTTCTTCTTCAACCAGCAGGTTGAAGTCTTTGCCGCACCGTTCATAGTTTTCACCGTAAAGCCCCATGAGCGCCACTCCGTCGATAAGCATATATCTGTATTCCCCGGCGTCGAGCAGCTTCAGCAGCTTTTTGAGAGCAGCGTGCCTTTTTTCAAAGTCCTGCTTTCTCGCTTCGTATTGTTGTTCAATGCCTGCGGGCAGATATATCGCCTTCAGACCGCGACAAAGCAACGCGCCGAATCCGTGTGATGCACCGCATGAAAATATCGCGTCATAATCGGTACCGTTCATGGGAAACGGAACTGTCGCGCCGCGTACCACCGCGCCGCAGATATTCAAAACAGTAACTCGTTCGTTTCGTGAAAGCATTTTACGACCTTTTCATAATTTATCAGCTTATATTATACAACGTTCCGCGCTTTTTGTCAAGTGCGGTAAAAATAAAGACGGCGCAAGGCTTTTCAGCCCGCGCCGCGCTTTGGATTATTTTATCATGTCGTAATCGCTGCTGATTTCCGCAAGCAACGCTTCATACTCGTTTGTGATATTGACGACGGCGCTCTGAATTTTCGATGTGAGATCCGCGAGCTGTTCGTTATAAAGTGTGTATGACGAATCGTAATTCGACGAATGGGACACAAGTATGAGCGAACGTGTGCGGGAGATAAGCTCAACGGAGGAATTCTTGAGCGAGTCGAACACCGTTTTGAGGTTGTTGTACTTTGCGTTGTATGAGGAAGAGGACGAAATATTGTATTTCTTCAGCACCGCCTGATACTTCGAAAGTATTTCATCCATGCTGTCATATGCCGACATGACCTGCTTGTCAACGTATTTGTTGAGGTACTCAACAGCGGCGCTGACGGCACTGCTGTCGGTCATGAACGCCTTGATGAGAGCGGCGTAGGTTATCTGCACCGTTGCATAGGGCAGGGTAGACACAAGCTGCTGACTTTCGTAATACAGGTGAAGCAGTGAGAGCTTGAATTGTATGTCGCTTGAAGTCGCCGCAGCCTGCGCGGGCAATGTACCCGAGGCTTTCGAGGTGTCGTTGTCGCTTTCGCTTTCGCCCTTAACGGATGCGAGGCAGAACGACAGCACGATACAGCATATCGCAAGAACTGCGCAAAGGCTTATGAGTATCTTGTTTTTCATGGGAAGCACCTTGTTTTGTGAAGAAATACGGGTTTATACGGATGTTGCCCTATGCCATGCGGGCGAGCATTTCTCTTGTGACTTCGCCGCGGACGGTTTCGCCGTTCAGGAAGTGCGTCAGCTCTTCGCATACGAATGTACCGATGCGCTTGAGACCGTTTCTCGCAAGACCCGCAAGGTGGGGAGTCACGATAACATTGTCGAGCGTGAGCAGAGGGTTGTCTTTTGCCGGAGGTTCGGGGTCGAACACGTCGATGCAGGCATACTTCAGACCGCCGTTTTTCATGTGTTCGTAAAGAGCCGCTTCGTCAATGATTGTACCGCGTGCGGTGTTGATGAGCACGGCGTCCTTTTTCATGAGCTTCAGCGAGTCGGCATTTATCATATGATAAGTGGAAGGAATGCTGGGCGCGTGAATGGAGACAATGTCCGCTTCTTTGAGCAGTGTTTCAAGCTCAACCTTCTCGGCACCGAGAGCCTTTGCGGCTTCTGCGGAGATGAAAGGGTCGTAGAGCAGGACATCGACATAGAAGTTCCGGAGCAGCTTGATATAATGCTTGCCTGCCCAGCCGCCGCCGATTACGCCGATCTTTATGTCAAACAGCTCGGTGATGTTTTCCTTGCCCTGCTCCCAACCGCCGTTTTTGACGGAGGTGTTCAGCGCATAGAAGTTTTTGGACGCGGAAAGAGTGAAGCCGAGCGCGGTTTCCGCAACGCCTTCGCCGAGAGGGCAGGCGGACGACAGAACGCGGACACCCTTGTCCCACAGTGCGTCGCTGACAATGGGCTTGACACTGCCTGCCGCGTGTGCGACAAATTTCAGGTCGGGACAATGCGCCAGAACCTCTTCGTCAATAGCTTCGTTGCCCCATGAGGTGACGGCGATCGTCGCGCCCTCAATGGTTTTGATAATGCTTTCTTTGTCGGTGCCCCCATCGTTCACGGACACTTCGCCGAGTGATGCGAAGTAGTCGTATGCCTTCTGGTTGAGAACCATGTCGCGGCAGCCTTTGTTTAGTAATAATGCGATTTTTTCCATGACGTTTTACCTTCCGGTGAGTTTTTTGAAAACCTCGGAGTCGTTCGAGCAGTCAAACGCTCCGTTTTTTGCGGGTGTATATACGATGCCGTCCGGCAGAGCGGAAAGCAGTGTACTCCAGTTTTTATAGTTCGTATCGCCGTTGATTTCGACACAGCCGCAGTTCATAACGGGAAGCGGCGGCAGATGTGACGCGAAAAGTCTGTTCCACAGTGCGATGTACGGATTGACGGTCAGGTCGGCGCAGAAGCAGGCGCAGCCCGACCTTATGGCTTCAGCCGCCATTTCAAACGACACCGACATGGTTTTCGCGATTGGCTTGAGGGCGATTGCCCTGTATCCCTGCGAAATTCTGCGCTTCACATCGGCAACGGAGTGAGCCGATTCGTCGGCGTTGACCGTGACGGGCAGATCGGTCACATTAATGTCGCTTTCCTCGGCAAACGGTTCTTCAAGCATTGCGATACGGTCAAGTATGCCGTGTCTGTCTGCGTAGTCAAGCAGTGCGGCAAGCCTGTCCTTTGTGTCATATCTGCTGTTTGCGTCGAGATAATAGCACACGTTGCCGCTTTTCGTGAGCGGTGTTTCATAGCGTGAAGCGATGGCGTGTATCTGTGAAAGACGGGCGCAGTCGGCTTCAAGCATACCTTTCATGTCCGCCTCATGGCTTTCCTTGCTGCCCGGCGCGCCGATTTTTATTTTAAGAATTGCCGATCCGCGGTCAAGAACATCCTTTATGCCCTTTTCGTCAACACCGTAGGAGAGCAGAGGGATCTGCGCGAGACGGCTGTTTTTTGCGCTCATGGCTGACGCGGCACAGTCGGGAATCATCCCGTCAAATGACTGTATCCCGTTTTCGGCGGCATATACGCTCCACAGCGCGATATCAAGCCCGACAAGAGAATTGAGAACAAATGTGGTCTTCACGTCAAAGCCGCAAAGCCCGCGTGCGTATTCCGCAAGATGGGAGACAAGACTGTTTGTGATCTCCGACGGCGTTTCAAATGTACGACCGCATATCAGCTCCGACGCACGCTTTGTCAGCGCAAGCATCGTTTCGTCGCCCTTTTCCGCACCGAGACGGGCAAATACGTTCGCATCCGACCAGAGCACCGATTGTGTTGACGGCACAGTGAAGGTAAAGTTGTCTGACCTGACGGTTGCCTGCGCCTGCCACAGCTCTGTTATATAAGCTCCCTTGAAGCCGAACGGCGACGCCAACGGCTCACGGCAGATCGAAACTGTTGAATCCGTTATCCTGATCTTTTTCACTTAAACGCCTCTCACAAGAAATGGGATCGCTTCTTTCGGAACATAGCTGTCGAGCGGCTTGCCGTATCTGATAAGCTCACGCACAAAAGTTGATGAAACGAACTGGACCTCTTTGCTTGCGGGCAGTATCAGCGTATCAACGCCGGAAAGCGCGTTATTGATATCAAACAGATTTTTTTCATAATCGAAATCGACAGCCCCGCGCGCGCCCTTGACGAGCACGGCGTTTTGCTCTGCCGCAAAATCCGCAAGAAGTCCGTGAAGGATCACAGCTTCGACATTCGGCATATGTGCCACAGCCGCTCTCACGGCATTTATCCGGTCGTTTGCCTCAAACATATATTTCTTTTCGGCATTCGGGCTGAGCGTCACGATCACTCGCGAAAAAATTCTCGCAGTGCGCTCGATCAGGTCAAGATGCCCCGTCGTTATCGGGTCAAAGCTGCCCGGCACAACCGCAGTATCAAGCATTTACGGCACTCCCTCCGTACATTTATAGGTTTATTATAAAATAAGAATGTTAAAAAGTAAATAGCAAAAGAGAAAAATAATTTGAAATTATTGCTCTTTTCCCAATCTGAAAATCGTGACGTATGTTTTGCCGTAGCGGTATATTTTCGCCGCTGCGCCGTCGATCGGAGTCGGAACGCCGTCCGCGTCGCTTTCGCAGACGATGATGGCGTCATCTGTCAGCACGTCCGACGCAAACATGCGGCGGAGTATCTCGTCCAGCACGCCTTCCTTGTACGGCGGGTCAAGGAATACGAGCGAATACTTCTCCCTTGCACCGCGGAGACAGTCCTTCCAGTCGCAGGCTATGATGCTGCAGCGCTCAAACAGACGGGCTTTTTTTGCGTTTTCCTTGATTACGGCAACTGCCTCGCGGCTTTCGTCGCAGATCAATGCGCTTTCCGCTCCGCGTGACAGAGCTTCAAGCGATAGCTGACCGCTGCCGCCGAACGGCTCCAGCACCTTCCGGTCGTGCAGATCGAACTGTATTGCCGAAAACATACCCTCCTTGACGCGTTCTGCGGTTGGGCGGGTCGCATCGCCCTCAAGCGTGGTGAGACGCGCTCCGCGAGCGCTTCCTGTAATTATTCTCATTCTTTATCCTCACTGTTGTAAAAATCAAAAATTTTCTTCGCGGTCGGCCGCGAAATCCCGTTTACAGCCACAAGCTCCTCAAAGCTTGCGGCTTTTATTTTCTTCAGCCCGCCGAAATGCTTCAGCAACAGCTCAGCCGTTTTGGGACCGACGCCTTCGATATCCGTGAGAGACGTCGATTTGACCGATTTGCGGCGCTTTGCGTCCATTTTTCCGAAAGTTGCGTTGTGCACCTCTTCCTGAATGCGGTAAAAGAACCTGAAAAGGTCGTCGCGCTTCATGAGTGAGATCTCGTTTTCGCCGTCGGTCAGTGTGCGCGTTTTGTGATGCTCGTCCTTCACCATGCCGAAAACGGGTATGACGACACCCTTTTCGTCGAGCAGTGATTTTATCGTGGAAACATGACCCTCGCCGCCGTCTAGCAGGAACAGATCGGGATAATCCCATTCCGGATGCCCCAGCCTGCGTTCGATCGCCTCGCGCATTGCGGCATAGTCGTCCTGCCCCTGATTCCGGATGTTGAAGGTGCGGTACTCCTTTTTGACGAATCGCCCGTCGATCATGACGGTCATGACGCAGGTCGTATGTTCATCGCCGCTGTTTGAAATGTCATACGCTTCAATGCGCCGGGGCAGCACCTCAAGACCGAGGAACGAAGCGATCCCGGCAAGGAATTTTGTGGTTTTGTCTTCCGTTTCGCGCTTGTGCATGAGCAGGTTTTTCGCGTTGTTTTCGGACTGCTCAACAAGCCGGTGCTTGTCGCCGCGCTGAGGGCGGTAAAGCCTGACGCTGCCGCTTTCCGCAAATTTCGCTTCAAGCATACTCTGATCCTCCGGAAGCAGGTCATAGCCCAGAAGCACTTCCTTCGGAATATATTCGCGGTCCGTATAAAACCTGAAAAGCAGTGATGTCAGCGTACCCGAATCAAGAATTTCCTCGGCGGGGAAGAAGAAGCATTCGCGGTCGGTGATGATACCGC
>FR892217.1:5963-9740 GCA_000433115.1 Ruminococcus sp. CAG:382
CGCACAAACAGCACCGAAACGGCACTGCCGAGGTCGTCCGAATATATCCCGATGGCGTCCGCGTCGGTGTTCGGCGAAGCGACGATGTGCTGCCTGTCGCCGATTTTCTTTATGTCGGATATCGTGTCGCGGTACTTTGCCGCTTTTTCGAATTCGAGTTCTTCCGCCGCGGCATTCATTTTTTCTTCAAGCTCGCGTAACAGCCCGCCGTATTCACCTTTGAGGAAGCGTACTGCCGGTTCGACCGCCTCATTGAATTCGGCAGACGTCATTTTGCCTTCGATGCAGGGTGCAATGCAAAGCCCCATGTGAAAATTGAGGCAGGGACGCGTTCTGCCGATATCCTCGGGGAATTTCAGCTTGCATGTCGGCAGACGGAACGTCTTTTTCACGGTGTTTATGATACCGTATGCCGTGCCGGCAGACGAATAAGGCCCGAAATACCTCCCGCCGCCGTCAACGCGCTTGTATGCCAGCTTTATTTCCGACCATGGCGGGTCGGTGAACTGGATATACGGATAATCGGAGCTGTCCTTCAGCTTGATGTTGAAGCGCGGCATATACTGCTTGATGAACTGATTTTCGAGTATCAGCGCTTCAAGCTCCGTTTTTGTGTGATACACTTCAAAATCATAAACGCATTCGACCATGCGTTTTGTCTTGGGCGTATGCTTTGCCGACGCCATGAAATAGCTGCTGACGCGGTTTTTCAGCGCCTTTGATTTGCCGACGTATATGACCTTGCCCGACTGCGCGTGCATGATGTAAACCCCGGGCGACAGGGGCAACAGCTTTGCTTTTTCGTAAAGTTCTTCACGTGTCATTGTCTGAAAAAAAGCGCCCTGAGATATGAAATGCTCAGGGCGACAGAATATTAAAACTATGAAATGCTTATTCCATTGCCATAAGCAGGTCAACGAGACCGTCAACCGCTTCAGCCTCATCGGAGCCGTCGGCAATGATAGAAACAGTATCACCCTTGCTTATGCCAAGAGAAAGAACGCCGAGAAGGGATTTTGCGTTTGCGCGGCGGTCACTGTTTTCTATCCAGACCGAAGATTTGTAATTATTGGCTTTCTGGATGAAATATGTTGCGGGGCGGGTGTGGAGTCCTACCTCATTCTGAATTGTGATTGTCTTTGTAAGCATAATATATTTTCCTTCATCAAAACACAAATACGCATATAATAGCATCTCATATTATATCAAATTCCGCGCTGTAAATCAAGGGTAACAAGGTGTCGAAAGCTACGAAATTGAGTGTATCGCATATTGCAAAATTTGTGGATTATTACTCCGAAACGGCAACCTTGCGAACATCGAGTATCCGGCAGCTCAGCGAAAGCGCGTCGGTTTCGACAGTTATATTGTCGTTCAGGAGGAGTTGCATGCCGCTTCTGGTGTAATAAACGCCGTCGGCAATATACCCCCTGAGCATTATTGTGATTGTGACGTCACTGCACCGTGTGGAAAGAACCTCGCGGTCAACGCCGTCGATCGTTACGGTATCGCTTGACGGAGTCTTGGATATCGCCGTGATCTTACCGAGTTCCTTTCCGTCTGAATCATAGACAGTCAGCCCGTCCTTTACTGTGGAAGCGCGGCTGTTTTCGAGGAATGTTATCTGCACATCCATCAGGAACGACGAGCTTTCGTCCGAGAAGAACAGACTGCGTATCTCTGCGCGGAAGAACACTCCCGCGACAATGACCGCAATAACGATGATGATAAGAACGTCAAACAGATTGAGCTTTTTTGTTTTCATTGTTGTACTCCCACGATTGAATCGCATACGGCGCTGCCGAGAATGCGCTTCGTATAAAACGGATATGTCTTGCCGAGCTTGAGCGTGACACCGCCCGCCTTACTGATGCCGTCCTTTGAATAGACATTTGCCCTGACGGTTATGGCAATCCCGCCGCCGTCCTGCGATCTGACCGACGCGACTGTGCCGAGTACTGCATCTCCGTCCGAAAGCCACACCTCGTCACCGATTTTGATATACTTTGCGGCGTCTGTATTTTCTGTCATTGTCAGCGTCACCTGCATCTCCTGAGAGTTGCCGAACACGGTGTGCGCATAAAGCACGCCGAACAGCACGGAGGCGACGATAACGCCGATAATTATCGATATATCAAGTGCGTTGAGCTTTTTCATATCAATAATCCTCCATAAGCGAGCGCCGTGTCAGCACATTACCCGCACCGGAAAGGAGTCCCGCACCGCAAAACGCCAGAGAAATTATGCGTATGTCGCCGCAGGTCGCGGGCAGTGCCGTGATATACACAAGCGCGACGATAAGAGCCGAAAGACTGCCGCAGAAAAGCCGCACTGAGTCGAGACGCGTTTTGTAAACGGCTGAAAAGCCTTTTGAAAGAATGCACAGCACTGTGACCGCAAAGAATGAAAGCAGCAATATCCCGCCGCCGGAGGCTATGGCGGTCATGATGCTGTCCGTTGACTGCGGAGCGGCGCCGCCGATCAGCCTCACGACAAATTCGTTGTCCGAAAACAGCGGTGTGTACGCAAACGGAAGCGTATCGTTGTTTTTGTAAAGCAGGAACAGTGCCGAAGCCGCAAACGGAGCGGCAAGCAGAGTGCCGAAAAGCGTATTTAACGGCTTGGCGAGACGGAACAGTCCGTATACCACCAGTATTCCCGCATATCCGCACCATATCGGAAGCGAGTACGAAAGCACCGCATTGACCGTTGACGATATGAAGAAGAGAAGCGAGGCGACTGTCGTCAGTCTGCGTTTTGATTTATGAAGTACAAACATCGAGACCGGAGCCGAAACGAGCGTGATCACGGCAACGCTGTCGCTTTCGAAAAACGTAATCGCGGGGATGTAGTCCGTCAGCGTTACGCCGAACAGGGCACATACCGAAGAGGTGGCTGCAAAGAAGGACGGCAGAAACAGACCGACGCTCAGAGCGTTTATTCCTTTTTCGAACAGGTCGGAGCTTCTGAGCAGGTTGACCGCAAGCAGATATACAAGCGAAGCCGCGAAAAGTGAGGCTGCCTGTCCGGGTCCGAATGCGCAGATGCAGGCTGCCGCAAACAGCAGCACGACCGAGTCGGTGGCGCTGATGCTCATGTTGCGCTTTCCGCGCAGCAGCTTGAGAAGATACGATATTGCGGAAGCGGCTGCGACGATGCGCACCGCCGTATACGGTGCAAACGGCAGAAGTATTATCGCAAGCAGCAGACCGCTTTCGGGAGAATAAAGCACCGTCATGGCGCCGATTGCGAGCAAAATGGTCCACAGGATATTTACCGGCTGAAACACAAAGCTCAGCGAGCCGGCGGCGGTTCCGAGCGCAAGTGCGATTGCACTGTGAGCCCTCGGCGTCAGCTTTGTCCGCAATGCGAGAGGGCTGATCCCGAGAAGTCCGGAAAGCAACGACGAAAAAACCGCGCTTTCGCTCAGCTTTGAGGCAACGCTCCGCTTTGAAAACAGCATCGGGAGCGAGCATATGAGCATGGCGGCGACGCATATGAAGCTGAGCTCCGTCGCGTCGCTGACGTAATCGAACATAAACGCCTTCAGCAGTGTCGAAATAAGCGAAAAAAGCCCGAACGACAGCAGAAAAACACCGATGTCACGTACCTGTGAGCATAAAATCCCGTTTATGCCGCGACGGTAAGCACCGACGATCCCGCTGCTTTCTACGAGCCTTGCGAAAGCGGTTTTTATTTTTGAAAAGAAATGATTTGCCTTTGACGATGTGACGGCGCGGCAGATGAGGCTTTTGTCTTTTGCTTCGTCAAGTCTGT
>FR892217.1:9867-16120 GCA_000433115.1 Ruminococcus sp. CAG:382
CGTAGCTCCTTACAAGCAGACCTTTCTTGCGTTTGCTGTTTTTCTTACTCATTTCCGTTGCTTTTGATATATTTTTCGTAAATATCGGGGCGCTTGCGTATTGTGCGCTCCAGCGCCTGCTTATGCTTCCACGCTTCGATCTGCGCGTGGTTGCCGTTTGTCAGGACCTCGGGGACTTCAAGCCCTTCAAAGCTCCGCGGGCGGGTATACTGAGGATATTCGAGCAGTCCTCCCGCAATGGATTCGTTTTCATAGCATTCGCTTGACGGCAGAACCCCGTCCACCATACGGCTCACGCTGTCCACAACGATTGCGGCAGGCAGCTCGCCTCCGGTGAGAACGAAATCACCGATCGATATCTCTTCGTCGATCTCAAGATCTATTATGCGTTCGTCAATGCCCTCGTAATGCCCGCAAAGCAGTATGAGATTGTCATATCCCAAAAGCTCCTTTGCTTTTTCGTGACTGAAAACACTGCCCTGCGGCGACATATATATCGTGCGTACGCTGCCGTCAAGGCGGCTTTTCACATCGCGTATGCAGTCGATTGCCGGCTGGCACTGCATGACCATACCGAATCCCCCGCCATACGGAGTATCGTCCACACGACGGTGTTTGTCCTTGGTATATGAGCGTATATCGGTGCAGTGAACCGATATTTTTCCCGCCGCGACCGCCCTGCCGATGATGGATTCGCCGAAAACGGCATTCATCATGTCGGGGAAAAGTGTGAGGACTTCAAAATTCATATTTCAAGTCCTTCGAGCGGAGAAACGTATATCGCGTCCCCCACACTGCGCCGCAGTATGTATTTTTCCACGTCGGGCACGCGGTATGAGGTATTGCCGCCCTTTACGATGTAATAAAATCCGGTGATATTCTCTTCGATCGTGTCAAGAACGCCGTATGTGACACCGTTTTCCTCACAAACAACCTTAAGCCCGAGCAGGTCGTCGTTGAAACAGACGCCGTCGGGCAGTTCAATATCGTCACGATCAAACCACAGGGTACGGTTTGTGAGCGCGGACGCAAGTGTCCTGTCCTCATACCCCTTGAAAACGATTGACGGAACAGATGTGCGGTAAGATACGACCTCGATTGGACGCTTGCCGTCGCAATCGAGGTACAGAATCCTGACGTTTTCGAGAAACTCAGGGCTGTCGCACCAACAGTCGAACCGAAGCTCGCCCCTGATACCTCTCGGTGCTCCCAGCCTGCCGGCTTCAAGATACTTTTTCATGTGTGCTTCAGTTGATATCGACGATGACGCGCTTGTTTTCCTTTGCTGCCGCCGCACGGACGACGTTGCGGATAGACTTCGCGATCTTGCCGCCTCTGCCGATGACCTTACCGATGTCGGATTTGGCAACGGTAAGCTCCAGAACGGTCATGTCGCCGCTTGTTCTTTCGACAACGACGACCTCGTCGGGATTATCAACGATAGGCTTGACTATGTCAATAAGTAACTGTTTCATCATCTGCAGTTACCGCTTCAGGCAATAGCGCCGCTTCTCTTGAGGAGGTCTCTTACGGTATCGGTGGGCTGAGCGCCGTTCTTGATCCACTGAGCTGCCTTGTCGTTGTCGACGTTGAGAACTGCAGGTTCCTTCATGGGATCGTAGTAGCCGATTTCTTCGATGAATCTGCCGTTACGGGGATAGCGGGAATCCGCTACAACGATTCTGTAAAAGGGAGCCTTCTTTGCGCCCATTCTTCTGAGTCTGATTTTAACTGCCATGGTTGTTTTTTCCTCCAAAAAGGTAAATAAAATAAAATTTTTATCTGTGACCGGTTGGGTCTGACAAACATTTAAAAGGGGATGCGCATCTTGCCGCGTTTTTTGCCGCCGCCCATGAAGCGCTTCATAAGCTGCTTCGTCTGGTCGTACTGCTTGAGAAGACGGTTCACGTCTTCGACGGTCGTGCCGCTGCCCGCCGCAATGCGGCGCTTGCGTGAGGAGTTGAGTATTTCGGGATGATAGCGTTCCTTTATTGTCATTGAAAGGATGATTGCCTCAACGCGGTCGAGCTGCTTTTCGTCAACCTTCGCGTCCTTCAGCGCCTCGGGCTTGATGCCCGGCATCATTCCGATAAGCTGATCTATACTGCCCATTTTGCGGATCTGGGCGAACTGGTCGAGGTAGTCGTTTAACGAGAAAGTCTGTTCGCGGAACTTCTTTTCATATTCAGCCGCCTTCTTTTCGTCAAAGGTCTGCTCAGCCTTTTCGATGAGTGAAAGCACGTCTCCCATACCGAGAATACGGCTTGCCATACGTTCGGGATGGAACGGTTCAATCATATCGAGCTTTTCGCCCGTACCGATGAATTTGATGGGCTTTCCGGTAATATATCTGACGGAGAGCGCCGCGCCGCCGCGGGTATCGCCGTCCATTTTTGTGAGTATTACGCCGGTGATGTCAAGCAGATCGTTGAACGATTTTGCGACATTCACCGCATCCTGACCCGTCATTGCGTCAACGACGAGCAGTATTTCATTCGGCTGTACGGCTTCTTTGACGGCTTTCAGCTCGTTCATGAGCGCCTCGTCGATGTGAAGTCTGCCGGCAGTATCGATTATGACAAGGTCGTGACCGTATTTTATCGCGTGGCGCACAGCATCCTTTGCGGTATCGACGGGATCGTTTGTACCGTGCTCAAACACGGGAACGCCGACCTGCTCGCCGACTATCTGGAGCTGCTTTATAGCTGCGGGACGGTATATGTCGCAGGCGACGAGAAGCGGATTCTTGCCCTGCTTTTTATACATTCCCGCGAGTTTTGCACAGTGTGTCGTTTTGCCCGCGCCCTGAAGGCCGCACATGAGCACGATTGTCGGCGGCTTGGGAGCAAAATTGAGCTTCTGGTTCGTGCCGCCCATGAGAGCGACAAGCTCTTCATTGACGATTTTGACAATCTGCTGTGCGGGGAGGAGGCTTTCAAGCACCTCACTGCCGACTGCACGTTTGCTGACCTTTGCGACGAAGTCCTTGACGACTTTGAAGTTGACGTCCGCCTCAAGCAGTGCGAGCTTGACCTCGCGCATTCCGGCTTTGACGTCTGCCTCCGTCAGCTTGCCCTTGTTTTTGAAGGACTTGAACGCCTGTGTCATTTTTTCGGCTAAGCTTTGAAATAACATTAATCAATCCTCTGTCATGAGTATGCGCTTCGCACATTCGGCGACGGAGCTGTCGTCGGTCATGCGAAGAATCTTTTCGGCTTCGGAGCGGATCACCGCGAATTTTTCACGCAGCGCAAGCCGCTGTTCGAGTAAAAGCAGTTCGTCGCTGCCGCGTCTGATCGCGTCGCGCACGCCCTGCCGCGTGATACCGAGATTTTCGGAAATTTCGGAAAGCGAGAGGTCATCGTTGTAATAAAGGTCGAGGACATCCCGTTGACGGTCGGTCAGAAGAGCACCGTATATATCAAGTAAAAACGGTATTATATCACGCAGATTATCCATATAAAAACACCCGTCCGCCGGTGAACAGACACCCGTCTGTCGGGCTTTTGCCCAAAGCTGTGCTGTAAAGCAAAACACTTTACAGCCGTTATTATACACTGAAAACACGCGCTTGTCAATACCCAAAAGCAAAAAAGCTTTGTGTTTTCACCCCGAAACCTTGAACGCTTCCGTGAAATTCCCGGTTCATGAAAAAGGGGTCTCCGCCGTTTTACGGGCGGAAACCCCATGAAATTCTCTTTATTTTTCCACAAATTCCTTCATCAGCTGCCGTACACCGTCATCTCTCAGAAACGGCAGGTATTTTTTAAGCGCTCCAGTGCCGTCACGTTTGCAGACGAGCCGTGCCAGGCGCAAAACCTTGTCGTCGCTCATAAACGGAAGCAGTATTGCCGCGTCACGCCCCTGAGCGGCATATTCGTCGGCGCAGGCGTCGACCGCGCTGTCGGAAGCGAACGGGAGCAGGTACGCAATACTGTCGCCGCGCTGTGCCGCGATTGCAAGCATACCGTCCACCTTGTCATCGCTCATAAAGGGAAGATATGAAGTGATTGCGTCTATACCTCCCTTTTCGAAAGCACTCTGCGCAAGCTCGTCGACGCTTTTCTCGTCCATAAACGGGAGAAAAATTCCAATCGATTTGCCTTTCGCAAGCGCCTCGCGGGCAAGACGTGCAACATCGCTGTCATTAAGATATGGCAGAAGCACTTTCAGTACGCCGTAATCATGGCTTTCGGATTTCTCTCCGTTCTCTCCGGGCGTTTTATCCTCCGACTCCGGTGACGACGCGCTTGCCGCGGCGTCCGTCAGGCTGTCGAAGTTGTCGGCGACTGTTTTTTCAAGCTGACTCGGCTTTGCGATCATCGCCGCTTCTTCTATCTCCTCCGGCGTCGCCGCGCGGGTGTCGATAGTTTCGCCATGTGCCAGCTGCACGATGGCAGGGTTCTTTTTGCCGAGTACCTCGTCGATCGTCACCCCGAAGATCTCCGCAAGCTCGGGGAGCTTTGAAATATCGGGCATCGACGCGCCGCGCTCCCAGTTCGAAACCGCCTGGAAGCTGATGCCGAGTGCATCGGCAAGCTCAAACTGTGTCATATTGTGCGCCTTGCGCAGCTCTGCGATCTTTCTTCCGATTGTTACTGTGTCAAACATTGTGATTCATCCTTTCCGCAGCTCTCATGTCTGCGCTGCCATTGTATCGCCTGCAACTGTATAATGACAGCAAGTGTCGCTTGAGTCAAGCATTGATTGAGCGGAAAGCTGCGCTCTTTAACGCTTCATTTCTTGTCTGTCATATTACCGTGCCTTTCAGAAGTTGATAACACCGAGATGTTCGAGCAGGATTTTCACGCCGAGCAGAATGAGTATGACTCCGCCCGAGATGACGGCTCCTTTTTTGTATTTGACGCCGAAAAGATTGCCGACCCTGACGCCGATGGCAGAAAGTATGAAGGTGATGATGCCGATTGAAAGCACGGCGAAAATAAGATAACCGATGCTTTCGACAAGAAAGGCGAGAGTTATGCCGACCGCAAGCGCGTCAATGCTCGTCGCCAGTGCGAGTACAAGCATCGTGCCGAAAGAAAGCGAAGCTCCGGCGCTTTCCTCCTCGTCCTTCGAAAACGCTTCACGGAGCATATTTGCACCTATGAGCGTGAGAAGCGCAAACGCTATCCAATGGTCAAAGGAGGTAATATACTGTTCAAAGGCAGTGCCGAGTAAATAACCGATAAGCGGCATGAGCGCCTGAAAGCCGCCGAACCAGCAGCCGACGATGCAAAGCTCCTTCGCGCCTGCCTTTTTCATGGCAAGACCTTTACATACGGACACGGCAAACGCGTCCATGGAAAGACCCACCGCAAGGATAAGCAATTCAACAACACCCATTTCATTCTCCCGAATCGTCCTGACTGTATTCCGGCTCGGAAACGCCGTCCGTGCCGTAGTCGGAGTGATTTTTAAGGCTCGGTATACCGCCGTATTCCGACAGCATGACCTTGCACATCGGCACACCGTCGCCGTCGCTTCCCTTTGTGACCGTGATGCCGCTCATGTATTTTTGCAGAAATTCGACAGGAAACCAGTATTCGTTGCCCGTCCTGACAACAGGTGCCGAAAGGCTTGCCGGAATGCCGTTGACCGTGATGCACGTTGAAAACGCCGTGAAACAGGCGACATCGCCCGAATCGCGGAAAACGACCGTCAGGCCCGACGTATCGCCCACCATACCGATCTCGCCGAGAGACGAAAGCGCGGTATATGATATGTAAAGCGAACCGTCGATATTCGCGTCGGAGGCGGGGCATTCCGCCAGCTTCTTTTCCTTTTCTTTTTTGCTTTCGGGGTTTTTTTTCGGGCTGTATACCGCAACGTAATATATATCGGTGCGTGACACTCTGTTGAAATTCACCCACATCAAAGTCGCCGTCACGAGACTAATGACCGTATAACACGTCAAGAATACTAAAAGCACCGCGCCGAGGCGTTTCAGCATCCTTTTGCGTGCTTCTTCCATCGCCCTGCGCCTTGCTTCAAGCTTTGCCTTCTGTTCGGGGGTGAGGGGACGTTTTACCTTCTTTACGGGCTGTTTTGCAGTCGGACGCGCCGTCCGCACCGCACCGTTGCCCGGCGGACGCTTTGACGGCTGTGCCCCGCGTTGTTCCGCGCCTGCAGGCGGACGTACCTTTTTATGCTCCTGCGCGGACTGCTTCGCCTGAGGCGGACGCTTTGCCTGAGCCTGCACTTTCGCCTGCACCGCATTTTTTTTCTGCGGGGGAAAAGCGCCGGGGCGCTT
>FR892217.1:16144-17039 GCA_000433115.1 Ruminococcus sp. CAG:382
ATTTGCGGTGCGTTTGCCCGGACTGTTCTGCCGGATGGCGGCAGACGGCGTGCAGAGCCGTCATGCGCTTCGGTATGACGAACCTTTTCTCTGTCCCTGCGTTCCATTTGCCGCACCGTCCTTTCCCGTTGTATAAATTCAATTATACCACGCAAATCACACAAAAGCAATATTTTTCACAAACGATCCGAAAATTCATATACTGTTGTCAGTGAGGAGCAATGCTATGACCAATAAATTCACTTATAATGCACGGCAGGTGGTGTCGGGAGCGATACTGTCCGCCAAAGAGCTGGGACATACTTATGTGGGGAGCGAGCATCTGCTCCTCGGAATAACGGGACTGCCCGACTGCACTGCCGCAAAGCTGCTGAAATCGGCGGGAGTGGAAAGCGGCAGCGTTCGGGAGCAGATAATCAGCCTTGCGGGCAGGGGAACGAAAACGGGCGGCGGCGAGGATATGACGCCTAAGTGCCGCAAGATACTCATGAAGGCGAGCCGTATTTCGCATGACGCGGGCGAGGATGTCATTGGCAGCGAGCATATCCTTCAGGCGCTGCTTACCGAGGAATGCGTCGCAAAGCGCATAATCGAAATGGAAGGCGCGTCACCGGACGGGCTTTCGTCCATCCTCGAGGGAATATATCTTCCGGACAGAGAAGGCGAGATGCGCATACGCCCCAAGACAAAGCGCTGTGAAACGCCGACGATCGACGCCAATGCGCGTGACCTGACCGAGGCGGCGCGAAACGGTGATATACCCGTAATGACGGGGCGTGAGAGGGAGGAGGAACGGCTGATACGCATTCTCCTCCGCAAAACAAAGAACAATCCCTGCCTTATCGGCGATGCCGGCGTCGGCAAAACGGCGGTGGTGGAATCGCTTGCCCGGCGT
>FR892217.1:17062-24547 GCA_000433115.1 Ruminococcus sp. CAG:382
TTGCCCGGCGTATTGCCGACGGACGCGTCCCGCGTGAGCTTGAAAACCGCAGGATCATGGCGCTTGAAATGGCTGCTGTCGTCGCCGGCACAAAATACCGCGGCGAATTTGAGGAAAAACTGAAGAAGATCCTTGCCGAAGCAAAAGACGATTCCGATGTGATACTTTTCATCGATGAAATACACACTGTTGTGGGCGCCGGAAGCGCCGAAGGTTCGGTGGATGCGGCGAATATACTGAAGCCTGCCCTCGCCCGCGGAGAAATACGTCTGATAGGCGCGACGACGCCCAAGGAATACAAACGCGCCATAGAGCGTGACCCCGCGCTGGAGCGCAGATTCCAGATCGTAAACATCCGCGAACCCGATGAAAAGGAGTGCGAGCGTATGCTCCTTGCCGTCAGGAAGCAGTTTGAGGAGCATCACAAGCTGAAAATAACCGATGACGCCGTCAGAGAAGCCATCCGTGTTTCGGCAAAGTATATCCATGACCGCTACCTCCCCGACAAGGCGATCGACCTGATCGACGAGACGGCGGCGGCAAAGCGCTCTTCGGACAGTCACTGCAGGGCGGTGAACGCCGCGGATATCGATGCTCTCGCCGAGGAAACAACGGGAATACCGCTCCGCACCCTGACCCGCAGCGAAGCCGACGAGCTGAAGCTGCTTGAAGAAAAGCTGAAAAGAAACGTCCTGGGGCAGGACTGTGCCGTGAAGGCGATATGCGCTGCCGTCCGCCGTGCAAAAACGCATTCGTCGGAGGGGGAACGCCCCATGTGCTCTATGCTCTTTGCGGGAAGCGGCGGAGTGGGGAAGACACTTTGCTGCAAAACGCTTGCGGACTGCGTTTTCGGCGGCGAAAAGCGCCTGATAAGACTTGATCTGAGTGAATTTACGGAACAGCACAGCGTTTCGCGGCTGATAGGCTCGCCACCCGGCTATGTGGGGTTCGGCGACGGCGGCGCACTCACCGAACGGGTGCGGCACGAACCGTTTTCTCTCGTTCTTTTCGACGGCGCCGAAAAGGCACACCCCGATATACTGTCGCTTATATACGAAATTCTGGACAGCGGAAAGCTGACCGATGCGGCGGGCCTTGAGGTATCCTTCCGCTCGACATTTGTGGTGATAACCGTGACAAACGGCGGCTATACCCCCGTGACGGGTTTCGGGAATACCTCGCCGTCAATGCAGAAGCTGCCCGTCGGGCTTGCCGACCGCGTTGACGAGACAGTCGTGTTTGCTCCCCTTTCTCCCGATATTCTGGCGGATATCGCGCTGAAGGAAGCCGCTGCCTTTTCTGCGGGCTTTGACGGTGAATTTGCCGTTGACGTGACGTATGAAGATCATGTCCGCGAATCGGCAGCCAAGCCGGATGCGACGGCAAGAGCGCTCTGCGCAATGGTAAGACGGGACTGCGGCGACGCTGCGGCGGAGATTCTGCTTTCGGGGAAAAAGGAGAAAAACGTTCTGCTTTGCTATGAAAACGGAGAGGCAAAGACGGGAAGAACGGGAGTCGCGCCTTGACTTCCCTCGGCGCATATGGTATAATAACGATATTATGCGATGTATTATACCAAAACTCAAACCAAAAAACATCATAACCGCACTGGTCGGCAGTGCCATCCTCGCCTTCGGACTCTTCAACATCCACTCGTTTTCGGGTGTGACGGAGGGCGGAGTGCTGGGGCTGACATTGCTTTTGCATAACTGGTTCGGGATATCCCCGTCGGTTTCGTCGGTCGTGATGAACGTCGCCTGCTATGCACTGGGCTGGAAGCTCCTCGGAAAGGAGTTTATCTGCTATTCGGCTGTTGCGGGCGGCGGATTTTCCGTTTTTTATGCGATTTTCGAAAAAATCGGACCGCTTTTCCCTCATCTTACGCAAAATCAGTTTGCCTGTTCGGTCGTCGGCGCGCTTTTTGTGGGCGTCGGTGTCGGGCTTGCGGTAAGAGCCGGAGGTGCTCCCGGCGGCGACGATGCCCTTGCCATGAGCCTTGCGCACGTCACGCATCTGAAGCTCGAATGGCTGTATCTCATCAGCGATCTGATTGTGCTGGTGCTTTCGCTGACATATATTCCGCCGCTCAAGCTGCTGTATTCGCTGTTCACCGTTGTCATTTCGGGGCAGCTTATCGGGCTGATCCAGAAGATTCCCGAGCCGTGCGGGAAGAATCCCGAAAGCGAATAACGAATAAAGCAAACCGGGTCACGGCATAAAATATTAATAAAGAATATGCAAAAAAATTGTGTGTAAAAGGAGGCGCAAAAAAAGAAAAACGGACGCGTTTTTCGCGTCCGAAGCTCCGGAAAAAGCAAAAACGACGAAGGAGCGACGAAAAGTCCGGAGGCAAAAAACAGTAAACCGAAATAAAAAATGTTGCCGTTGCAACGCGTTTTTGCGTGTGCAACGGCGGTTTTTTTATGTGTTTTCGCGGTGTTTGTCGGTTTTTCGAAGGTTTTTCGAAGTGATTTCCGGGGACTTCGATGCCTTTTTTCGGGCGTGATACTGCTTACGCTGCTTCGCTGTTCTTGCCGCGGTTGAGCAGCCCCGACGGCGACCGACCAAAGCGCTGTACGAAAAGCTTATTCGAATTTTGCGCCGGAAAAGGCGGATACGGCAAAGGTGACTTCCTCTGCAAAAGGAGTCGCGTCCGCACCGACGACGATTACGGGCGATGCTTCGGTGGCGTCGGTGATTTCGATCAAGATCACGTCGTCGCCGTCCCTTTTTGCGGTGAGCGTTCCTTCGACGCCGTCGGCAAGACGGATGCTTCCGGCTGCGTCGGGGGTGAATTCGCCTCCGATGAGACGAAGGGTCGCGGTTATTTTGCAGGTGGTTTTGCCGTCCTTTGCGGCTTTGGCGGACATGACGCTTTCGCATCTGATTTCGGGTGCAAGAACGTGTACGTGGCAGACGGAGCTGCCGTCGCTTTCAAGTCCGCTGTGCTTTACGGTGATCGAGCCGAGCGCGGTGTCGCTGCCCTTTGCTTTTGCGGAGCCGGAAAGCTCGATTTCTATTGCCGAATTGCTTATATATGTGACCTTTGAGACGGTTTTGCCCTCAAGCGCGTCGCCGAGGACGATGTCAGCCGCGGAAATTCCCGATCTGAAGCTGGCGGTCGGTTCGTCGCCGTTCAGGTCGGACGCAGTTATACGTATCGTCTGCACGCCGGCACCGTATGCGTTGCTGTCAGCCGTGATGTTGCTGTATATCTCGTCTCCGGTATCGCACGAAGAGAGAAGGAAAACACAGAGAAGGGCTGAAGCAAGGAAGAATAATATCTGTTTTTTCATTGGAAAACACCTCCCGATGATCATGACGGCGGAGTATATCTGCCGACGACATATTATACGTGTTTTTTTGCAAAAAGCAATAGCATATCGGAAGCATATCGGATTTTTTTGCGGTACGGGTTCCGAAAAAACCGCATATTACCGTTTTGCGGCTGCCGGGCTTTGCGGCAAGGCGGACAGTATGGCTTATTCCGGGCGGAAAGCGGAATTTACGGCGTCGGAGGGCATTCTCCAGTCGCCTCTCGGAGAGAGGGAAACGGAACCGACCTTGGGGCCGTCGGGCATACATGAGCGTTTGAACTGCTGTGCAAAGAAGCGGCGCATGAACACGTTCAGCCACTTGTCGACCGTCTCTGCGTCGTATGTGCCGTCAAAGGTGAGCAGGGCGATGCGGCGCAGCTTTTCGGCTGAAAAACCGCGGCGGACGAAATAATATATAAAGAAATCGTGAAGCTCATAAGGTCCGACAAGTTCCTCCGTTTTCTGCGAGATCTCGCCGTCCTTTGCGGGAAGAAGCTCGGGACTTACGGGGGTGGCGAGTATGTCGCGGAGGGTGGAAGCGAGTGCGGGGTCGTCGGTCTCGTCGGCGAAATAGCCGACAAGATAACGCACGAGTGTCTTGGGGATGGAGGCGTTCACGCCGTACATCGACATATGGTCGCCGTTATAAGTAGACCAGCCGAGTGCGCTTTCCGAAAGATCGCCCGTGCCGACGACGAGTCCGCCGTTTTCGTTTGCGATATCCATTATGACCTGTGTGCGCTCACGCGCCTGACCGTTTTCGAAAACGACATTGTGATTTTCCATATCGTGCGAAATATCGGCGAAATGCTGTGTCACGGCGGCGGTTATATCCACCGTGCGGAAGGAGATGCCCAGCCTTTCGGCAAGCAGCTCCGCATTGCTGCGGGTGCGCTTCGTTGTGCCGAAGCAGGGCATTGTCACACCGAGAACGTCGGTGCGCGGACGGCCAAGCATATCCATGACGCGGACGGAAATGAGGAGGGCAAGAGTCGAATCGAGCCCGCCCGACAGCCCTATGACAAGGCTTTTCGCGTTTGTGTGCTCCACGCGTTTTTTGAGCCCGAGTGCCTGTATGGTTATTATTTCTTCACATCTTCTGCTGCGCCTTGCGGGGTCGCCGGGAACAAACGGCGTTTTGCGGTAGGTGCGCGTCAGCACGGTCTCGACCTTTGTTACTTCAAACATGATGCGTCTGTATCCCTCGGGGCGCTGCGGGAACGTCGTTATGTGGCGGCGCTCACGGGTGCAGTACAGAACATCGGCTTCGGTATATATGATTCTGTTTTCAAATCTGCTTTCGGCAAGGATGCTGCCGTTTTCGGCGATCAGGTCGTGACCTGCGAAAACAAGGTCGGTCGTCGATTCGCCCTCGCCGGCGTCTGCGTATGCATAGCAGCACATGAGGCGGGACGACTGCATTTCCACGAGACGGCGGCGGAAATCCGCCTTTGAGGCAATCTCGTCGGATGCCGAAAGGTTTGCGATGACTGTTGCGCCGGCTGCCGCAAGGTTTGTTGACGGCGGAAGATATGACCAGAGATCCTCACAGATCTCGACGCCGACGGCGAACGACGGCATAGCACGGCATTCAAACACGGTCTTTGCGCCGAAAGGCACTGTTTCGCCGCCTATCGTGACTTCGCCGTCTATGCCTTCGCCGGACGAGAAATGACGTGCTTCGTAGAATTCGCAGTAGTTCGGTATGAATATTTTCGGCACCACCGCGATGATTTTTCCCCGGTTCATGGCAACGGCGCAGGAATAGAGCCTGTTGCCGAAGCGTACCGGTGCGCCGACAAGGGCAAGCAGGTCACCCGTGTTTTCGGCTGCGGTGACGAGCGCGTCTTCGGCTGCGTCAAGCAGCGAATCGCTGCAGAACAGGTCGCCGCAGGTGTAGCCGGTTACGCAAAGCTCGGGCAGGGCAAGCATTTTCGCTCCGTTTTGCTCCGCTTCACGTATCATTGAGCTAATGGCTTCGGCGTTATATACGCAGTCGGCGACACGTATCTTCGGTGTGCCGACCGCAACTTTTACAAATCCGTCTTTCATAAATTCATGCTCCCGTTATCAGACGTTGAATCTGAACAGTACGACGTCGCCGTCTTTCATGACGTATTCCTTGCCTTCGCTTCTTACGAGCCCGGCTTCCTTTGCGGCGTTGAAGCTGCCCTTTGCAATGAGATCGTCAAATGAAACCACCTCGGCACGGATGAAGCCGCGTTCGAAATCGGTGTGGATCTTTCCTGCGGCGCCGGGCGCTTTTGTGCCTTTCTTTATCGTCCATGCCCTGACCTCCTTGGGTCCGGCGGTGAGGAATGAAATGAGTCCCAGCAGGCTGTATGATTCGCGGATGAGCTTTGAAAGACCGGTGTCTTCAAGACCCATGCCTTCGAACATATCGGCAAGGTACATTTCGCGTTCGTCGTCGGCAAGCTCGGCAAGCTCGGCTTCGATCTGCGCGGAAACGGCGATTATGCCCGCGCCTTCGGCTTTTGCACGGTCTTCAAGCGCGGCGTAGTATTTGTTTTCACGTGCGGGACGCTTCAGGTCGTCCTCGGCGACGTTTGCGACGTATATGACGGGCTTGGCTGTGAGGAGCGTCGCGTCCTTCAGGAATGCAGCCTCATCCGGTTCAAGCTCCACCTCGCGGGCGCATTTGCCTTCATTGAGTGCGGAATTCACCTTTTCAAGAACTTCAAGCTCGCGGGAAAGGCTGCTGTCGCCCTTCATCTGCTTTTTCACACGGTCGATGCGGCGTTCGAGCACCTCGACATCGGCGAGAATCAGCTCCGTGTTTATCGTGTCTACATCGCGGACGGGATCGACGCTGTTTTCGACATGGATGACATCCGGGTTTTCAAAGCAGCGCACGACGTGAAGTATCGCGTCGACTTCGCGGATGTGCGAAAGGAACTTGTTGCCGAGTCCTTCGCCCTGCGATGCACCTTTGACGAGTCCCGCTATATCGACGAATTCGATCGTCGCGGGGGTGTATTTTTCGGGATGGTATATTTCCGCAAGCGCGTCAAGGCGCTTGTCGGGCACGGCAACGACACCGACGTTCGGGTCGATGGTGCAGAAAGCGTAGTTTGCCGCCTCCGCGCCTGCCTTTGTGAGCGCGTTGAAAAGCGTACTTTTGCCTACGTTGGGGAGTCCGACGATTCCGAGTTTCATGTATTTTTTCCTTCTTCTGAGCTTTTATATTATAATACAATATTATATCACAAGGCACGGCGATTGCAATATGAAACTTTAATACATCTTTTGCGGCACTAAAAATTTAATAGAAATTTATAACCGCTAAAAATATTTTGCGGAATACTATTGACAAAGCAGAATTATTATGGTATTATACTGTCGTCGGATAAATACGACGATTAAAATCAAATGATTAACTCAATAAGCAACACGGAGGATTGAATAACGATGACTAAAGTACTTGTTGTTGATGATGATACAAATATCTGCGACCTGCTTAAAATGTACCTTGAAAAGGAAGGCTATGAGGTCAAGACCGCAAACGACGGCGTTGAGGGCATGACGGTTTTCAAAATGTATGAGCCCGATATCGTTCTGCTTGACATCATGATGCCGAAAAAAGACGGCTGGCAGGTCTGCCGCGAGATACGCGAGCATTCACAGAAGCCGATCATAATGATTACCGCAAAGGGCGAAACGATCGACAAGGTGCTGGGGCTTGAGCTCGGCGCCGACGACTTCATCGTCAAGCCGCTTGACATGAAAGAGGTATTCGCACGTATCAAAGCCGTTCTCAGAAGATATGCAATGCACGACTCCTCCGACGGCGAAATGATCAAGTTCGATAACCTTGAAATTTCGCTTCAGAAGTATGAGCTGAAGATCGGCGGCAAGGTCGTCGATCTGCCTCCGAAGGAGCTTGTTCTGCTCTATTTCCTCGCGGCAAATTACAACCGCGTTTTCACCCGCGATCAGCTTCTTGACAAGGTCTGGGGCTTCGACTATCTCGGAGACAGCCGCACCGTCGACGTTCACATCAAGCGTCTTCGCGAAAAGCTGGAGGGCGCGAGTGACAAATGGTCGCTCAAGACCGTCTGGGGCGTCGGATATAAGTTCGAGGTTCTTGAAAATCAGGAAAACGCGTAAAAATATTGATCCGGCAAGACAATGAATAAAAGCAAGCGGC
>FR892218.1:0-4433 GCA_000433115.1 Ruminococcus sp. CAG:382
AGGCATTTCGGACGTTGCGGGCAGTGTTTTCACATCACCGCTGCCCGAAATGCGTTCCCGTCTGACCGCCGCGATAATCGATAATGTGGCATCGCTGTGCCGCCTTCCGGTGAAAAGCGAAGTTATTGAAGAATACCGCTCACGCTCATGGCTTGACGGCTGTGATGTGAACGTCATAAGGGGAGAATCGTCTGTACCGGCGAAGGTCGTCGGCATCGACGGCGAATGCAGACTTGAAGTATTGTATGAATGCGGCGGCAGAGACTTTCTTTCTGCCGGCGAGGTTTCGGTTAGGAAGGCGAAAAAGTGACTGCGAAAATCAAAAAAGAGCTTTCGCTGCTTGCAGTGATCATAAAGAACAACGTCGTATTCTTCGTTGCTCTGACAGCGGCTCTGCTCACGATGTTCATTATTCCGCCCGATGAAAAGTACATCGGCTATTTCGACTTCAAAACGCTTGCCTGCCTGTTTTGCACGCTGGCAGTCGTAAACGCACTGAAAAGCATCGGATTCTTCGGTTATATCGCGGGAAAAATTATAATCCGTGCCGGAAATCTGCGTATTGCAACACTGCTCCTTGTTTACATCACCTTTATCGGCTCGATGTTCATTGCAAACGACATGGCGCTTCTCACATTTCTTCCGCTCGGATATTTTGTCCTCGACAGCTCGGACAAGAAGAAATACATGGCGTATGTGTTTATACTCCAGACAATCGCCGCAAATCTCGGCGGTATGCTGACGCCGTTCGGCAACCCGCAGAACCTATATCTGTATTCGAAATTCAACATACCGGACGGCGAGTTCATCAGCATCATGGCGCTGCCGTTTGCCGTCTCTATCGCACTTGTGACTGTCTGTTGTCTGTTTTTCCCTGGAGAGCATATTGCGGTCACAGACAGCGAAAAAGCACTGCCGCGGGGCAAAACGGCGTTTTATCTTGCGTTGTTTGCGCTTACGGTGGTCATGGTGTTCCGCTTAATCCCGTATTATATCATATTGCCGGTCGTGTTCGTCGCCGTATTGTTTTCCGACAGAAAATCGCTTCTCAAGGTCGACTGGTTCCTTCTGATGACCTTTGCCGCGTTTTTTGTGTTTTCGGGGAACATGGCGCGTATACCTGCCGTGAGTGCGTTTTTTTCGGCGCTGCTTGAGAAAAACACACTTCTTACATCCGTTCTGTCCTGTCAGGTGATAAGCAACGTACCGTCGGCTGTACTCCTTTCTCAGTTCACGGGAAACTACCGCGACTTGCTTATCGGCGTCAATATCGGCGGCACAGGAACGCTCATCGCGTCGCTTGCCAGCCTGATAACATTCAGAATGTACGTCGCACACAACAAGGGCGGAGGCGGCAAATATGTTCTGCTCTATTCGGCGTTTTCTTTCGCTTTTCTGCTGATACTCACTGTCGTTTCAAGCATATTCTGATTTTCACAAGCAGTCACGCACCACGATTTGTGCGTGACTGCTTTGTATTTTGCCGATATAATCAATGTTTTGTTGAAATTGCTATCTTTTCGGTACAGGGCTTGACTTTATGAAAATAACTGATAGAATAGTACAGTCACCTCTCAAATTCATGTTGTTTTCAGGAGGAAAAATGAAAATCCGATTATCAGAGCACTTTACATACGGAAAGCTGATGCGATTCGTATTTCCGTCAATAATAATGATGATATTCACGTCCATATACGGTGTTGTGGACGGTATTTTTGTGTCGAACTTTGTCGGTCAAACGCCGTTTGCTGCGGTAAACCTCGTCATGCCGCTTGTCATGGTGTTCGGCGGTATCGGATTTATGCTGGGTACCGGCGGTACGGCACTTGTCGCAAAAACCTTCGGCGAAGGCAAAGACAAGCGCGCAAACGAGCTGTTTTCAATGCTCATCGTCGTCACGATAATCATCGGTGTCGTTGTCGGTGTGGTTGGGCTGTTCCTCATACGTCCGGTCTCCATTCTGTTCGGCGCCGAAGACGAAATGCTTGAGGACTGTGTTACATACGGCAGCATCATTCTTGTCGGCACAGCTTCATTCATGCTCCAGAATGTGTTCCAGAGCTTCCTCATCACAGCCGAAAAGCCCAAGCTCGGACTTGCGGTCACTGTCGCGGCAGGCGTCACGAATATGTTCCTTGACTGGCTGTTCATGGCGATCTTTGAATGGGGCGTCGCCGGTGCGGCGATCGCGACAACGATAAGCCAGATTGTCGGCGGTATCATCCCGTTGATATATTTCCTGCGTCCGAACAGCAGTCAGCTCCGTCTCGTCAAGCCGGTATTCGATTTCAGGGCTCTCGGACAGGCATGTGCCAACGGCTCGTCGGAAATGATGTCGAGCATCTCGGCGTCAATCGTGAATATGCTTTACAACTTCCAGCTGATGAAGTACGTCGGCAATTCAGGTGTCGCAGCATACGGCGTAATCATGTATGTCAACTTCATTTTCGTGGCGGTATTCATCGGTTACTCGATCGGTGTTGCGCCGATCGTCGGCTATCACTACGGCGCGGGTAATCACCCGGAGCTTAAAAATCTGTTCAGAAAGAGCCTTGTTGTAATCGGCTCATCCGGTGTGATCATCACAGCTCTGGCGATACTGCTCTCTCCTGAGCTTGCGTCGATATTCGTGGGCTACAACCCCGAACTGACCGAGCTG
Organism: Ruminococcus sp. CAG:382; assembly: GCA_000433115.1. Taxonomy (GTDB): domain Bacteria; phylum Bacillota; class Clostridia; order Oscillospirales; family CAG-382; genus UBA1206. The sequence continues at coordinate 2,660 of FR892218.1, forward strand.
ACCCAGCGCGGACTTGTTATTTATTCCTGCGCATTCATCTTCACCGGTTTCAATATATTCGGATCGGCGTTCTTCACCGCACTCAACAACGGTCTTGTTTCGGCGGTCATTTCGTTCCTGCGAACGCTTCTCTTCCAGGCGTCAAGCGTCATGCTCCTTCCGATATTCTTCGACCTCGACGGTATTTGGTTCGCGATCATTGTGGCGGAATTCTGCTGCCTTGTTCTCACAACAATATTTATCGTCAAAAACAGAAGCAAATACAAATATTATTGATAAAAAAAACAAGCCCGTGCGCGGGCTTGCTTTTTTATATATTGTTATGATATATGAGGCTATGCAGGCATACGCTCTTCTTCGGTCAATACGATTCGGTTATAAAGCGAAGCATTCTTTTGGAATATCCGTCATTATCGAATCCCTGCCATGCAACAACTGCGTTTCTGTTCCTGTCAACAAAAAGCATCTGTCCGCACATACCGCCCTTCGCGTAGCATCCGGGCGCTGTTTCTTTCAATTCATATCCGCGTTCAAAGACAATATCGCACCACTCTTTTGAAATGTACCGTTTGCCGTCGAAAACGCCGCCGTTTAAATAGATTCGCCCGAGCTTTGCCATATCCGGAGTGCGGATATAAAGCCCGGTAGCACCCATTGAATATCCCATCGGGCAGGCGCTCCATGCAAATTCCTGAAATGCACATGGTACAAACAGCCGCTCCCGCATAAAGTCAAAAAGCGTTTTGCCCGTTTTTTCCGAAACTACCCGAGAAAGAAGATAATACGCAGCGTCGCTGTACACGAATCCGTTGGCGTCTTCATCACCGGAAGTATTGGGCAGATCAGTCGAAAACACGATTTTCAAAAAATCATTTCGGGTACCGTATTTTTTCTCAAATGCGTTGACATCCTCCGAGTCAATGTCAAGAAAACCGCATCCGATTCCCCAACGGTGGCGAATAACATGATCAAGCGTTATCTGCTCCCATTTCGGGTCGATCCTGTCGGGCAGTTGATTCCGGAAAATATCGATCGGTTTTTCATCAGGCGATAAAAGCCCGTCATCATACAACATTCCGAGCGCTGTCACAGTGAACGCCTTGGCGACGGAATAGCAGTTGTTTGTCTTGTTAGCGGGTGTAATGCTTTCCGTAACGGATATACCGTTTTTCACAACCGTGATATGATATATACCCTTTTCTTTGCGTGCTCTTTCCAAAACTCTTCTTGTGTAGTTCACTGCGCCTCCAAATCCCGGGCAAAAAGCCGGCGAGTTTCGTAACACTCTGCCAAAGCTAACGCCGTATAAATGAAAAATCAGGGGATAATAAGTAAAAATCTTCCCGAAGATGGTTCGGAAAGATTTTTGGTGGGGGAAGGTGGATTCGGACCACCGAAGTCGAAGACAACAGATTTACAGTCTGCCCCCTTTGGCCGCTCGGGAATTCCCCCTTATTCGTTTGTCGCTAAGCGTCACGGAAATGAAACGCTTATCAAAAACGGGTGGAGCTGGTGAAGGGAGTCGAACCCCCAACCTGCTGATTACAAATCAGCTGCTCTGCCATTGAGCCACACCAGCGACTGATGCAGCCGACTCACGATGTTGTTCCGTATCGGCGACGATGTGTATTATAGCACAACGTCTTCGTTTTGTCAACACTTTTTTCGATTTTTTTCGAAATTCCCGCGATATTTTTTTGTGATTCCCGAAAACCGTTACACCGCAGTCGCTTTCAGGCGTTGAGTGCAATGACGAGGTTCAGGATACCGGCAA
>FR892218.1:4482-9963 GCA_000433115.1 Ruminococcus sp. CAG:382
GCGCAAGCAGCCAGCCCGCCGCTTTGTCTGACTTTGCAAACAGCACCGCCGCAGCTATGACAAGGGCGAGCAGCAGAAGCAGCCAAACGAATGCGAAGGTGTATGCCTTGAAATTGAAAAATATGATTGTCCAGAAAAAATTGACCGTGAGCTGAACCGCATAGAGTATTATCGCCTTGTCCCGGTATTCAGAGCCGCTCATCCACACGCGTGCAGCCGCAACAGCCATAAGGACATACAATATGGTCCAGACGATCGGAAAAAGCCAACCGGGAGGCGCGAAAGACGGCTTCGGAAGATTGCCGTAGTCCTCCATTGAGCCCATCGTGAGTGCCGCTGCAAGCGCGCCCACGGCAAGCGTTACGGCGATAAAAACGATGTATACCTTTGTGCTTGCTTTCATCAGATCACTCCTTACGGTTCATATTATGCGCAGTCGGCAACAGAATATTCTCTTGACAAAAGTTCAAATTAAGTGTATTATTTTATTACAACGACTAATATACAGTTTATCAAAAGCAAAGGAATTAGATCATGAAACTTGTCGACCTGATGTTCAACGATGATCCAAGTGTCATCAAGGACAAGTATTTCTATTACAAGCGAACATTTTTCACATCGCTGATACTTGCCTCACTGATAATTTTCCCGTTCGTCATTGTGGAATGGATACGTACAGGTGAACCGATATTCTTCTATTACGGCGACTACAACGTCCAGCAGCTTCCCTTCTATGAGCATTGTGTGCGTATGGTTCACGAGGGCAACTTCGGCTGGGACTGGAACACCGACCTCGGCTCCAATTTCATCGGCAGCTATTCGTACTACCTTCTCGGCAGTCCGTTTTTCTGGATCATGTGCCTGTTCCCCGCAAGCTGGGCTCCGTATCTTATGGCGCCGATATATGTACTCAAGTTCGCGGTTGCGGCGGTACTCGCATATGCCTATCTCCAGCGCTTTGTAAAAAACAAAAGCTATGCCGTTCTCGGCGCACTGCTTTACGCTTTTTCCGGGTTCCAGATTTATAATATTTTCTTCAACCAGTTCCACGAAGTCGTCGCGCTGTTCCCTCTCCTGCTTCTTGGCATGGAGGAGCTTGTTCAGAATGACCGCAAAGGGCTTTTTTGCATTGCGGTCGCGCTGAATTGCATGTGCAACTACTTCATGTTCTGCGGTCAGGTCGTATTCTGCATCGTCTACTTCCTGTTCCGCTGTGCGACACGGACCTTCAAAATTACGGGCAAGCGATTCTTCAACCTCGCGTTTGAGGCTGTGTGCGGCGTCGCAATCGCGTCGCTGCTGTTCCTGCCCGCAATTTTCGGACTTATCGGCAACACCCGTCTCGGCTCGTTTTATTCCGGTATAAAGATGTTCTTTTGGTATAAGAACGGCAGTATTTACACCGAGCGCTACGGTCATATCCTGCAATCGCTCTTCTTTCCGCCCGACATTCCGTCAAGAGTCAATTTCTTTTACGGTCACGAAACACGCTGGGCATCAAATGCCGCATGGGTTCCTCTGTTCGGCATGACCGGCGCATTCGCCTTCATGCACGCACGCAAAAAGAGCGTTTTCACATACATGATACCCTGCTTTGTGATTTTCGCATTCGTGCCGCTTCTCAATTCGACATTCTTCATGCTCAACAGCTCGTATTACGCGCGTTGGATATATATGCTCATAATGCTTCTCGTTGTGGCAACGATCGCCGCGCTCGATGACGACAAAGTGAGTTTCAAGGGAGCAACGCTTGTCAGCGCCGGAGTAATCACCGCCGTGACCTTCTATTGCGGACTTATGTGGCACCTGAACGACGAACGGACGGAAACCACATATTCCCTCGGCAGAGAGCCGTTTTCGGGAAGACTCTGGATCTCGGTCGTCATCGCTCTCGGTTCGCTCGCACTGCTTTTTTACATCATCAAGCGCTACCGCAAAACACCCGCGTTTGCACGTGTGCTGACACTTGCCTGCTGCGGCGTTATTGTGCTCTATTCCGTCGTCCACATCACCTGCGGCAAGAACCATTCGTCAAACACCAAGACAATAGTCAAAGAAGCAATAAACGGTGAAGTCGACCTGCATGACGACAGCTTCTACCGCATCGACTTCTTCCGCAAGAGCGGTGTTTACACAAACGTATACGACAACCTCGGCATTTCATGGGAGATACCGTCTGTGGAATGCTTTCATACCGTCGTGCCGCCCTCCATCATGGAGTTTTATGATTCCAAAAACGGCGTTGCCGACGGACGCGCCGTCGGCAGCCGCAACGATTACAAATACTACGGTCTGCGCCCCTTCCTCTCGGTAAAGTATTCATTCATACGTACCGGTTCCGCAAGCAAGCACTACGGTCATGAAAAGGGCTATAACTTCGAAAAATACGACGAACAGGCAGGCTATACCATCTTCAAAGATGAGAACTGTCTCGATATGGGCTTTTCGTATGATTATTTCATGACGGAAAGCGAATACAACAAAATAAGCAAGGGCAACAGGCATATACTGCTGGTCAAATACCTCATCGTGCCCGATGAGATGCACGACTACTATGCGTCATTTATGACCGAAGCGGTTGATCCCGACACGGAAATCGCAGAGGGTGAAAACAAGGTGCATCGTGTCAGCGCAAATCAGAAATCGTTTGAAGCCGCGCTTACTGAGCGCCGCGACGATTGCTGCGACACGTTTGAATACGACAGCCACAGCTTCACCGCAACGACAACACTTGATTCGAAGAACGTGGTGCTGTTCAGCGTGCCGTATGATCTCGGCTGGAGCGCATACGTAAACGGCGAAAAGAAAGATGTTCTGCGCGTCACCTACGGCTTCATGGCTGTCGAATGCGAGAGCGGATACAACGAAATCGAATTCAGATATGAAACACCCGGACTCAAGGTCGGTGCGCTCGTCACTCTCGGAGGTATTGTCCTGCTCACCGTATATCTTGTCATTTCAAAGAAAAAAGGTGAAAAGCCGTCATACCGCTTCTTCACCGAAAGCTATTACGAAATCGATGTTTCCTCAGATCCCAGACCCGACGAAAAAGAAAAAGCTGCGGATGAGTCCAAGAAAGACAAAACAGAAGGAGAAACAAAATGATTTTTGCACAGAAGCCGCCCATGGGGTGGAACGCATGGAACTATTTCGGCTATGCCGATATCAATGAACAGGTGGTACGCGAAACAGCCGACGCGATGGTTGAAAAAGGCTTCCGCGACGCAGGATACAACATCGTTCAGGTGGACGATGCGTGGCTTTTGCAAAAGCGCGACGAAAACGGCGATCTCCAGCCCAACCCCGAACGCTTCCCCTCCGGAATGAAGGCGCTCGGTGACTATATTCACGAGCGCGGAATGAAATTCGGTCTTTATGCCGGTGCGGGAGTCATGACATATGCAAACTGCTGCGGAAGCTACGGGCATGAACGCCATGACGCTGCGACCTTTGCAAAGTGGGGCGTTGACGTTCTGAAATACGACTTCGGATATATTGCACCGGGCTGCAACATCGAAAATCTGTTCAGACGTATGGGGCAGGCGTTACGTGAAAGCGGCAGGGACATCATGCTTGCCGCCTGCTACGGCAGTACGACGATAACTCCCTGGATACGCTCCACCGGCGCATCAATGTGGCGTCTTTCCGGCGACATCACCGACAGCTGGGATTCGATTGTAAAAGTCGCGAAAAACGCGCTTTCCGTCGGCGGATACAGCGGTCCGTGCGGCTGGAACGACCCGGATATGATGGTTGTAGGGCTTGACGGCAAGGGCTTTGTCGGCGGCATCGGCGGAGGCTGTACTCTGAACGAATACAGCGCGCATTTTGCGATTTGGTGCATGCTTTCAGCACCCCTGCTTATGGGACACGATGTCAGGAACACCACCCCCGAGATTGCCGAGATACTTCTCAACAAGGAGCTTATTGCGATAAACCAGGATGACCTCGGCATTCAGGCATTCACTCTTCCGCCTATGAGCAACGATGATTTCATCCTTGCCAAGCCGCTTTACGGCGGCGACATCGCATTCTGCCTTATAAACGACTGGGATGTGCCCAAGCGCATGATCCTCTCATGGGAATACTGCGGATGGGAGGTCACAGACCGTGTCAGAATACGCGACGTGATAAACCACAAGGAGCTCGGCGAATTCGAATGCGGCACCGATATCATCGTGCCCGCACATTCGGCAGTGGTCTGGAAGGCGACGAGAATATAAATACTGCCTGAGGTTAAAATCAAATATCAAAAACATAAGCAGCGTTCCCGCCGTAAAAAGCGGAAGAAACGCTGCTTTTGATTATGCTTTACTTTTCGTATTCGGTAAGGTCTGTTGCATAGCAGTATTTTGCCGAGGTGAATTTTCCGAAGATGTATTTGTTGCTGGCGGATTCGCACATGGTATACAGCTTTCCGTCAACGAACACGATCTCTTCCGACATGGGAGCGATCTTTATATCGTGAGCAAGGCAGGAAGAATCAAGTGCATAAAGCGGGACGTTCTGACCGAGAACATCTATATTCCCCTCCCGCTTCGGATTATTATAGACATAAATATGCGAAAACGCGGGACCGTATGATGTTGAGAGGCAGAAACGCCCGTTGCCGTCAAAGCACATTCCCTGAACAAGCCCGGTCGTGGAATATGCCGCTTCTATCTGAGGTGAAATGCCGAATTCGGCATCGGCATCGAGTTTATACGCAAGTATAAGCGCGGTATTGCTGTCGCCTGCGGCGGTTTTGTATTTATGGCTGTCGGGAGTGGGGTAATTTGCCTCGCGGTAAAACTCGCCGACATATATCATTCCGTCCTGCGCGTGTGTATACGCGACGCCAAGCTTATCGTTATCCGTTACGGTCGAGAAAATTCCGAGCGACTTCACGCTGTCGCCGTCGTTCGCCTTTTCGAAATCGTCACGCGAATACACGACAAGTCCCTTACTGCCTGCAACGTATACATAACTGCCGCTCACGGTGATGCCGCCGACATGACCGGTATACGCGCTGCCGTCCTTATCGGCAAGTGACAGTCTTTTCACTTCATTGCCGCTTTGCTTTGACACAATGCCGACCTGTGATGCTTTTCCGTCGGAGCGGTAGCCGGTGACATAAAACCAATCGGAACCGGAATCATACGCAAGCCCCTGGACGATCATTCCGTCCGAAAGCCCCGGAATCACAAATGTTTTTTCGGAATTTGCGTAATACTCATGGACCGGAATGCGGAAATACAGACGCGCCGCAAGAAGAATGAGCAAAACGACGCCGACAATGACGCAGCCTACAGTCAACACTATTCTGCCCGGCGATTTCTTTTTCGCTGTTTCTGACATGGTTTTGATCCTCTTTTTGAATTATTATGCATTAATTATATCAAATCGTACTTTTGGGGTCAATAGTCAAAAGCGCATAACTTTACGAAAAAAGCAGTGGCCGGGTCAACAGCCGCTGCTTCTTCGCGTTTTTTGGAGAGAATG
>FR892218.1:9997-23796 GCA_000433115.1 Ruminococcus sp. CAG:382
GAGAGAATGTAACGCTTATTTTGATAAAAATGCTTTGGTTTTTTCGCTTTTCGGCGCGTCAAACACCTGCTCGGGTGTTCCGAACTCCTCAATATGCCCGTCAGCCATATATATCACCACATCGGATACATTGCGGGCAAATTCCATTTCATGAGTGACGACGATCATTGTGCGGTCGGAATCCTTTAATGCGCGTATGACCTTGAGAACCTCGCCGGTAAGCTCGGGGTCAAGCGCCGAGGTCGGCTCGTCAAAGCAGAGTATCAGCGGCGAAAGCGCAAGCGCGCGTGCAATGGCGACACGTTGCTGCTGTCCGCCGGAAAGCTCGCAGGGATACGAATGCGCTTTTTCGGAAAGTCCTGTCTTTGCGAGGAGCTTTGTCGCATTCTCTTCTATCTCCGCATATATTTCCTTCCTGCGCTCCTTGAAATCGGGGCGGGATGCCGCATGCAGCTTCGGCGCGAGGCAGATATTTTCAAATGCCGTATATTGCGGGAACAGATTGAACTGCTGAAACACAAGTCCGAAGCTCTTCTGCACATCGGAAGCTATTATCGGCGGCTCCTTGCCGTCACAGCTGAAAACCGTTTCGCCGTTTACGCAGATCTCGCCGCTGTCGGGCGTTTCAAGGAAATTAAGGCAACGCAGAAGCGTTGTCTTGCCGCCGCCGGATGAACCGACAACGGAGAGCACCTGCCCCTTTTCAAGCTCAAATGAGACGCCCTTAAGCACCTCGGTGCTGCCGAAATTCTTTTTGAGATTTTTAACAGATAGTACAGCCATGATTCACGCCCTGAAATAATCGAGTTTGCGCTCCAGCTTGCCGAGTAAATACGAGATCAGACCGTTGAAAATGAGATAGAACAGTCCGGCATAGAACAGCGGCCAGAGTATAACGTATTTATTGACCAGTTTTTCGGCGACAAATATCAGATCGACCGATATCGCGACGCTTGCGAGCGAGGTATCCTTGACGAGAGTGATTATCTCGTTTGAGATGGGAGGTACGATACGCTTGATGACCTGAAGCAGGATCACCTTGTAAAACGCCTGCTTTTTTGTCATGCCAAGCACCTGACATGCTTCATATTGCCCTTTCGGTATGCTTTCGATGCCGCCACGGTATATTTCGGAAAGATAGCAGGCGTAGTTGATGACAAAAGCAAGGCATACCATGAAGAGCTTCTGGAAGGTGGTGCGTATCGGTATATCGAGCCAAAGGCCGGGACCGAATGAAAACACTATTATCTGAAGCATGAGAGGCGTGCCTCTTATGACCCAGACAAACCCCTTCGTCAGATAACGCAGGGGTTTGAATTTCGACATTGAACCAAATGCCACCACCAACCCGAGCGGGATGGAAAAAGCAAGGGTGACAAGAAATATTATCAGCGTGTATGCAAAGCCGCCGAGCAATTGCAGAGTAACTTCGGAAAATGACATTTTGATTGACGTCCGTGAAATTGATTATTCTTCTGAGGGTACGACGCAGGCTTCACCGGCAGAGCCGCTTTCGGCTGCGATAATGGCATCCTTCATATCGGCAGTGGACTTGTACTTGCCCGCATCCTCCTTACGTATGACAGCGACCTGATTGTTGTTGAGGTAAGGAATGGAAATTTCCATCGCCGCCTTACGGTCGTCATCGATCGTAAGTCCGTTCCAAATACAGTCAATACTCTTACCCTTGAGGGAGTTTTCTTTCGTGTTCCAGTTGATGATGACGAATTCGGGCTCGATTCCGAGTTTTGCACAGACAAGGCGCGCAAGCTCAACGTCAAAGCCGGTGAGATTGGAGCCGTCCTCGTATGCTATGGGAGCAAAGAGAGTGTAGCCGATGATGAGCTTGCCGTTTTGCTTTATGTAATCCCAGTCGGATGTGTCGGTGGGTTCGGCAGCGGTGTAGCTTTCATCGATGCAGAGGTCGCTTGCGATACCGAATTTATCGGCAAGAGTTTTGAGTGTGCCGTCCTTGGAAAGCTCGACAAGCGCATTATTGATGTAATAAATGAGTGCGCTGCCCTTACGAGCCGCAATGCCGTACTGCTCGGTGGTGAGCTTTACGCCGTCGATAACGGTGAGGGCTGAAGCGTATTTGCTGTCCTGGCTGGTGTAGTACTTTGCCATGATGCTGTCCATAATACCGACATCAACGCTCTTTGCGTTGAGCTGAACGAGTACGTCAAGCTGTGAGCCGGCAGGCACGAACTCCTTGCCGAAATTGAGCTTTGAGTCGGTATTGCTGCATGCGCAGAGCGCCGTGAGACACATGAGCGCCGCAATGATGAGTGTAATTACCTTTTTCATGATGAATCCTCCTGATTTTTCGCTTTAGTGCTTTAGCACTTTAGCGCTTTACTTTACTAAAGTGTCTGTATTCTACCACAAAAAAAACGCTTTGTCAAGCGTTTTTTCAAAAATAATGAAATTATTTTATTTTTCCTTGCGCCGCAACGGTTTTCAGTCGTTGACAAGTTCGAATCCGTTGCCGGTATAACGATAAAGATGCGCAAGACCGTCGCAGTGCGGATATTTTCCCCGATGCTCGGAAAGGTAATAAAGACCGTTGTCAAGAGGCTGAAAGCCATAGGGGGTGGAAATCTTGTATTTCTCGGTATAACCCGAAATGTCTATTTTCACCTTAAAGAGGAAATCCTTGACCTGATACGACTTGTCCGGACCGTAAACAGTGATCCACATGCAATCAAGCATCGGGTCATAGGAAAGGTTCTGGATACCGAAGGGAGTGTTGCCCACCTCAAATGTGTGGAGCTTCACAAACTCAAAGTCAAGGGTATGCTCCAGTATCGCCTGGTTGACATACTGTTCACCGGTTTCGATACTGCAGGCAATAAAAACATGACCGTGAGCGACGGTTATACCGTCAATGCCGTTGAGCCCGAACGGGTTTTCTCCATTTGTCGTTTCGGTCATATATTTGATTTCCTTCTGATCGAGCAGGTTCAGCTCCTCGTCGAATATATCGACAACATAGCTTGTCCATGCGTTCCACGGGTCGCCGGGCTTCGGAGTGCCGAGCAATGTGCCGAACACTCTGCCTTCATAAAAGCAGATATCACCGAGATGACCGCCGAAGACCCTTACGCGCTTCAGTTCATTTCCCTCAAGGTCGGTTTTGATTATATAGTCAGTGCAGGAAAAATACATGGCTCCCTTTTCAAGATCGGTGGCAAAGCCCTGCATATGGCAAGGAAAATCCTTGATGTGAATGGCATTTTTAAGCATAATTATTCTCCGAATCTATATTCTGTAACCGAACGGAACGTGCTGCCGCCGCGAAGTGTACACTGCGGGAAAGCCGGATGATTCGGTGTGTCGGGATAAAACCCGGTTTCCATTGCGATACCGCTGTTTCTGCCGTAGTATCCGCCGGTTTCCTGAAGAAAATTGCCGGAATAGATCTGGATCCCCGGCATATCTGTGGTGCAGCTCATGCTTATTCCGGTCACCGGTGAAAAAAGCCTTGCTTTTCCCGACAGCACAAACGTATGGTCATATCCGCCGCATATTTCAAGCTGCGGATGCGATGAATTTATATCTCTGCCGACCGATTTTGATTTTCTGAAATCAAACGGTGTGCCGTCGACACATTCCGGTTTCCCGAAAGGTATCAGTTTTTCATCAACGGGAATGAATTCATCCGCCTCAATCATGAGCTCGTGGTCAAGTATCGTACCGCCGCCGCTCAGGTTGAAATAGGAATGATTTGTCGGGTTGAAAACCGTATCGGCATCGGAATCGGCGTCGTATGCGATACAAAGTGCACTTCCGCGCAGCGAATATGTCACCGTCACGTTCATATTGCCGGGGTAGCCCTCTTCTCCGTCGGTGAGTCGCAGCGCCAGCTTCACGCTGTCGTGTCTGACCTCGACAGGTGTGAAGATACGCTTGTCCATTCCGACTACACCGCCGTGAATATGTCCTCTTCCCTTTTCGTTACAGCCGACATTGTATTCCCTGCCGTCAATCTCAAAGCGACCGCAGGCAATACGGTTTGCATATCTGCCGACAGTCGCACCGAGATATCCGCCGTTTTTCCGGTATTCTGCCTCGGTCTCATAACCGAGGACAACGTTTGTGTCTTTATATATGAGCTTTTGCAATGTTGCACCGTAAAGGAGGACATGAGCCTCCAATACGGTGTTTTTTATTACGATCTTCGTATCCATCGACTATCTGTCTTTTCTGGACACGTATTTTTCCTTGATGTAAAGGTGCAGGTCGTCGTAAAGCGAGCGGCACTCGGCATCGGATGAATGGCAGGCGTTATAGAAGTCGCCGGGCACGCCGCCCTGATAATACATCTTGACTGAATGCATATATCCTGTTTCTGCGCCGCAGTCCATGTAATCCTTGAATTTGTTGATGTGGAAAGGGTCATCGCCGTGGAGGAACGATTCCATTTCAACGCACATACCGAGCTTCTTTGTGATATCCGCATTGTCGTAGAGACGGGAAACGGGGATCTTGTCGTTGAAGGCATAGTTCGGCTGCATGCACGCGATATCGAAGCCGACTTCCTGCCAATCGGCAAAGCCGCCTGCCTGATACCACGGAATCCAGAAGAACTTCATACCGTGAGAATGTACAAGGTCACGCGCATAGGCAATGAGGTCAAGCTCATGCTCATCGGCGAAAGCGATGCTTTCCTCGAACCAGTAGAAACCGCCGAGGACAGTGTTCTTTGTATGCTTTTCGTTGTAGCGGCGGATGTATTCTTCAACAGCCCACTTGATCGCAGTCTTTCTGTCTTCGATCTTTGTGAAGTTGAGACACTTTCCGCTTCCGTCAAGATCGCCGAACGAGGTTGATGTCGTAAAGGTGTACAGAAGGCTGAAGAACACATGGACTTTATAGTCGGGAAGGTTCAGCTCGTCCTTGACTCTGCCTACGGTTTTGTCAAGAGCTTCAAGGTTTCTGCCCTTTGCAAAGCAGTTATCGATATAATAATGCCAGCCTTCGGCGGTTTTCGCGTTGTCGGCATAGTTGAAGGCAGTATAGGGCAGATAGAGATAAGCATCGAACATCGTGTCCTTTATCTTCATATCCTTATCAAGATATGCGACGTAGGGCAGATACTGCTCCTCCGTTATGAATCCCTCTCCGTGTTTGACTCTGTCCTTAGGAAGGCAGTTATAGGACAGGAGAACATTGTGAACACCGAGTAAAGCGTTATAATCGGGATATTTGTTATAAATTGTCTGCTTTGCGACCGATTCGGCTTCGGAAGCGACGATATCCTTTGCATTTTCCGGGATCTCAGTGCAGCCGTAGGCGGAAAGTCTGCCGCACCAGACATGGCAGGCGACATCGAACTTGAAACGGACATAAAGCGCCTTACGCGGAACTTCAAGTTCAATACGTTTGGTGACGATATCCTTTTCAAATACGCAGGTGAGACGCGAATCGCGGCTGACGACTTCCCAATCCTTTCCGTTTTCGGAAAGCAGAATAAACAGCTTGCGGGGCGGACGGACGGCGATGGATTCGTCGCGGAGGAAGCAAACCTCAAAGCGATTGATAGCGGAAAGGTTGTCCAGACGGAAGGTCACCGTTCTGTCGATACCTCTTGTGAAATGGAACCACGCAGGCGATGTGTATGTCGCGCTGTAATCGATCATGCCGTCGGTGAGAGCGGGGTTGGACACCGGGCTGTTGTAGTAATCGGTCTTGTTGTCGTCGGGAAGCGGAACAAGCTCCTCTATGCTTATGGGTGCTTTGCCGAGAAGCAGGTCGCGGTTTTCTCTTAACGCACCTTCTGCGGCAATATACTTCGAAGGACAGGAAATGAATTCAACTTCTTTATTTGCTGTGTAATATGACATTTTATTAATCACACTCCTTTGAACCCATTATACTGACTGAGCCGCGTTTGTCAAGCAAAACATTTCGAAAATAAAAATACTTTATCGCCGCGCAAATAAAAATACTCTTCTTACCTCTTGACATAACTGAAATAAACACTATAATAAATAGGAAATTCATTGATTAAAAAGGGTAGCGCCATGTTCATACTGCTGTTTTTGTTCTGGCTTATGATGATGGGCAGCATAACGACCGAGATCGTCCTGTTCGGTCTGCTCATCTCAGCCGCGATATATTTTCTGATGTACAAGCTCTTCGGAATCACACCGAAAAAAGAACTCAGATACATATCCCTGGCATGGTACGCGCCGATGTTCCTGTTCCTGATGCTCCGGGAAGTCATAAAAGCAAATCTCGCGGTTTTGAAAGTTATTTTCAGCGGCACGAAGCATCCCGAATCGGTCATCGTGACCCGCCGGTTCCCGCTCGTCACAGAATTTGCCCGCAATGTATTTGCAAATTCCATAACACTGACTCCGGGTACGATCTCCGTCGAGGTCATCGGCGATGTTTTCACCGTTCACGGTCTTGAATCATCTTTTGCGGACGGACTTGATGACTGGGTAGTTTTGAAATTTCTCATGAAAATTGAAAGGAAGCTCGGATATGACTCCCGAAACGCTTGAATATTACATACTTCTCGGTCTCCTCATAGTCGTCGGCGTGTGCATGCTTCTGTCGCTTGTACGTTGTATATGCGGTCCGAAAATCGGCGACCGCATCATTGCGGTGAACATGACCAACACACTTGCGGTGATTGCGATTGCGGACCTTGCCGTGATGGGCGGAGAGGGATATCTCGCCGATGTGTGCCTTATATACGTGATGATCGGTTTCCTCGCCGTCGTTGCACTCTGCCGTGTATTCATAAAGCGTGCGCGCAGGGAGGATTACAGATGAATGCAGCATATATTCCCGTAATTCTTGCCGGAATTTCAATTGCCGTCGGAGTATTCTTTCTCATCTGCGAAATGCTCGGCGTATACCGTTTCCGCTATGCGCTTGCACGTATGCACGCAGCCGCGCTCGGCGACACGGGAGGACTGTTTTTCGTCCTGCTCGGTCTTATCATACTTAACGGTTTGCAGGCATCGTCCGTAAAGCTCGCCGCCATCGTCCTGATCATGTGGATAACATCGCCGGTGTCGGGACATCTTCTCTCAAAGCTTATCTATTACACCGACAACAATGTGTCAAATGACTGCGACATCAGAAAGGAACGCTGAAAAATGGAAGTATTCCGCATAATTTTGCTTGTATTTCTCGTGATATGCTCAATTGCGGCGTCTCTTACGAAAAACACACTGATATCGGTCATAATTTTCATGTCATACAGCGTCGTCATGTCTGTCATCTGGGCTCTTCTCAAAGCTCCGGACCTTGCAATCACCGAGGCTGCCGTCGGTGCAGGTGTGACAAGCGTGCTGTTTTTCATAACACTGAAAAAAATCCGTCTTATACGCGACAACGAGCACAAGGAGAACAGTGATGAAAACAAAGCTGAATAAGCTGAGGGAGCTCATACGCTATTGGGACGAGACGTCAATCGACCCGACTGATAAAATCAGCGACGGCTCGACCGAAATCGTAAGCGATGCAAACGACGAAAGCAAAAAAACAAATATACGCCTGATCGACCGCGTGCTCACCGTCCATTCCGAAAGGAAGCTCGTTCACGGTATGATAAAGGGCTTTGACGCGCTGTATTACGCCGCCGCGGTGTTTGTCTGCCTTGTGCTCAGCTCCGCACTTATATATATGGCGTTCAAGCTCCCCGCCTTCGGTATCGCGGATACGCCGCACAACAACGAAGTATACGAGCGCTATATCGAACACGCCGTTGACGAAACGGGCGCGGTCAACGCAGTCGCGGGCATGATACTCGACTATCGCGCATTCGATACGCTCGGCGAATCGCATGTGTTGTTCACCGCACTGATGTGCGTGATGATACTTCTGAAAAACACGCCGAACAGCACCGTTACCGACCCGGGCGAAAAGCTGTTTGACCTCAGGGACGACGTTCCTCTCAGGAATACCGTACGCTGTGTGTTTCCGTTTGTCGTCATGTTCGGCGCATATGTGCTTCTTGCCGGACATCTCGGACCGGGCGGCGGTTTTTCGGGCGGTGCAATACTAGGCGCCGGAATGATCTTGCTGTCATGCTCCTACGGCGACGAAAAAACCGGAGTTTTCTTCAATGAAAAGGTTTTCAAGGCAGTTTCCTGTACTGCACTCTGCTTTTACAGCCTGTCAAAAACCTACTCGTTCTATACCGGTGCAAACGACCTTGAAAGCATAATCCCGAAGGGTACTCCGGGAGCGATTCTTTCTGCGGGACTCATTCTTCCGCTCGACATCGCCGTCGGGCTTGTCGTCGCCTGCACAATGTTCGGCTTCTATTCCCTGTTCACGAAAGGTAAGATCTGATGGACGCGTTTTTTTCAAACTATGAAGAGATTGTTGCCATGCTTCTTTTCGGCATCGGCTTCACGACCCTGATGTTTCACCGCAACCTTGTCAAGAAAATAATCGGTCTCAACATAATGGACACCGCCGTATATCTGTTCCTTGCCTCAATGGGATATATCGAAGGAGGCATGGCTCCGATAGTGCCGCCGGAAGGCGCGGCTGACGCTTCTCTTTATGTCAACCCCATTCCCGCCGGACTTGTACTCACGGGCATCGTCGTTTCGGTCAGCGTGACAGCCGTTTCGCTTGCGCTTACGGTTCGTCTTTACAAGCGCTATCACACGCTGAACATTGATGAAATATATATGTTCGCGCAGAAAGAGGACGTGAGCTGATATGGAATTTTTCATCAACTTCCCGTTTTTCTCGATTGTCATGTCGCTCGTCTGCGCCGCAGTGTCTTCGGTACTGAAGCATAAGGCGGCGCGCATACTCTGCTTTTGCTCAAACATTGCGGCGATAGCACTGTCCGCCTGCACGCTTGTATTGACAGTTACGACAGGCTCTGCATATTCCTACCGCATGGGTCATTTCGACGCTCCGTGGGGCAACATGATACGCTTCGGTCCGCTCGAATCCTTTCTTGCAGTATTTTTCTGCATGATTCTGCTGCTTTCGGTGCGCGGCGGTCTCAAGCATCTGTACGACGACAACGACGAATACAAGCTGAATTACTATTTTGCACTCATCAACCTGCTTCAGGCGGCAATACTCGCACTGCTTTACACCGACGACGTTTTCACCGCCTACGTTTTCATTGAAATCTGCACTCTTGCCTCAACGGGCATACTGATGATACGTCAGGTCGGCAGAACAACTGTTGCGGCAGTACGATATCTCATATTCAACCTGCTTGGAAGCGGTCTGTTCCTAATAGGAATCATAATTCTCTACGACATAACCGGTCATCTGCTCATCCCGAACATCGCCGAATCCGTCACAAATCTCGTCGCAAACGGCGAATATCCCGTGCCGCTTCTTATCTCCGCGTCGCTCATAACGCTCGGTCTCGCAGTAAAAAGCGGTCTGTTCCCCTTCTGCTACTGGATGCCGGATACCTACGGCTATGCCACTACGGCATCAAGCTCGATAATTTCGGGCATCGTTTCGAAAATTTATATTTTCACATCGATAAAAATGCTTTACCGCGTAATGGGTGCGTCATACGCG
Organism: Ruminococcus sp. CAG:382; assembly: GCA_000433115.1. GTDB lineage: Bacteria > Bacillota > Clostridia > Oscillospirales > CAG-382 > UBA1206. The sequence continues at coordinate 19,526 of FR892218.1, forward strand.
ACGCAGTCGCATATCACAGATGTGCTGTTCGTATTCGGACTTGCGGGCATGATAATCGGCTCGCTGCACGCCATACGCGAAAAGAACATAAACCGCATGGTAGCGTTCTCGTCGGCGGCACAGATAGGCTATATTTACGCCGCCATAGGGCTCGGCACCGAAGCCGGGCTTGCCGCCGCAGTATTCCATATGATGACACACGCTCTGACAAAACCGCTCCTTTTCACCGCTGCCGACGGGCTCATCGATGCAGTCGGCAACCGGAAGGACTTTGCGTCGCTACGCGGCTCTGCTCACCTTAACCGCCTTGCCGGCATCGGCTTTACGGTCGGTTCACTTTCAATGGTGGGTCTTCCGGCTTTTTCGGGATTTGTTTCAAAGCTCCTCATCGCGGAAGCCTCGACCAATGTGGCAGGCAAAATGCTGGCAACGCTGATCGTGCTGTCTGTCAGCACAATCCTGAATGCCGTATACTTCCTGCATACCGTCATCACGATATACACTCCGCGAACGCCCGATCTGCCCGTTTACGGCGTCATGAAAAACCGCAAAGGGCTTTTCGCCGTATATGCATGCTTCATAGCAGCCATTCTCCTTCTCGGACTTCACCCCCAGCCCGTTTTGAACATACTGTCGTCGGGCATAACGCTGTTTGTAAAATAACGAGGTACCGCCAATGCTTTACCCATATCTTTCAATGCTGATACCGATTTTCTTCGGCATTCTGCTTCTGATACTGAATCTCAAGGAAAGCCGCCGTCTCAAACTGTTTGCGGTCACGTTGGCAATCACCGCGTCGCTTGCGTTTGTAATCGTTTCCGCAATCGGCGACAAGCACATCTCCGAGCTTATTCCCTTTTCGGACACGCTCGGCATAGTCTTCGAAACGGACGGTCTTTCAAAGCTGTTTGCGCTGACAACAAACCTGATCTGGCTTTTTGTTGCCGTGTATTCTTTCGGATATATGAAGCACGAACAGAACGAAAATCTGTTTTACGGTTTCATGCTCATTACCCTCGGTGTACTCAATGCGCTTTGGTTTTCGGGCAATCTGCTGACAATGTACCTTTGTTTTGAGCTTGCAACGCTCGCTTCAATGCCGATGGTTCTGTCATCGCTGTCAAAGGAAGCGATAAAGGCGGCACAGAAATATCTGTTTTACAGCATCGGCGGCGCTTTTCTTGCCCTGTTCGGAATCGTCGTGCTTTATTCAAAGGGACTCGGCGACGGTATCTTCGGCGTTGACACAGTCGCAATACCGACCGATGACCCGCTGGTGCTCACCGCAATGCTGATGATGATCATCGGTTTCGGTACAAAAGCCGGTATGTACCCCATGCACGGTTGGCTGCCCACCGCGCATCCTGTCGCGCCGTCGCCTGCTTCCGCTCTTCTTTCCGGTCTTATCGCCGAAGCCGGCGTTTTTGCGGTCATACGCGTCACACGCTGCACTCCCGTTTCCGTAAAGGGGACGTGGGTCCAGTACGTCTGGCTGGTCCTTGCTCTAATAACCGTTTTCATCGGCTCGATGATGGCATATCGCGAAAAGCATATAAAAAAACGACTTGCATACTCCACCGTTTCTCAGGTTTCATACATGATGGCAGGGCTTGCATGCTGTAATTCCATAGCGTTTTACGGCGCAATACTGCATTATATTTTCCACGCGATAATCAAAACCGCGCTCTTCATGTCCGCAGGCTCGATAATCATGCAGACGGGAAAGACAAACGTTGACGCGCTTGAAGGTGTCGGCAAAGAAATGCCCGTGACCATGTGGGGATATACTCTTGCGTCGCTCGGACTCATCGGCATACCGCCCGCCTGCGGCTTTTTCAGCAAGTATTATCTCTGCGTCGGCGCGCTCGGCGACGCCGGTCTCGGCGCATTCGGATATATAATCCCCGCCGTACTCATAATTTCGGCACTTCTGACAGCCGGATACCTCCTGCCTGTTACCGTAAAGGGCTTCTTCCCGAATAAAGATTTCATCCCCGAAAGGCGCGAAACGGGCGCGGTAATGTATATTCCGCTACTCCTGCTCGGCGTTTTGACCTTCCTTGCCTCGCTGCTTGTCGAAAACCTCTCAAAACTAATATGAAAAGAGGTGCAGAAAATGCCTGCTTTCCTTCCGGCTGTCGCCGTTTTGCTCCCGTTTGCGGGCGCCGTCATATCATATTTCATGCGCAAAAGGCTTGCAGCCTTCAAAAAGCCGTTCGTAATCGGTATAACCGCGCTGACATCTGCATTTGTATGGCTTTGCGTGTTTTTTTCGCGCGGCAGTGACGTGACCCTGTTTTATTTCACCGACACGCTGCGCGTCGGTCTCTGCCCCGACGGCATCGGGCTGTTTTTTGCGGCACTTGCCTCGGTGATGTGGATATTCACCGTAATTTACGCCTTTGAATACATGAAAGGCAAAGAGCATCTCAATATGTTCTTTGCCTTCTTCACCGCCGCATACGGCGCAACGCTCGGCATTGCCATGAGTGCAGACCTCCTGACGATGTATTTCTTCTATGAAATACTAACGCTTGTGACGCTTCCGCTCGTAATACAGCCGATGACCAAAAAAGCGATACGCGCCGGACGAAAATATCTTTATATGTCCCTCGGCGGCAGCGCTTTTGCCTTCATCGGACTGGTCATTCTGATCCATCAGACAGGGCAAGCCGAATTCGTCTCAGGCGGGATTTATGACAACGCGCTCGATACAACGGGGCTTGTTGCGTATCTTCTCACATTTCTCGGCTTCGGTGTCAAATCCGCCGTATTTCCGCTCCACATCTGGCTTCCCGCCGCGTCTGTCGCACCCACACCGGTCACGGCGCTGCTTCATGCCGTCGCCGTCGTAAAGTCCGGCGTATTTGCGATAATACGTGTGACCTATTACTGCTACGGTGTTGAAGCAATACGCGGAACGTGGGCGCAGTATACGGCGCTCATCATCGCAATCATCACGATAGTTTACGGCTCGGCAATGGCGCTTCGTGAGCGTCATTTCAAGCGCCGACTTGCGTATTCCACGGTTTCGAACATATCATACATCGTTTTCGGCGCAATGCTGCTGTCGGAAGCGGGACTTGCCGCTGCGCTGATGCATTTTCTGTTCCACTCGGTGACGAAAATAGCCGCTTTCATGAACGCGGGCGCGGTCATTGAAACGACAGAACGCGAATACATATTCCGACTCGACGGACTCGGCAGAAAAATGCCGGTAACCTTCGGCTGCTTTACCGTCTCGGCACTCAGTCTTACCGGTATACCGCTGTTTTGCGGATTTTTCAGCAAGTGGAATCTCTGTACGGCGGCGCTTGCCGACGGCGGCGCTTACGGTATTGTCGGCGTTGCGGCACTGCTTATCTCGGCTCTCTTCACCGCAATTTATATGTTTTCAATCGTCATCCGAGCCTTTTTCAGACAGGGAGAAGACCTTGAAGACGTGCATGAAGCAAACTGGCGTATGTCATGGATCGCCTTGCCGCTTGCTCTCTTCATGGCGCTTGCATTTGTCCTCATGCCTCAACTCAGTCAATATTTCAATTCAATCGCTTCCGCGGCGTTTGCCGCGTAGAAGGGCGGTCGCATCATGCTTTCATTAACTGTAAATTACAACACGGCTGCGCTTTGTCCCATTCTCGCGGTAATGCTGTCGGCTGTACTGTCTTATCTGATTGGCAGAAAAAGCGAAAGAGCGCGTGACATATTCGCGTCGCTCGTGGCACTCGGCGCCGCCGTATATTTCGGCGTATCGCTATTCTGCAAAACCGGAGCGGACGCTGCCTTCGGCATGACGGAGCCGACATTTGCTCTGAAAACCTCGCCGTTCAATGTGCTGTATGCTTTCATAGCCTCGGTAATGTGGTTTGTGACAACGGCATTTTCGACACCGTATTTCAGGACATACGATGAACGCAACAGATATTACCTCTTTTCGCTCCTCACCTTCGGTGCGACAATCGGCGTATTCCTTTCGGCAACGTTGCTCACGCTTTTCATTTTCTTCGAAATAATGAGCTTCACCTCGTATGTCATGGTCGTTCATGACCGCAAGCCCGAAACGCTGAAAGCCGCTTCGACTTACCTTACCGTATCGGTGGTCGGCGGCATGTCAATACTGATGGGGCTTTGCATATTTGCGGCAAACAGCGCGAACACCCCGCTCAATACATACGCCGCCGTGTTTTTCATGCTTGTCGGCTTCGGCGCAAAAGCGGGCGCTTTCCCTCTCCATGTATGGCTACCCAAGGCGCATCCCGCCGCTCCCGCTC
>FR892218.1:23834-24500 GCA_000433115.1 Ruminococcus sp. CAG:382
TTTCGGGCGTGCTCACAAAGACGGGCATATACGGCATACTCATGATGACCGCAACATTGTTCGGGAAAAGCGGCATGCTTGAAGACCGTTCCGTGAGCTGGGGCAATACGTTGCTGTTCCTCGGCGTCGTGACAATGCTGCTCGGAGGAATACTCGCACTGCTTTCCGTCAACCTCAAACGTACGCTCGCCTGCTCTTCGATGTCACAGATCGGCTTCATACTCGTCGGAATTTCGATGCAGACTCTTCTCGGAGAACACAGCGCAATTGCCGCCGGCGGTACCGTGCTGCACATGGTCAATCATTCGATGATAAAGCTGGTGCTGTTTGTCTGCGCCGGAATCATATATATGAATCTGCACAGGCTTAACCTCAACGATATGAAGGGCTGGGGCAGAGGAAAACCGTTCCTTACGGCAGTATTCCTGCTCGGCGCGCTCGACATATGCGGCATTCCGCCGTTCGGCGGATATATCAGCAAAACACTGCTTCACGAAAGCATCGTCGAATATGCCTCAATGCTTTCCGGCGGCTCGTATTTTATAATAAAATGCTGTGAATATCTCTTTATGTTCACCGGCGGACTTACCGTCGCATATATGACAAAGCTGTTTGTCTGCATCTTTGTTGAAAAGCCCGCCGCCGAAACGGCAGCACACGGCAGTG
>FR892218.1:24532-30620 GCA_000433115.1 Ruminococcus sp. CAG:382
TGCCGCTTTACTGCTCCGTTCCGCTTGCGGTGTGCGCACTGATACTCCCCGCTCTCGGTATATACAGCACCGCTTCACGTTATATTGCGAATATAAGCGCTCCCGCGATGAATGCCGAAGCTCTTCCCGCTCTTGAATTCTTTTCGGGCAAAAACCTGCTCGGCTCCGCGATTTCGATTTCAATCGGAGCGATCGTATATATCTTCGTCGTCCGCACCTTCATGATAAAGGACGGGGTTTACCGTGACTTTTCAAATCCCGATGCGGATATCGACGAAAAGCTGTATAAGCCGCTAGTATTCCGTATTCTGCCGGCGATATTCGGCAGTATATCGGCGTTCGTATGCGAGCTTCCTTCATATATTGCAAAAGCAGCAATGCGTACCGCCTCGTTCATAGCACACGCAGTATCCGATCTGCCGGATGCACTCATACTGCTTTCGCGCAGGACTGCGCTCCGCGAGGTCGCGGCAAAGCAACCCGATTTCCGTCATGCACGTCTGCCCTCAAAGATCGGCTACGTAATCCAGAAGGCGAGCGATGCAATCGGTATAAGAAGCAGAAATCTTGACCTGCGGTTTGCCGCAGCAGTCGAAGCCGCACGTGTGACGATGTGCAGGATAACAAGAAATCTGTCGTTTGCAATGATTGTCGCCTGCATCGGGCTGTGTGCAGCACTGATTTTTTTGATTTTCATAAATTAGCTATTGAAAAACGCAGAATTATCTGCTAAAATGGACATAACAGGTGAAGAAGTTCGCCTGTCACAAACATGCAATCAAACATTGTAAAATAAGGAGCATCAGCATGGACAGAATCGTAAAAATCGGTATAATCGGATGCGGCGGTATTGCAAACGGCAAGCACCTTCCCGCTCTCAAGAAACTCCCCAACGTTCAGATGGTAGCGTTCTGCGACATTATCAAAGAAAAAGCAGAGCAGGCTGCCAAAGTATACGGTACACCTGACGCGAAGGTCTTCACCGATTACCATGACATTCTCAAAATGGACGATATCGAAGTCGTTCACGTTCTCACTCCCAACCGCAGCCACAGCTTCATAACTGTTGACGCACTCGAAGCGGGTAAGCACGTAATGTGCGAAAAGCCCATGGCAATCAACGCAGAAGAAGCGAAGAAGATGGTTGATGCCGCAAAGCGTACCGGCAAAAAGCTCACCATCGGTTATCAGAACAGACAGCGCCCCGATTCTCTCTATGTCAAGCGCGAATGCGATGAAGGCACTCTCGGCGATATTTATTACGCAAAAGCGATCGCTCTCAGAAGACGTGCCGTGCCCACATGGGGCGTGTTCCTCAATGAATACGAGCAGGGCGGCGGTCCTCTCATCGATATCGGTACTCACGCACTCGACCTCACTCTCTGGTGCATGAATAACTACGAACCCAAGTACTGCGTCGGTACAACCTATAAAAAGCTGGGTCACATCTTCCCCTCCGCAAACTGCTGGGGCGACTGGAAGCCCGAGGACTTCACCGTTGAGGATTCCGCCTTCGGCTTCATAGTCATGAAAAACGGTGCGACCGTTTCCCTTGAATCAAGCTGGGCGCTCAATATGCTCGACACACGTGAAGCCTGCACTCTCCTTTGCGGTACAAACGCAGGCATCGACATGAACAACGGCGTACGTATCAACGGCGTGCGCGGCGGCAAGCTCTATGAGCTGTATCCCGCACTTGACGGCAAGGGTGTTGACTTCTATGATGCATCCGGCGAAGAAGCTCCCGCTGACCGCGAAGCAAGACTTTGGATAGACGCTGTCATCAACGACAAGACCCCCGTCGTAACTCCCGAACAGGCATACTGCGTTTCCCGCATACTGAACGGCATCTATGAATCCGCAAAGACGGGCGAACCCTATTATTTTGACTAATATAAGAACATAAGGAGAAACAGAAATGAAAGTCGGCTCAATGAATGTGCTTTTCGGCGGCAGACCGCTCGAAGAAGCTCTCAAATTTTTTGATTCCATCGGTATTCACGACCTTGAGATAGGCGCCGGAGGCAATCCCGGCAAGGCTCACTGCAATCCCGAGGTTCTCCTCAGTGATAAAGCCGCATACGATAAATTCGTTGAAACCTTCAAGAAATACAACATGACCATCAACGCGCTGGCGTGCCACGGCAACCCCGTACACCCCAACAAAGAGATCGCCGCGATGTATCATAACGATTTCGAAAATGCGGTTCTTCTCGCAGAAAAGCTCGGCGTCAAGAAGCTCATCGGCTTCTCCGGCTGCCCCGGCGACTGCCCCGATTCCAAATATCCTAACTGGTCGGTCATTGCATGGCCCGAAGATTTCCTCACAATTCTCGACTATCAGTGGAACGAAGTCCTTATTCCCTACTGGAAAAAGGAAGTTGAATTCTGCAAAGCTCACGGCATCGAAAAGATCGCATTCGAAATGCATCCCGGTTTCTGTGTATATAATCCCACCAGCCTCATGAAGCTCCGTGACGCCGTCGGCGATATCATCGGCGCAAACCTCGACCCCTCTCACCTCATCTGGCAGGGTGTCGACCCCGTTGCCGCAATCAGATATCTCGGCAAAGCAATTTACCACGTACATGCAAAGGACACCAAGATCGACAAGGCAAATACAGCCGTCAACGGCGTGCTTGACGTCCACCCCTATGGCGATGAGCTCCACCGTTCATGGATCTTCCGCACTGTCGGATACGGTAACGATACTCAATACTGGAAGGATTTCATCTCCAATCTCCGCATGGTCGGCTATGATGATATACTCTCCATCGAACACGAGGACAGCCTGATGGCACCCGAAGAAGGTCTCACAAAAGCGGCAAGATTCCTTCAGGATATCGTTATCGAGCATAAACCCGGTGACATGTTCTGGGCATAATTCCCGGCATACGCAAAAACAAAGCAATACCCGAAACAGCGTTTTCGTCGAAACAGCCTCGACCGAAAGCGCTGTTTTTCTGTATTATTGAACGGAACATTCACGCTTCTCGGTTATAAAGCGACAAAAAAACGGCTTGTTTCGGCTTAATTTGTGCTATTATCAACAAAAACAGCATTTTTGCAATTTTTCCTATTGACAATTTCATTTTACGGTAGTATACTTTATTAAACTAAATTGAAAGGAAAGCGCAACAATGTTCGCAAATCGTTATTACTACTATTATTACACATGTGCGATGGAATGTTTTACGCCTGCCTTTTCAAAGTAAAGTCAAACAAACAGGTCAGACAGTCCACCGCTTGCTTTCGCGCAATGCGGTGGATATTTTATTAAAACGGGAATATCCCGCTTTGACTGTAACCTGTCAGGAGGAAATGAAATGAAAAAAACAAAAATTATCAGCTTGATGCTGGCAGCGCTACTGATGTTCTGTATGCTTGCAGCCTGCAACGACAGCACATCGGACAGCAATGTAAAAAAGATCGGCGTAATGCAGTTTGCCGAATTCGACGCACTCCAAAAGGCGTATGACGGCTTTGTTGACGGCCTGAAGGAAGCCGGCTACGAAGACGGTAAAAACATTGAGATCACAAAGCTCTCTGCAGCCGCAGACACTGCAAACTGCCCCACGATTGCCGATACGCTTATCAATAACGGCAGCGATCTCATCTATGCAATCGCAACTCCCAGCGTCTCCGCAATCAAGGAAAAGACAACAACCATCCCCGTTCTTTTCACCGCAGTCACCGATCCCGTCAAATCGGGCTTCGTCGCGGACGTTAATAATCCCGGCGGCAACATAAGCGGCACTTCGGACATGAACCCCGTCAAGGAACAAATCGACCTGCTCAAGGCTATTCTCCCCGACGCAAAGACCGTCGCAGTCCTTTATTGCTCCAGCGAATCCAACTCAGCCGCTCAGTATGCACTCGCGAAAGCTCAGATCGAAGCCCTCGGCATGACCTGCATCGAAAAAACGATCTCCGCAATAGACGAGGCAAAATCCGCCGTTGAATCCCTCGCCGGTGTTGCGGATGCGATTTATGTCCCCACAGACAATACGATTTCCGACAGCATGACAAGTGTCTCCGCAGCAGCAAACGCAGTGAAGCTCCCGCTCATCGTCGGTGAAGCCGGAATGGTCGTCAACGGCGCGCTTGCAACCTACGGCATCGATTACTACAGACTCGGCAAGCAGACCGCCGAAATGGCAGTGAAGCTCCTCAAAGCCGACAAGCCGCTCGACGAGATCGCAAAAATGGCAGTCGTATATCAGACTGACTGCGTTTATGCCGTCAACACGGACACCGCTGCGGCTCTCGGCATAACGATCCCCGAAGAAATTCTTTCAAAAGCCACAATATACCCCTCAAAATAACCGGAAGCAGGTTCAAGCGATGAATTTACTGACAATACAAAGCGGCATTGCGCAAGGCATACTCTGGGCTGTTCTCACAGTGGGTGTATATCTGACCTACCGCATCCTCGATGTCGCCGACCTTACCGTTGAGGGTACATTTCCTCTCGGTGCGGCAGTTACCGTAATGCTCATCAACGCGGGTATGAATCCCTTCCTTGCCACCTTCATTGCGGTTCTCTGCGGCGCTGTCGCCGGGCTTTGCACGGGCGTACTCCACACCGTTTTCAAAATACCCGCCATATTGTCAGGCATCCTGACGATGATAGCGCTCTACTCTGTGAATATCCGCATAATGGACGATAAGGCAACTGTCGCCATCGCGGGTAATTCTGTGAAGCATATCATATTGAAGCTGTTCCCTGCGAATATGAATCCCAACATTGCAACGATAATCGTCGGCGTGATTGTTTCCGCTGTTCTCATTGCATTGCTTTATCTGTTCTTCGGAACGGAGCTCGGCTGCGCCATACGTGCGACCGGCAGCAATATGAAAATGGCTCGGGCGCTCGGCATCAACACCGACTGGATGATAATCCTCGGTCTCATGATCTCAAATGCGCTCATTGCGCTTTCCGGCAGCCTTATCGCACAGTTTGACTACGGCTCCGCACTCGTAAACATGGGTCAGGGTACAATCGTCATCGGTCTTGCATCGGTTATAATCGGCGAAGTCATCTTCATACACAAAGAGCGCAGTTTCGCGTTCAAGCTCACGGCTGTTATAATCGGCGCAATAATATACCGCACTATAATCGCCCTCGCTCTCACGATAAAGGGCTTCAAGGCGACCGACCTCAAGCTCATCACCGCGATAATTGTCGCAATCGCGCTCGCCATTCCTGTTTTCAAAACGAAGATATCCTTCATGCGCCACAAGAGCGCCAACAAACAAGGACGGTGACGCAAAAATGCTAAAGCTCGAACATATTTTCAAAATCTTCAATGCCGGCACGGTAAACGAAAAAAAGGTTCTGATCGACCTTTCGTTGACCGTCAACAACGGCGATTTCGTAACCGTCATAGGCAGTAACGGCGCCGGTAAATCGACGCTTCAGAACGTTATTTCAGGCACGATATTCGCCGACAGCGGTCATGTCATACTTGATAACGCAGATATTACCTATAAACCCGAGATCGAACGCGCAAAATATATCGGCAGAGTGTTCCAGGATCCTATGATGGGTACGGCACCCGATATGTGGATCGAAGAAAACCTTGCCCTCGCATACAGACGTACAACGCGCCGCGGACTGCGCTGGGGCATCCGCGACAGCGAGCGAAAGCTATATCGCGAAGCGCTTGCAGAACTGAATCTCGGGCTCGAAAACCGTATGCAGACCAAGGTCGGGCTTCTTTCCGGCGGTCAGCGTCAGGCAGTCACGCTTCTTATGGCAACGCTGAGAAAACCGAAGGTGCTGCTCCTTGACGAACATACTGCGGCGCTCGACCCGAAAACCGCTGCGAACGTGCTGTCGTTGAGCAACAAGATCGTTCATGAAAACAAACTTACCACCCTCATGGTAACGCACAATATGCAAAACGCCATCGAATACGGCAACCGCCTCATAATGATGCACAATGGCGGCGTCATACTTGACGTTGGCGGGGAAGAAAAAAAGAAGCTGACCGTCGAAGCTCTTCTCAAGAAATTCGAACAGGTCAGCGGCACGGAGTTTGCAAACGACTCCGCACTTCTCGGATAAAAAATCATACGGCTGACG
>FR892219.1:0-3966 GCA_000433115.1 Ruminococcus sp. CAG:382
GTTCTTCATCAGCCGAACCGCCGCCGAATTTAGATTACAATTTACCGCAATCAGAGAAGTGTATCTGCCTTTTCGCCGTTTTCAAGTCTGCCAAGCAGTGTTTCACAGAACATCAGCATTCTCGGGAAGTGATACGGTCCCTTCCACATTGAACCCTTCTGTGTATGGCTGACCGTACCGTCGCGATGGAGATAGCCGTACCATTCGCCGTATTCCTTGTCGGCAAAATGACCGAAAGCATAGTCATGGGTTCTTTCAAACCATTTGAAATACTTTTCGTCACCGGTAATCTGATATGCGAGAAGTGTGGAAATGAGTACTTCGTCGTGCACCCACCAAAGCTTCATATCGCACTCGAGCTGTTCGGGCGGTCTGCCGTCACAGTCGGTGAAATAAACGAAACCACCAAACTGCTTATCCCAGCCCCACTCAAGAGACCAATCAAGAATATTCAGAGCCTTTCTGAGAAGCTCCTTATCGTTTGAATATATCGCTTCGTTCATAAGGAACCAGCTGTTTTCGATTGAATGACCGGGATTAATACAGCGTCCGGCAGGAGTATTGATGAATTCGCCGTTGGGACCGACGCATTCAAGAACGCAGTGACGATCTTCTTTGTAATGATAGTTGATAATCGAATCAACCATTTCCTTGGTGATCGCGGTATAATAATCTGCCTTGGCGGGATCACATCTTCTGAGAAGCTGAGCCGAAGAAACGAGCACCATAGGAACCGCGGACGCTCTGTCCTGTCGGGTGGAAGCGTACGTTTTGGGTGTGCATTTGAAGGGATCGTTTTCAGGTGTACGATAAAGCATGAGCATCATGTCAAAGCACTTCTCGGCCTTATCAAGAGCATCGCGGTCTCCGGTCAGAGCGCCGTATTCAGCCATAGAAATAACATAGAAGCTTTCGGAGAACATATAGCGACGTTTACGGAGCGGCTTGCCGTCGCGCGTTACTGTAAAGAACATTCTGCCGTCAGTATCGGTACAGTATTTTTCAAGGAAGTCTTTTCCGATTTTTGCGGCGTCCATCCATTCGTCACGCATACCGTACATACGGCAGAGCGTCGAGAATGTCCAAAGACATCTTCCCTGGAACCATACCGATTTGTCCTCGTTATAACACTTGCCTTCCCTGTCAACATTGGTGAGATATCCGCCGTATTCACGGTCGATAAGGTCACTGTTCATCCAGAAAGGAATGCAGTCGTTCAGGAGACGGTCATGATAAAACTGTCTGTACGATGCGAAGGTCTTTTTATCCATATCCATTATCCATCCTTGTTTGAAATTAGGTTAATGTTATTCTATCACAGTTCAAGAAATATGTCAATATCATCGGGATTACTACTTGACTTTTTTTTGCTTAGTGTTATAATGTATTGTTGTAGATTTATGTCTTGAAAGGAATTCTTATAAACATGGAAAAGCTATCATTGACCGATCTCAGAGAAAAGTATCTTTCTTTCTTTGAGAGCAAGGGACATTTACGTCTTAAATCGTTCCCGCTCGTTCCGCAGAACGACAACTCACTTCTCCTCATCAACGCCGGAATGGCTCCCCTGAAGCGCTATTTCACCGGTGAACTTATACCGCCGCGCAAGAGAATCACGACGTGTCAGAAATGCGTACGCACTCTCGATATCGACAATGTCGGAAAAACAGCACGTCACGGTACATTCTTCGAAATGCTTGGCAACTTCTCTTTCGGCGATTATTTCAAGGAAGATGCGATTCCGTGGGCATGGGAATTCCTCACAAAAGTTCTCGAAATTCCGGAGGACAGACTCTATATAACAATTTACGAAAATGACGACGAAGCGTTTGAGATATGGCGCAAGGTAGGCGTTCCCGCAGACCGCATATACCGCATGGGTAAAGAAGATAACTTCTGGGAAATCGGTGCAGGTCCCTGCGGACCCGACAGTGAGATTCATTTTGATCGCGGTCCGAAATACGGTTGCGGCAAGCCCGACTGCAAATTCGGCTGTACCTGTGACAGATTCATTGAAATCTGGAACATCGTGTTCACTCAGTTTGACGGAGACGGCAACGGCAATTACACACGGCTTGCCCACCCGAACATCGATACCGGTATGGGGCTTGAACGTCTTGCCTGCATCATGCAGGATGTCGGCAACCTTTTTGAAGTCGACACAGTCCGCAGCATTATGCTCAAACTCAGCGAAATGGCAAAAGTGACCTATCACGGCTCATCCTCAGATCAGGATGTTTCTCTTCGCGTTATCACCGACCACATCCGTACCGCAACGTTCCTCATCAGCGACGGCGTTCTCCCCTCCAATGAAGGCAGAGGATATATTCTCCGCCGTGTGCTCCGCAGAGCCGCACGTCACGGCAGACTGCTCGGAATTAAGGGTAGCTTCCTTTCAGATCTTTGCGAAACCGTTATTCATGAAAACTGCTCGGCATATCCCGAACTTACCGAAAGACACGATTTTATCAAGAAAACGATTGCAATCGAAGAAGAACGCTTCAGCCAGACTCTCGATTCGGGACTTGCAATACTCGAAAAAATGCTTGCCGATCTCGAAACAAAAGGCGAAAAACTGCTACCCGGCGCAGACGTGTTCAAGCTCTATGATACGTTCGGCTTCCCGATCGACCTGACTCGCGAGCTTACAGAGGAAAAAGGTATTGAGATCGACGAGGATGGTTTCGCTGCCCTCATGAAGGAGCAGAAAAAGAAAGCCCGCGATGCAAGAGCAACTCTCGGCGATTTCGGCTGGAGCGACGAAAACGGCGACCTTATTGACAAAAACCTTGTTACCGAATTTCGCGGATATGAAATGACGGAATGCGACGCCGAAATACTTTCGATAATCAAGGACGGCGAGCTTCAGTCGGTTATCGGCGGTGAGGGAGAAAAAGCTACAATCGTCCTTTCTCAGACTCCGTTCTATGCCGAATCCGGCGGTCAGATCGGTGATACCGGTTTCATCAAAACGGAAAAAGGCATTTTCGAAGTCGACGATACAAAGAAAACAGTCAACCACCAGACTGTTCATATCGGCAGACTGGTAAGCGGAGAAATTGCGCTCGGTAAGGCGCATGCCGAAGTCAATGCCGAAAGAAGAGCTGCAATTTCACGTAACCATTCTGCGGTGCACCTGCTCCAGGCGGCACTCCGCAAAGTTCTCGGAAGTCATGTCGAACAGTCCGGCTCATACGTTGACGAGCATCGTGCAAGATTCGATTTTACTCATTTCCAGGCACTAAGTGCAGACGAACTCAGACAGGTCGAAAGCATTGTCAACAACGCAATTCTTTCCGGTCTCCCCGTTGTCACCGATGTGATGCCCATTGAAGAGGCAAAAAAATCGGGTGCTATGGCTCTGTTCGGCGAGAAATACGGCGATTTCGTACGCGTTGTCAGAATGGGAGACTTCTCCAAAGAGCTTTGCGGCGGCACTCATCTTGACAACACCGCAAAAGCCGGTCTTTTCAAAATCGTTTCTGAATCCTCTGTTGCCGCAGGTATCAGACGTATCGAAGCAATCACGGGATATAATATACTTGACGCAATAAATGAGGATGCGAAGATCATCGCTTCCGTTCAGAATACTCTCAAGGCAACATCGCCTGCCGAGCTATCGAAGCGTGCAGAAGCGGTCATTGCCGAAATGAAGGGCTATAAGAAAGCGCTTGACGCTGCAAATGCTGCAGCCGCACTTTCCAAAATAAAAAGTTCCATTGCCGATGCCGATGAGATCTCCGGTATCAAGGTGGTAAAGTGTTCCTTTGAAGGACTTCCGGTTGACGCGCTCCGCACAGCAGCGGACGAAGTTCTTTCGGAATGCGATTGTGTCGTATGTGTTTTTGCAACCGTAAACGACGGCAAAATCACATTTGTTTCTGGTTGCTCGAAGTCTGCGGTCGCAAAAGGCGCTCATGCAGGCAAGTTGCTCTCGCAAATCTCACCGATTTGCGGCGGCGGTGG
>FR892219.1:4005-6760 GCA_000433115.1 Ruminococcus sp. CAG:382
CGGACAGTGCTTCCAGCGGCGGCAAACAGCCCGAAAAGCTTTCCGATGCCATGAACGCTGTAAATGATGTGCTTACATCTCAGCTTACCAAACAGTAACGGAGGTTTTAATTATGGATTGCCTTTTCTGCAAGATTATTTCCGGGGAAATACCCTCTTCAAAGGTCTTTGAAAACGATTATGTATACGCTTTCAAAGACATAAATCCCAACGCCCCTGTGCATGTGCTTGTCGTACCCAAGCAGCACATCAAGTCGATAAACGAAGCAAATGACGATAATATCGCAGTGATATCCGAGGTCATAAAAGCTATTCCCCTGATCGCAGCCGGTCTTGGTCTCGAAAACGGATACCGTGTCATAACGAACTGCGGTAGTGACGGGAGACAGTCCGTACCGCACCTGCACTTCCATATCCTCGGCGGCAAACAGCTTGCCGACCGTCTTGAACCGACTGTCGAATAAGGAGAATATGTCATGTTCAGTAAAATAATAGATCCCGAAACATACCACTATTACCCGATTACAATTGCTGGCTGTAAGCGTGAGCTTCCTATCTGCAGAGTCAATGACGGCTTATATATCGCAGGCTTCGTCATTTTCGGCGATGTTGAGCTTACACGCGCATGCGCAGAAGCTCTCGTTGCGAAGATGCCGCCGTTTGACATCATGATAACCGCTGAATCAAAGGGCATTCCCCTCGCTTATGAAATGGCACGTATCATGAACAGCAACCGCTATCTCATCGCACGTAAAGCCCCCAAACTTTATATGAGAGACATACACTCCGCTCAGGTCAAATCTATTACAACCGAGCAGATGCAAACCCTCTATATCGACGGCAAAGACAAAGTTGCCATGGAAGGCAAGCGTGTCGTTATCGTCGATGACGTAATCAGCACAGGCGAAAGTCTCAGTGCCGTGGAAGAGCTCGTCAGAAGCGCCGGCGGCATTATAACGGGTAAGATGTGTATTCTCGCAGAGGGCGACGCTGTTGGTCGCGATGATATTATATATCTCGAACCGCTTCCGCTTTTCTTCCCCAAAAAATAAACACATCATTTCCGAAAGGATGATGGCTTTTGCTTAAAAACCGCCTGCTTGCAATCGGCGCAGTCATGCTGCTTGCCGGAATATCTATACCGATTTATATCGGCGGAAGTTTTGCTCCGCTGTTTGTCGTTGCGGTTTCCGTACTGTGTGTATTTTTATGCACAGTACGTTTTTTCAAGCAGAAGATACACTATGCGGTCGCTTTTTCCGCAATTCTTGTTGCAGGAGCCGTGTACGTGCTCCTTTACAGAGATATTTTCATTTTACCTTATTCGGCTTTTGACGGAAAACCGGATGTCGTGACCGGAACGGTAACGGATATATCTGTGTCCGGATGTGATATAACTGTAACCGCAAGCGAAATCGGCATACCCGAAGCTACACGTATCCGCCTTTTCACCGAAAACGCGCCCGGCATAGGCAATTCACTGACTTTCACGGGGATACTGAGCTACGCCGGTGCAAAACCGGAGCTTTGCGCAGCCGATATACGCCTATACTCGTTTCCGACTTCCTCCGAAGTTATCGAAGGCAGCGGTATTTTGCACACACTTCGCAATAAAGCGTACTCAGTTTATGATACACTCGGGGACAGATATGCTGATTTTTTGAAGTCCGTCGTTTTCAATGACAAATCCGGGCTTTCGGACGAGAGATATACAATGTACCGTAATGCCGGCGCAGCAGCATACTTTGCCGTGTCGGGTCTGCATGTTTCATTCGCGGTCATGTCTGTTTTCGGAATACTCAGATATTTAGGCGTTCATAAAGTGATACGCGGTATTATCGCAGCACTGATTGCACTGATATACGGTGTTCTTGTCGGATTTTCCCCGTCGGTTACACGTGCTGTCATCATGGTGATGTTCGTAATTGCCGCCGATATTTTCACCGTTGAATCGGACACACTGACTTCCCTGTTTTTCGCACTCACGCTGCTTTTATTGGCAAACCCGTTTTCCGTAGCTTCTCTCAGCCTCAGGCTCTCATTTGCAGCGACGATTGGTGTACTGTACTCAACACGTATCCGCCCCTTTGGAAAAAAACATCCTATGCTTTCTTCGCTCTATGGCATCTTTGTGCTTCCGGTTATTACGTCAGTTGCTTGTTTTACATTTACATTGCCGTTAATGCTGCTATCGTTCGATGTCGTTTCATTGATGTCGCCGCTTTCAAATGTAATACTCGGCATGATTTTTTCACCGCTTTTACTGCTTGCGTTTCTGCTGACGCTGCTTGCTTTTTGCGGTCTTCCGCTGTTTTCGGCGATAACAATTCCGCTCAAGTTTCTTATTTCTCTTTTTGACGCCGTGTGTGATATGATGAGCGGCAGATTCAGACTTCTTCTGCCGACAGTAAGTCCGTATGCAGTGATTGCGTCCGCTGTGGCGATAGTTTCCATTGCAATTGTATTGGCAGCTCCGAAAAAGACACGCAGAATTGCATTTGCGTCATCATGCACCGTTATTACCATTCTTGCCTCCATCGGAGTTTACACTGTACGTTACGGAAATAATAACGTAATCCGCGCGACATATAACGAAGGTATATACGGCTATTCCGTGGCTGCGGTGTGCAATGGTGAGCGCATTTTCGTAGACTGCGGAGCGGGATTTGATTCCGGATTCGTGTATAGTTGCGGCATTACTGACATTGATACTTACGTTGCGGTGAAATACACCGAAAAAACAGCCGAATCAATCG
>FR892219.1:6808-13398 GCA_000433115.1 Ruminococcus sp. CAG:382
GTCGGTAAAATAGTATTGCTTGATGAAAACTGCACGTTTTATGATATGTTACCAAGTAGCTGTACTATAAAAGTTGAAAACGAATACGTTTTCGGAAATCTGAACTGCGGAATCACGCTCGACAAAAACAATATTTATCTTTACCGTGATATGACACTTGCAGCCATTACATCAGACGGAATCCTGCCAGATGATATCACCCCCGATGTTATAGTGTTTCGCAACACTCCGGTGCTCTCGCACAAACAAACGCTTACCGCTAAGCTTTACTCAACCGCCGATCTTACATATGGTGATACCGTCACAATTGATATACTCAGTTCAGAAAGAATCGAGGTGAAGGAACATGAGTCTTGAAATTCTGAAAAAAAGAATAAAAGATGATAATGTGGATGGCGTTTACGCATTCTTTGGCGACGAGGAATACACCAAAGCATTTTACCTGAAAAAAATGATGAGCTATGCTGAAGAAAGTCCGACGCCTGTATTCAACCTTGTTACCTTCAACGACGAAACTATAACAGCCTCAGATTTACGTGACGCACTTGACGCACCGCCTTTTATGACAGAACACAAGGTTATTTATGTCAACGGTATTCCTTTGTCAAACAAACAACTGATTACCGAGCTTTGTGATATTTGCGAGGACATACCTGACGGTGTGATACTGATCTTCTCGTTCAGACCGGGTGAAATCGATTATGCGGCATATCAGAAAAAGAAGGACAAAGGCGCATATGTTCCTCTGCTTGACGTAATTTCGGGTGTAGGTCTCTGCGTTGAATTTGCAAAGGAAAGCGGAGCGAAGCTTTACAACTGGATAGGCAAGCATTTTTCTTCACGCGGCCTAACCCCCGGTAAGGACGCAATCGAATTTCTTCCCGCTTATTGCGGCAATGAAATGACAGTACTTCACAGCGAGATTGACAAGCTTTGTTCGTACTGTCAGGGGCGAAACGTAACTGTACGAGATGTCGAATTTGTCTGTTGCCCAAATGCGGAATATCAGATTTTCGACCTTGCTTCTTCAGTTGCCGAAAGAAAGCCGGCTCGTACACGTGCAATAATGCAAAACTTCCGTTTCAACGGCGTTGCTCCTGAAATTATCATGGGAACTGTCGCGAAGAGCTTTTGCGATATGCTCTATGTCAAAACAGCTTTTTCCGAAAACCGCAGCCAGTCGACGACAAAAGCGGCTGTGGGTATGGCCGACTGGCTATACCGCCGTACTCTTGCTTCGGCTCAGAAGATCGACATTCAGTCATTGCAACACATTGTTATAGCTTGCAACGATACCGATAAACGTCTTAAAACATTTTCAGGAGACCCGTATACACAGCTTGAACTGCTGTTTTGCCAGATAAACGCCGATGAAAAAACTAAGCCTTGAATACCCTGTTGTCGTTGAAGGAAAATACGACAAGATCAAGCTTGATGCCATTGTCGCAACACCGATCATAACACTTGACGGTTTCTCGTTCTTCAACGACAAAAAAAAGCAGCAGCTATTCAGAAAGTACGCCGAAAATGGCATTATTATTCTGACCGACAGCGACCGTGCGGGCGCATTTATACGTTCAAAGCTCAGAGGATACACAAAAGGCACGATTATAAACGTATACGCTCCATCCGTTGTCGGAAAGGAGAAACGAAAATCCGTTTCGTCCAAAGACGGTTTGCTCGGTGTCGAAGGGATAGATGTCAAAACGCTCAGAACGCTTCTTACCCCCTATGAAGGCAGAGAAAAAACAGCGCCGTATCTGACAAAAGCACGTATGTACGCCGACGGGCTGAGCGGAGGAGAAAACAGCAGTCTACTCCGTCACACAGTCGCGTTACTGCTCGGGCTGCCGACAAATCTTTCACCGAACGCTTTTGCCGAGGCGATCAATACCATGATTCCCGAAGACGAATATCTCAAAGCATTATCAGCATCAGACCCGACAGGAGGAACAGAAGATTAAAACCGTATCATTTTATGCACTCGGATGCCGAGTCAACCAATATGAAGAACAGGCTCTCAAGGAGCTTTTCAAAAAACACGGTTACACTGTTGTATCATACGGAGAAAAATGCAACGCCTGCGTTATAAACACATGTGCCGTAACTGCCGAAAGCGAAAAAAAGAGCCGCAATATCATATCCCGCGCACGTAATTTTGCCGACCGAGTTATCGTCACCGGATGTTATGCTGAGCTTCTTTCGAAAAACAAATCCGCGCTTCAGGGAGTATTTTATGTCGGCGGCTGCAAGCAGAAAAATCTCATTCCGCTTATTGCAGACGGCGAGATAGACAGTGCATACGATCACACAGCCGGTTACGAGGAATACGGTATATGCACTGACAATTCATTACCTGCCGAAAGATACCGTGCTTTCGTAAAAATCCAGGACGGTTGCAACGGCAAATGTTCATATTGCATAATTCCATATCTCAGGGGACGCTCGGTCTCGCGCAAAGCCGATGACGTAATCGATGAGGTAAGGCGTCTTGCCGCGGCAGGAGTTTCTGAAATTATTCTCACAGGCATTGAAACATCGGATTACGATGACATTCCTCTTTTTGAACTGATAAACCGCGTTTCCGACGTTGACGGCATAAAACGCATACGACTCGGCTCTCTGAATCCGAACTGTCTGACGGATGAATTTATTGAAACATTCAAAAGTAACCCAAAGCTATGTCATCATGTGCACATTTCGCTTCAATCGGGCTGCAACCGCATACTTAATCTTATGAGACGACCGTATAACATCGAAAAAGCCGACCGCGTTATTACAAAAATAAAAACTGCGGTTCCCGATTTACTTATCTCTGCCGACATAATTTCCGGCTTCCCCACCGAAACCGATGCGGACCACAATGAGACACTGACTTTTATTGAAAAGAACAATCTCGCTCATGTACACGCTTTTCCCTACTCGGAAAGACCGTACACTGACGCAATAAATATAAAGCCATCCGTTGATGTCGCAGTACGAAAAAAACGCAATGATGAAATTATCAGGCTTTCCGAAGCGTTGCGCAACGCAATAATGGACAAATACATTGGAAACGACGTCGAAATACTTGTTGAAAAGCAAGACAACGGTATCGCCATCGGTCACACCGCAACATTTCTCACTGCCACCGTAAAATCCGACGCCGCGCCGGGAAGTTACATAATCGCTCATGTCTGCGGACATGACGAAAACCTTATTGCAAACGAAATCATTTTATAAAACACACTGCAGTCGCAGTAGATTGGAATTTTGAAATGCTGGATTTGGCGTATCTCAACACATTAATCAATACCGTTGTTTCGGAATTCCGAACAGACGTACCCATAGTTGCCGACGCATTTTCAACATTCGCTGACAGGTGCCGTATCGGTGAAAGCTTCCGGCTTTACGATATACCCGATTCGGAAAATGTCAAAAATCCATTCTCGACATATGCGGAGGATCTTATATACTGTTCATACGGCGAAAGCTCTTCACGATTGCTCTCTCGTCATAAAATACGCGGTATATCTTCTCTTGCGGCATCGGTAAACGGTTTCCGTATTGAACTTCCTGATTCTGTTCCCTGTGACCCGCTTTGCCTTGAAAATCTTTATTATTACGTACTGCCGAACAAACGGTATCGCTTTTCAATGGGTCTTATGCGGCTCGGCGAGGTAACATCGTCGCCATCTTATTCAATAACGTCAGACAAGGGCGAACAATACCAATTCTACCGCAACGAACAGATGCCCTCGGAAATCGCGATAAACTCCCCATATTATTTCACAAAAGGCTTCATTGAAGGGATGACCGCGCTTGTAAGCAGTCTTTCGGAAGTCAAACGTCATCCCGATAGTGCCACCACTCCAGATGAAATTGCAGCATTCCGTCTCGGGGCATTCTATGCGGAAGCTTTTCTACCAAAGCTCACATATCCTCACGAGCGTATTTTTATTCGCTCAAATGTGTATTATTATACGCCGGCACAATACGCTGACGGCTCTCCAGATATTGCGTCGATCCAATACGTAATGGCTCTTCTTTCAGGCATGTCTAAAAAAATCAGTGTTGTTCCGCTTCATACGGACGTCGAAAACGTTCTTTCGTCATTCGAAGGTTACAGCTTCACACAGACTGTCGAGCAGCTTCCCGCATTATCAGAAAATGCATTTCTCGTGATCACACCAATAATCCTACCGCTCACACTTTTAGGAAATATGTCAAAAGCGAATTAAAAAGACGCATGATAAATCGTTTCTTTGTACGTTGCATTTTCAGAGAGGAATACTTATAATATCCACATGAACACAAAACCTATCATTCAAATAAGAAATCTAAATAAAACCTTCAAATCAGCAAACGGTGACTTCACAGCGCTGAAAGATGTGTCTCTTGACATAAACGAAGGCGAAATATTCGGTATAATCGGTCTGTCCGGTGCCGGTAAATCCACACTCGTCAGATGTATCAATTATCTCGAACAGCCCACCTCAGGGAGTATCCTCTTTGACGGCAAAGACATGGCGAAGCTTTCCAAAAACGAGCTTCTTGCAGTCCGCCGCCGTATGAGTATGATATTTCAGCAGTTCAATCTGCTAATGCAGCGCACAGCACTCGAAAACATCTGTTTTCCACTTGAAATTGCCGATGTACCGAAAGCCGAGGCATTAAAGAGAGCAAGATTACTACTCGAAACCGTCGGACTTGCCGATAAAGCGGATTCATATCCCGCACAACTTTCGGGCGGTCAGAAACAGCGTATTGCAATAGCCCGTGCGCTTGCAAGCAACCCGAAAGTCATTCTTTGCGATGAAGCGACAAGTGCTCTCGACCCGACAACGACGCACAGCATTCTGAAGCTTATTCAGGACATCAACCGCGAGACAGGAATTACCGTCATCATCATCACACATGAGATGGCTGTAATAGAGCAGATATGCAATCGCGTTGCAATAATCGACAGTAGCTGCATCGCCGAATGCGGTAACGTCACCGATGTGTTTATTCATCCTCAAACAGCCGCAGCCCGAAAGCTCATCCTGCCGGACAGCAAACTCGAAAATGCAGTTCTCGGTAAAAGATGCTGCCGCATCGTATTTGACGGCAATTCTTCATACGAACCGGTTGTTGCAAATATGGTGCTTGAAACAAAGGCTCCTGTCAACATACTTTACGCTTCGACAAAAGATATTGACGGCAAGGCATACGGACAGATTCTTGTTCAGCTTCCCGAAAACGAGGTTGCCGCCGGACGCATGATAAACTATCTTGACAGCATCAATATTCATTACGAGGAGGAGATATTCAATGCTTGACGCTCAGTTTTGGAAAGATATCGCCTTCGGCTTTTGGGAAACGACTTACATGGTCTTTCTCTCGACCCTGTTTGCATACATTCTCGGTATGCCGCTTGGAATACTCCTCGTTGTAACTGATGAAAAAGGTCTGAAACCGATTCCGTGGCTCAATAAAACAATCGGATTCATTGTCAACATACTCCGTTCCGTTCCGTTTGTAATACTTCTGATAATGATCATACCGTTCACCCGTTTTCTCGTAGGTACAGCGTCAGGCTCGTTCCCGACGATTGTGCCACTTACAGTTGCGGCTTTCCCGTTTATCGCGCGACTTGTAGAAGGTTCTCTTAAGGAGCTTGACGGCGGCATAGTCGAAGCGGCAAAATCGATGGGCGCGACAAACATGCAGATCGTTACGAAGGTCATGATTCCGGAATCTGTACCATCGCTAATAAACGGTGCGGCAATCGCAATAACAACGATACTTTCCTATTCCGCAATGGCAGGCATATGCGGCGGCGGCGGTCTCGGTAAAATTGCAATCAATGAAGGTTATTACCGATACATTTTCGCACGCATGATCGTACCGGTCATCATACTCGTTGTCATAGTCCAGGTGTTCCAGACTGTCGGCGACAAATTATCCCGTAAATGCGACAAACGCATAAGATAAACCCAAGAAAGAAGGCAAAATCATGAAACGCTTCATCTCACTAACACTTGTTTTCGTGCTTGCTCTCCTCTGCTTCGCAGGCTGCTCCAAGACCGACGACAAGACCATCAAAATCGGTGCATCTCCTGCTCCGCACGCCGAGATTCTCAACCTTATAAAGGAAGACCTCGCAGCAAAGGGTTACACCCTCGAAATCAAGGAATACTCCGATTACGTTCTCCCTAACGAGGACGTTGAAAGCGGCGATCTCGACGCCAACTACTTCCAGCACACTCCTTATATGGAGAACTTCAACCAAAACCATAATACGCACCTTAAAGCAGTCGCTTCTATCCATTATGAACCTTACTGCATTTACGGAAGCAAAACTACTTCTCTTGAAAATGTTCCCGAAGGCGCCAAGGTTCTTGTACCCAACGACAGCACCAATGAAGCAAGAGCACTGAATCTTCTTCAGCAGGTCGGTCTCATTAAGCTCAAAGCCGATGCAGGCATCGGTGCGACAAAGAATGACATCGTTGAAAATCCTCACAACCTCGATATCATTGAAGCAGAAGCAGCGGCAATTCCGCGCCTTATGCCGGATGCGGATTTTGCAATCATCAACGGTAACTATGCTCTTACCGCAGGTCTGA
>FR892219.1:13429-25481 GCA_000433115.1 Ruminococcus sp. CAG:382
TTGCGTCCGAAGATCTCCAATCACTAGGTGCCACCACATACGCAAACATCATCTGCG
Organism: Ruminococcus sp. CAG:382; assembly: GCA_000433115.1. Lineage (GTDB taxonomy): Bacteria > Bacillota > Clostridia > Oscillospirales > CAG-382 > UBA1206. The sequence continues at coordinate 13,487 of FR892219.1, forward strand.
TCAAGGAAGGCAACGAAAACAGCGACAAGATCAAAGCTCTCATTGAAGTACTCAAGTCTGACAAGGTCAGAGATTATATCAACAAGACCTATAACGGCGCTGTTGTTCCCGTATTTTAATCGCCAATAACATTCAGAAAAATCCTCCGGAAAAACCGGAGGATTTTTTGACTACATAATGATCGCTTTTTTCTTGCCCTTTGAATTGCGCGGATATTCGCGTATACGGGTTACGAATTCAAGATTGACAGCTTCGATATTTCCGCTGTTATCTATCATCATCCCGCCATCCGCAACGTTTTTAATAATTCCTTTTATATAGCTGTCGTTACTTGCAAGAGTATAAATAATACATTCTTTGCCGATAAACTGTTTCGCTAATTCTTACATTTCCTTATTCCCCGCTTTCTGTTTTTTCTTGTTAATAATATGTTTGGCTGCCACTGATCGTCTTCGCCGTTCAATTGACGGGATTATAACGAGCAGAAGCATCAATACAACGATATATAAGCTTTCCAATACAACTCACCTCTGTCTTTGCGACAATCCATAAGCAATATCAAAAATAGCGGCGGCATCAGTAAAACGCGCTGTTGTCGTTTTCGCACCGATAATTACCGATACAAGTTCCCTGCCGTCCTTATATGCAGAAGCCGCAAGACAAAATCCGGCCTCATTTGTAGTGCCGGTTTTGAGACCGGTCGCGTATGGATAATTCTTGAGGAAAGTATTCGTGTTTTCGTAGTTTACAGTCTGCCCGCTCACAATCATATACCGTACCGAGGTTTTTTTGCATGATTCGGCAATAATCGGGTTGTTTAGTGCAGCTTTGCAAAGATATGCAAGGTCACGTGGAGTTGTATAATGATTTGAGTCATGATAACCGTCCGGATTAGTAAAATGCGTATCGGTCATACCAAGATTCACCGCTTTTTCGTTTGCCCTTTCCATAAATGCGTTCAATGCCGCCTCAGCACTTCCGCGCTCTGTACCCAGCATCTTTCTGCCTGCCCATACTGCCATGACATATGCAGCATCATTACCAGAAACTATCATCATTGAGTCCATCAGCTGTTCGAATGTAAGCTGAAATCCGACCTGCAAAAATGCGGTACTCGACCCCTGACCGATCATTGTTATTTCATTTCCGACTGTCACAATATCGCCCGGCGAAAGATAGTCGCAAGCGGTAAGCGCCGTAAGAAGTTTTGTTATGCTTGCGGGATAGCAACGCTTTTCGGCATTACGTTCGTATAAAAAACGATCATTTGTCGCGTCATACAAGACGAGATAATTCGCCTGTATCTCTTCATCAACACGGAATGCAGGAAACGCTTCGGACTCTGATGAAGTTGAATCATCGCTTTCGTCGATCAAAGATACTTCACTCGGGATCTCTTCGGAATGCTCAGTTTCACTGCCGGATTCAGAATCCGAAAACACTTCCGAAACAATCTGCGACGGCGAGCTTATGTCGCCACTCACCGTTTCCCCATTGTCTCTGTTCAGAACAAGCGCAGAGAGTATCGCTGCGCAGAGAACCAGCGTGATCGCACAGAATGTTAACGTCCTTGATTTATTGCTCATCGTTCACGTCCTTATCTTCGCTCCCGTTCACCTTGCTTTCAAGTTGAGCGATACGCTGCTTGAGCTGGCAAAGCTCCTGAAAAACAGGATCGGGAATGTTCATTTGGTCGCAATCAAATTTCTGAGCCTTCTTGGCACCGCGATCAACGATACGCGCCGGAATACCTACGGCAGTGGAATTCGCGGGCACATCCTTCAAAACGACCGCGCCTGCGGCGATTTTTGCGTTGTCGCCGATTGTAATGGGACCGAGTACTTTGGCACCGGCACCTATCATAACATTATTTCCAATTGTGGGATGACGTTTACCGACATTCTTACCCGTACCGCCAAGCGTGACGCCCTGATATATAGTGCAGTTATCGCCGATAACACTTGTTTCTCCTATGACGACGGCAGAGCCATGGTCGATGAAAAGGCATTTTCCGATTTGCGCTCCGGGGTGTATTTCAATTCCTGTGAGACTGCGCGCCATCTGACTGATAAGGCGCGCAGTATAAACCCTACCGCTCGTTTGCAAAGCATGCGCAACACGATAAAGCAGCAATGCATGAAGTCCGGGATAAAGCGTCAGCACTTCAAAATCGTTGACTGCAGCGGGATCACGCTCACGTATTGATGAAACTTCATTTTTTATATCTTTAACAATTTTGACGGCTTTGTTTTTTGCTATGCCGAACTTTCTGACAAGCTCATCGGCATCAATGTTGAAATACAGATCCATGCTTATACACCCCGATAGTTGATTTGTGAAATTGAATAAATATATACTTTTCCGTTCTCCTGAATGAGCGAAAACAGAAGCGGTCTTACATCTTTGCCTGTAAAGTCACCGCGGAAGGTTCCATTGTTATACTGAATACGGTACGAAACAATATATTGGGAACACGGAACACTTGTGCCGTTATAATCGACATTCTCACGCGAATACAGCGTCACATCAATATCGTAAATACGTTGCATTGTGAAACGCTCGGGAAGATCGTGGCTTTTCAGATATGACTCTGTGAAAAAAGAAGGATACTCCACATAGTCGCCATGTATAACCGTATCAAAATAGCGATAGAAAAATTCAGCCTCGGCGCCGAATAATTGATAATTATCTTCTGTAAGCGGCTCCGCATCACCAAACTCATTATACATGATATGACGGTCATAGCGAAGATAATATGGGTCGGAAAGTATGTCGGTTTCATAATCCGCTTCAGCAAAATTCAATCCGCTGTCGAAAAAAGTTGCATCTCTGTTTTTACGGTGAACAGAAAGATAAAATAGAACGAAAGCCAATATAGCTGTAACAAGAACTGAACAAATGATAATAAGAACGATTCTTTTGGAGCTTTTCGTTTTGGTTTCCATTATATTTTCCCTTTATGAAAAAATGTCGAAATCCGGCAGCGCGCATGTCGCTGCCGGATATTCATTATTTAACTCAGACTATAAAACGTCTCAGGTTATCGAGACCGACGGAGATACCCTTGATAGGATCCTCCATACCCTCAAACTCAACCATGAGATATCCGTCATAGCCCGCTCTCTTGAGAGCGTTGATGCATTGACGCACAGGAACATCGCCGTGACCGATGATTGCACCTCTGAGATAGTTGCAACCCCTGGACTGGAAGAAGCCTGCTCCGGGGTTTTCACCGTTGCCGGACTTGATATGGAAGTCCTTTGCATGAGCATGGATGGCATAGGGAGCCATGATGCCGACAGAAGCGGGATTATATTCATCAGCGCAGGAGAAGTTTCCTATGTCGACAAGTGCGCCGAAATTGGGATGTGCGACAGCATTGATCAGCTTTTCAACACGGTTTGCGTCCTGCGCGAAGAATCCGTGATTCTCAATGCAGGTTTTGATGCCCTTTGTCTGAGCATATTCGGTAACGGCTCTGTAGCCCTCAACAAGACGAGGAAGGGCATCGTCAAAGCCCTTGCCGTAATTACGCTTTGCAAGAACAAAGCCGGGTGTTGCGTCATGACGCATGAACTTACAGCCATAAGCCGCTGCGATATCAACTCTGCCCTTGACACGCTCGATTTCCTTCTGGAGATCGCCGTCTGAGCCGTTGATGAAATCACTGCCTGCGCAGAAGCAGCATGCCTCAATACCCACCTGCTTTAAATAGTCACCGATATCTTTCGCATACGCGAGATATTCTTCCTGAGTTTCGAAGGCGGGACCTTCAATAATATCAACACCTTCACCGCCAAGCTCTTTCACCTTATCGATGCAGCCTTTGACGCCGAGGGAGGACGGATCGGTATATCCATGGAAGCTGTACAAACTAACGCCTAATTTCATTTCGTTTTAATCCTTTGCTTGAGTGAGTTAAAATAAGTAAAATGTTTTTATTACTGCATGGTGCAAACAGGCATCTTGGTGAATTCGTTCATACCGATGATGCCGCCGCCGTTACGGGCCTTGATGTTCTTCCACTTCTTTGCGGCAACGTCTTCAACGGTAGAGCTGTTGATGGAGATGGAAATGGAGAATTTGTATCCGGGACCGATTTCTGCGGGATCGATGTTGATCTCTTCATAGGGGAGATATACTTCATAAGTTACGGTTTCAAGAGCCTTGTCATAGATAACAGCATACTCTGCGTCTTCGCTCAGAGTGATATGCGAACCGCCCCACCAAATGAAGTGATAGGAGTTTCCGTCATCACTGCCGCTGAAGCCGTACTGACGGATATGATCCTCGTTAACAGCCTTACCGTTCTGGTTTGCGTTCTTGAGCATATACTCGGAAAGCGGGCTCTGATCGAGGGTATTGACCTGAATGCAGGTGTAGTTATACATATCGCCGCCATTGCTTGCAGAGATACCGGGCATGAAGCCGCAGCTTGTGGTGTTTACAACAACTGCAAAATAAACGCCGGTGTCGGAATATGCCATGTAATACTGAGCGGTGATGCTGACATCGTTCTTTTCAAACTGGCTGAAGTCCCAGTTCGTGTTCCGCTCATCAATGTCATCAATAAGGAAGTCGCTCCATCTTTCATCGAGAACGCCGTCGATTTCGAAGGGAGCATCGGTCTTCTTGACATCATATGCGAATGTAATGGGCTGGAAGCCGTAAGGATAAATTTCGACATCATCCTTGACGAGCTTGAGAGCTGCAAGAGGCTTAGCCTGATCCTTATGGATTGCTACAACGAAGCCGTCGGAGGGGATGGCAATCTTGGACTTGTCAGCGTCGGAATCAAGGTTAATGATTTCCTTCTTGTAATACTTATAAAGTTCGGGGTTGTATTCAACTACGAGAATTGCGTAGTCGGCATAGGTTTCGCCGTCAACTTCAATCGTGGAGCCGAATTCGGGAGTGAAGACAACAACATCGCCTGCTTCGGGAATGTCATTGATCTTGGTAAGACGAATGGAACCTTTATCGGTTGCAGCCATACCGTAAACCTGACCTTCGACAAAAACGAATGCATCATTATATGCAGGAAGTTCGGGAGCGGGTTCGGACGATTCTTCGGGCTGTGATTCTTCTTCGGATGATTCTTCTGCCTTGGAGGATTCTTCGGCGGGCTTTGAATCTTCTTTCGAAGCTTCTTCGGATTTTTCCTCAGGCTTGCTTTCAGCAGGAGCAGCAGAGGAAGCGGGATCGGGTTTGCTGGTGTCGTCTGTATTGTTGTTGCAAGCGACAAACGCAAATGCAAGAACAAAGACAAGCAGCATTGCGACTACTTTTTTCATTTGGGTTTTACTCCTTTTTTCTTGTTTTTATAATAACAACGACTGCGACGGCGACGAGCACCAGAACGGCAGCGGCTACTACCGGAATAATCGGGAAACCTGAACTTTCCCCGTCTTTTGAATTGGCACCACTCTCGGTGAATACTGATGAATCATCCTGACTGCTTTCATCAACAGTATCTTCATCACTCAGAAACGCGATGTTTGAAGTGAGAGGATCATATTTAACTGTCTGACCGACTGTAACGTTTTCGCGAGCCCAATCGGCGTTTGTGCCGCTGTTGGCGATGACAAAGCCACCATCGGGAACATGAACGCCGTTTGAATTGCCGGCAGAAATCACCTTTCCGTTTTTATCTACAACGATTTCGTAGGCATCATCCATATTCGGGAATGACTTTTCGCAGTCAATGTAAACAACGGTTGAACTGCGGTCAAGCTCTTTATTCTCACCGGCGCTGAGCAAACCACCGTCAACAACAGTAACATTCACAGTAAAGAGTTCGGACACATTATCACCGTCCGTGACACGGAAGGTAAAGCTGTCGTTACCTACATATCCGTCTTCGGGCATATAGAGGAAAAATCCGCCGCCTTCAAGCGAAACAGTCCCGTGCTGTGGGTCAGTGCGTTCCGCGATTTTCAATGACGAAGCAAGTGAATCATCATCCTTTATCGGGAAATTGCCGCGATTGCGTTTGTTCTGGAGGTTGACAACTATATCGATTTCATTTTTCTCCATATAAGGCGTAGTGACGGCATATGTACCTTTGACATATTTGTACGTCATATCGTATATATTGCGAACCTTTGCAGTTGTTGATGCAGCGGCACGGCTGAAATCTCCTTCCCCGCCCTGCTGATAATACATTGAAACGCCGTTTTGCATACATCCGAGCTTATATGATTGTGCGAGATAGTCGGAATAACGTTCCGGTGCATCAGAGACGAGTTGCAGCTCAATTTCAACACCCATGCCGTACTTTTTGGCAATCGACATTGAGTCATAGCATGTGCCTTTAAGCGGTGAGCCGACTTCGGAATCGCCGTTGCCCGGGAAAGCATATCCGGACTGGAGCGCGGCAACATCAAAGCCAAGCTCATTTCCCTCCCAAAATCCGGGAGCGCCGTAAAAAGGAATCCATATTGCAGCATGGTCAAGAGAATGGCAGTATGAAGTAAAATATCTGATAAGATCCGGATCATAAGCCGCAGAAGAATATGCAACAGATTCGCTGTACCAATAAAATCCGGTAAGATTAAGATGCTTGAAATTCTGTTTTTCGAACTCGGAAGCGGAAAGATCAACAAACCACTTCACGATTTTCTTTGCATTTTCAAGATTATTCGGTGCGATGCGCGATGTGCCGTCAAGAGTTCCGAATGCCCTCGAAGCGCGTGTTATAGTCGGAATTGTCATAAAGACGTTGACCTTGTAATCATCCGGAAGAGACAGCTTTTCTTTTATTGTGCCGACGAGCGTTTCAAGAGCCGTGAGGTTGACACCGTCATCCGCACCGATTGTATTTTCAAGATATGCTTCCCAGCCTTTCTGCGTCCTGAATGAACCGTCATCGGTATCGCCCGGAGCAAGGGGAAGAAAAAGGCAGGAATCAAAAAGAGTATCGGAATAGTTCTTTCCGGTCTTGTCAACATACGCAAACAGCGGAAGCATTTTGTCGGCGGAATGAGAGCCGATCTCATTGACAGTTCCATTATAGTATTTACCGTTGTAAATAAGAACAATATTGTCCGCACCGTCCATCAGCGGATTGTCCTTCGACGCAAACTCGTTCGGAAAGACTTCTTCTGCGTCGGGAGAATAAGAGTTCACAACATCTGGCTTGGTTTCCGTACCAATGACTTCAAACTCGTCCATATAGACAAAAACGTCACAGGTGAAATAAATTCTGACATAACGTGCGGAAAAATATCCGTCATCGGATTTGTATGAAACCGCAACACGTTCCTTGTTGGAAGAAGAGCATATCGAATCATCGCGATTTGCATAAACAGTGTGGAAGAACACTCCGTCGGTAGAAACCGCAAATTTCACAGTGCGCGGAGCCATGATGCCATACGCCTTTATGTTCAGAAATCCCGCTCTGAACTCGTTGACATAGACAGTCTTGCCGAGGTCAACAGTCACAGTACGGCTGAGTCCGCGGTAAAAGCTGACCCAGTTTGTCGAAATATCTGTTGCGTTGCCTTTTCTGCCGTCAGTCAAAGCGTATCCGTTGTCTGTATAGCGTTGTTTCGGGAAAGCATTATCGATATTCGCCTCAGTAGAAACGGAATACGTCTTCCCTTTTGCAAGATTACTGTCAGCGGCGGAAACACCGAATGATGTCAATGGTAGTAATGACATTGTACAAAGGAAAAACGCAACGCAAAATGCAAAAAGTTTCTTCATATGACATCCTCAAAGGTAATGCTCATCTGAGCCATGCACGTGATTATACCACATATAACTTCAATTTTCAAGTGTTTGTTCGTTATTTTTAATTATTTCTTTGTTGTTTTAAGCAATATGCACAATCGAATTCAGCCACTCATTTTGCAAAAGACTTCAAAACCGTTCTGCCGACACGTTTTATAAGCATCCATATTCTTTTGAACGCCGTGCGGACATGGTACGGTTTACACCGGAGCGTCACATAAATGCGATACCGTTTGTCCGCGACAGCATATTCTTTGTTTTTACGGATGAAGCCTGTCATTACGCCGATGACTCGCTCCTTCGGTATATTACGTTCAACGGCGACGCAGTTATCCCCCAAAATATCATAAGTGCCGTCCTTCACATCAATGATACGGTGCAGCACATACGCATCCGGAGGTCGCTTATATAAAACAACGTCCCATTTTTTCAGGGTTTCGCCCGGCTTCACCGCACGCAGTATAAATGCATCGCGTCCCTGCCTGATCAGCGGAAGCATACTTACACCAACATTTTTGTATGTCAGCGTGCCGTACCGCCCGAGGTATTCTTCAAATGTTATGCTGTTCATCGATCGCGCCGACTGAGCGGAGCTTGTCAATGACCGCCTGTGCGTCGCGTCTGAGCACTTCCTTCGGCGCGTCATACTTTTCAAACATTGCATCGACGATCGAGTCAAGCGTCGTTTCGCTTTTGAGCTGATCGACAATAAAAGCTGCTGTCTTGTTGCTGCGTATCAATCCCGAAAACGAGCTTGACACATCGACGAGAATCTGTTCGCCGTTTGTGACATGGGAAACGAATGTGTCCTTAAGTTTCATGATTGTTCTCCTGTTTGTATTTATTCATCCCGTTATACGAAACGACAGCCGCATCGGGATTCATATTGCAGTGCAGTCTGTAAAGCTGCGTTTCTGAAATAAGTCTGTCGATGAGAGTCATTGTTCTGAGCAAAGCCTTCGCGTCGGCGGGGCGATATGTCTGCTGAACGATGAGAGGATAGACCTCGCGTGCCGAAACAGGCTCGATGCTGTTTTCGGCGGCACGCTCCAGCGCACATATTGCTTTCAGCGGAACGCCGGTATTGGTGCTCAGGCGGTGCTTGCCGTCCCACGGTGTGCCGTATGCGATGACGCCGCTGTCTGTGATGCGCAGAAGCGGTTTATCGTCGTTCACCATCACGGCGCGGTCGCCGAAATACGCGCGCCAGAGCCGGGTATGCGTCGATTTGCCTGTTCCGCTCTTCGCCGTGAACAGATATGCCTCGCCGTCGACGGCAATGACAGAGCCGTGGAACAGCAGAATGTCGTGATCGATCAGTTTAAGCGCGATCTTGCGATATACCGCAAGGGTCTCGAGATACGGGTCCGAAAATCGCCGCACTGCGTTGCCCTCAAGCATATCCTCGCGTTCCGATTTGCTCCGTTCGTATTCAATGTCAGATTGCGTAAGCGAAACGGTGACATCAGCCTTATCCACCGGAGCGATTGTGTATCCCCTGCAATATTCCTCGATGAAAGGATACAGATTTTCGATTTTAATGATGTGTTCTGCAATTTCGATGTACATGATCGTTATTCCTTTTCGATGAGAACAGTATATCATATCATCGCAAAGAATGCAAGAAATATCGCATTTCAAAGCGATGTATGGCGTCGAAAAATGAGGAAAGGCGGGCTTTCGCCCGCCTTTCGCTTTTGCTTTGAAAAACTACATTTCAACGTTGCCTTCCCACGGATCGGGATTTACAATAGACTCAGTGATAATATCGTTACTTTCAAACGCAACAATAGTTATCATCGGCTCTTCATATACGGTTTTCATTTTAATCACCTACGCCTTCATTTACCGACAGAAGTATATAAATCAGTGTAAATTGTTTGAACTTTGCCATCTGCATCAATATAATTGATATATGCTTTGGCATAAATTGTGCTTGATGCATCGCTAAGTTTCACTGTACACTTATAAAGACCTGATGCTGTTGAAGTGATTGACCTGTGAGTTATTCCCTCGGCTCCCTTGTTTTCAACAGTCAGTTTATCAGCGTTCTCTCTGAACTTGGTGAGTAACAATCCACCGCTTGTAAACTTGCAGTTTTCGGGAAGTTCCCATCTGATCTCATAAACAATTATAGTGTTCTCTTCAGTTCTGTCGGCAACAAACATGTTGATTATCGCCTTAGATTCTATTCCTGAAACATCATACTTCTTAGTGAGACGTACTTCGCTTGCAACCCTGAAAGAATATTCACGTTTTGTACTGACAAGTGCATCGCCAATGTACCACCCTGCGAATTTACCATCGGACGTTGATTCATCAGCCGTAACAGTGACATCGCTGCCGTATGCAAATTCGCCATACAGCTTGTCATCTATATAAACTTTGATCAGCGTATCGGTAGCAGTGTACTTAGCATGGACGTAAAGCGGATCTTTGTCACCTTTGGTAACAGTTATAGAGGCACCGACGTCATATTTATTAGTATGACCGTCAACATACCAGCCATCAAAAGTGCGGTTGGCAAAAGTAAGGTGATCAGGTGCCGTTACTGTGCTGCCAAATGCAACATCCGCATACCCGGCAACATGGTTGTCCATGTCAATAAATATGACATAACGTTTTCCTTCAGCGGGAGTATAGAACTGCGCTGTGACGGAAATGTCGCTGTCGACATAGAACTGATATGTCGCATTCGTACTGACGATACGTCTGTTTGAATCAAGCCAGAAAAGGAATTTTGCGTTGTCTTGAGCCGTAGCAGTCAATGAGACAAGCTCACCGGTAGCGAATTCCTGAGTGTGATTGTTTATAATGCTTATGCTGCCATCAACACCGACAGTGATTTGACTGCCGCCGGTACCGCCAAAGTTGATTTTGACGTTGTTGGTTTTAACTTTTTCAACAGTGTATTTTCCGTCAGCATTCTGCACAGGCTTAAAGAATTCAGCGCAGTAGTCTTTGGGAACTGCGGAAGAGAACGTACCGCTGGAGACCTGAATCGCGCCCTTGGAGGTGTTGTCCTGCGCGTGGATCGGCTTATTGAAGGTACCACCCTTGATTATAAGCTTGCTGTCCACGGAGTTCGAGCCATCGCTGCCGATGAATGCTGAATATTCCTTTCCGTCGAAAGTGCCGCCGGTGACGGTGACCTCCGCCGTTTCGAAATCGTTGGAGACATACAGACCATAATAATCGTCGGAAGCATAGCTACCGCCATTTATGATCGCCGTACCGCCGTCAATGCCCAAGCCGCCATGCGCGCCGGAAATCTCGACAGTCTTTCCTTCCGCCGGGGTGATTGTGACAGCTCCACTCTTGGAAACGATCGCGTATGTACGCTTGTTCGCGCTCTTGAATGTACCACCGTTGATCGTAAGTTTTCCATTGTTGTATACGCATCCGGGGCCATATTGATCGCCGGAGGCGCCCACATGCTCTGCCACGAATGTTCCGCCCTGAATAGTCAGATCAGCCAAGTTCCAAATAGCCGCGCCGCCATTTGTGTCAATCGCAACGATCTTGCCGCTCTCGATGACCATTTTGCCGCTACCGAGGTTCTCGATGCCGCGCGCTCTGATCTCGCCGGTCTGCGCCGCGCTCGAATCGCGCAGGGTAAATGTGCCATAGTTATCAATGGCATAGTAGTGCTTTGTGTTGTCATTCGCGTTCTTGGACGTGGACAGCTTCTTGCCGTTCAGATCGAGCGTCAACGCCTTATCGATGGTCACATTCTCGCGCGTATCCGCAATCAGTTTGACGGTGCTGTTCTTCGCAGCCGCTGCGATTGCTTCTGCAAGCGTTGCATACGCCGCAACAGAGTTGCCGTTTGCATCCACGATCTGTGCAACCATGCCGGGCTTCGCCGTGAACGTGCCGCCAGTGTTTTTATCAACGCCAACACCGGAAGCGACGAAGCTTGTATTTGCACCTTCAGCGGCATTGTTACGCGGGTCATAGCCGACGAAAGTGCCGCCGTTTACGGTGATGCCTGCCGTGCCTGCCACATAGTTTGCATCCACGCAGTTGAACATGTAGCCGGGATATTTGCCGTTTGCATCATTGACGGCAAAGTTGCCGCCGTTGACCTCAATCGTACCGAGCTGCGCCTGTGCAACCGTAATGCCGCAGTAGTAACTACCGCCGTTGATGACCAGCTTGCCGCCGCCCTTGACATTGAAGCCGTAGACGCCGCAGGTCTCGGCATCGCCCGAGACGATACCGCCGGTCGCGCCCTCACCCGGGAGGGGGCGGCCGGCAA
>FR892219.1:25528-28418 GCA_000433115.1 Ruminococcus sp. CAG:382
CGAGCGATGCGGGAACCGTCATGACATAACTGCCAAAGTCCAGCGTGACATTGACCGTTACCGTTGCGCGGTCTGCCGCCGTAGTCTTGGTTACATCAGTTGTGAAGTTGCGTACAATGGTAATCGTATCGCCGTCTTTTGCCGCAGCAAATGCCTCGTTCAGCGTTGTATACTCGACCGCGCCGATTTTTGCAACCGGCGCCACCTTGACGCCATATGTGCCGTCGCCGTTTTCAGCAGGTTCAAAGCCTTCTGCGCAGTACTCAGGCAACACTTTCTTCGTGAAGCTGCCGCCGGAGATTTTGATGGATTCATCGGAGAAATCAGGATAGTTTTTCTTAAATGAGTCTATACTTGCAAGACCGACATGACCGGTATATGTCCCCTCGCCTTTTATAATGATTTTACTCTCAGGCTTAGGAAGATTGCCGCTCATGGAATTATCAGTAGAAACAACTGCAAAGCCATTAGCTGCAGGACCATTATTGTTCTGAGCATAACTTGGCTCTTGCAGTGTTGTTTCAACCGTACAGCCATCGAGTGTCAAATCTGTGTACTTGACCTCAATACCATTGGCACCTTTGATGGTGCATTTTGTGAATGTAGCCTGCTGGAGACCGCCCGCGCCGTTTTGGTTCGTCGCGTTTGCCTGAGCCGAGGTCGAGCCGGAGATGTAGACGCCGCAGCAGTCATTGCCATTGCCAGTGATAGTGCTATTGCTTACTGTTAGCTTCAAGCCATAGTTGCTACCGTTGTGATAAAGAACGTTGCCAGTACCTGTAAGCTTACTGCCGCTGATCGTTATCGTTGCGTTATCGGCAAAGTTGCAAACAGCATAACCGGCCTTTACTTCAGAGTTTTTGATTTCATATGTTTTGCCGCCGGTTGAGCATGCAACGCCTACCAGTCCGGCAACATCAACTTTTACACCATCAAGAACGAAGTCCGCATAAGCTCCAATGCCGCGAGCATTGCCAGTTCCCTTATATGTACCGTTCTTTATGGTCACTTTTGTATCAGTACGCAGTGAATATCCATTGGCATCAAGCGTACTGGTCAGTGTTTTGCCGCCGAGATCAAGAGTGATTGCCTTGCCGTTGTCATTCTTGATGAGGATCTGATGATCGACCGTCAGATCCGCCAGCAGCTTAATGGTCTTGCTAACGCTGCTCTTATTGGCTGCGGCAATAGCCGCGTCAAGAGTCTCGTAGACGGTGCTATCAATCTTGGCTTCATAAGGACTTGCCACACCATATGTGCCGTCGGCATTCTTTGTGGGAATGAAGCCGTCAGCGCAGAAGCCATCGGAAATGCTCTTGTTGAATGTACCGCCGGAGACCTCGAAGTTGTCCGAAGTTGCCTTGCCATAGCCATGGAAGATGGTACTACCAAACTTCTTGTTTGTGAACGTACCGCCGGTGATTTCAATTTTAGAGGTATAACCATCCACCTGCATAGCCAAAACAACCTGAGGATTGCCCCCGCTAGGTGTCGTAGCGTTCTGGATAAACTCGCCACCGCTGATTGTAGTTATACCGGCAGAGAGAATAACACCCGTGTAGCCGCTCGTTGCATAATCAAGCGTAAACTTACCGCCGTTGATTACAAGCGTAGAGCCTTCTTCACTCTTAACAACATTCAGCCCGCCGGAGTAGTCGCCGCTGTTGATCGTAAGGGTGCCCCAGTTGTCGATCATAGACGAACCGGTATTGCCTGCCGTGGCGGTCACGCCTCCGAGCGTCAGCTTGGCGGTGGATTTCACTGCCTTGCCAATTGCAATGTTGTAGTAGCTTTTTCCGCCGACAACATTACCGTTCTTTACAGTTACAGTTGCGCCGTTTGCAATAGTGATTGTAGCCTTGCCTGAATTTGTATTTGTCAGTGCTTTGCTGCCAAGGTCAAGCGTGATGTTCTTATTGATTGTAACATCTTCGGTTGCATCAGCAAGCAGCGTAACGGTCTCGCCATCCTTCGCTGCTGCGATGGCTTTCGCAAGGGTTGCATACTCATTGTTGCCGACCTTGGCAACATTGGTACTGTTTCCATCATCAGCGAAAGCGACAACAGAGGCGAACGAAAGCATCATGACGAGCATGAGTAGGACGACGCTGAGAACACGATGTTTATTGTTCAATATCATGTAAATGTTTTCCTATCATAATATTTGCCCCAGTGGAGGTGCGGGGCATACTCACCGTATCCGAAATCCGGAACGCAAGGAACCGGAGCCGGACGCTATGAAAGAACCGCGAAATCAAAGAAAGACTTTACACCTCCGTATATCGTGTCCCGCGTCGCGCACAGACGAAGATTATCGGTGGCTTACGTAATACCACCGATAAGGGCACACAGCATGGATTTTTCGAAGACTGCAGAGCAGAACGTGGTTTGCCGCGCTTCATACGATCCGCATTTTTAACTTGTCCGGCAGCCGGATTATGGCGGGCAACGCAATACGGAAGAATTAAGCCGATTCCGGATGAGCGGGCGTATTTTAGTTACGCAGGCGCAAGCGGCACCGACACGCGGACAACAGAACGGGGACTGCGCACAGCTCCGATCGCGGGATACACCATGTGGTCATTCGGGAAAACACGGTGTGGGTAATGAAGTGACAAAATTCATTACACAGCATTAATGCAGTGAATTCATATAATGCCTCTTACTTAACGTAAAGTATACCTCGGTCTTTCCATTTTGTCAAGGGTTTTACATATAAAATCCAATGCAAAATGGAATTTTAAGGTGCTTTTTTGATGATGAGTGACGTTTTTGCTCATCAAAGTGAATTTTAGTTCCGCTCATTGCAAACGAGCAACAACAGCTAAACAAAAAAAGAGTCGGTTCGGCAAGGCTGATGCCCTGTCTGAACCGACTCGGTTTATATTCA
>FR892219.1:28477-36765 GCA_000433115.1 Ruminococcus sp. CAG:382
CGCCATTACCGTGCGTTCTTTGCCCGTCACAAGGTCGGGAGCCGTGAGAGTCACACCCTCAAGACTCATGAATTCCCAAGCAACAAGCGTGTCCACCTTGGCGCAAAACAATGTTTTTTCACCGCATATTACCGAAAGCTCATCGTTATACAGAGAAAGGAATCCGTCCTTGCCGATTACACGGTCGCTGTCCGCTTCCCTTTCAAGCACATAACGAAGTTTTTTGCCGTCGATTTTTTTCGCCATATAGCGCTTGAATTCGACGCTGTTTGTGTCCTTAGGTATTTTTTCTTTCCTGAAGTTAAAAAGAGACATGACGATTATGCTTCAAAAAGCATTTTTCTGAAGTAATCGATTGTGTATCTCACGCCCTTATCTCCAAGCTCGCCCTGCCATGTTTCGGAGTGCGGCTCAATGGAGAGCATACCGTCATAATGGAACTTACGCAGAATCGAAAGGAATGCGCCCCAGTTGACAGTATCAAGTCCGGCAGGCGGGTCGTCGATACGCTGACCGTCGATATTGATTGTACCTTTCAGATGGATATGATAGAACTTATCACCGTAATGAGCCATTTCGCTGAGGTAATCTCTGCCGCCGTTGATGGAATGGCTGGGGTCAAACTTGATTCCGAGACCCTTCAGATGGCCATGCACGATGTCCCATTCATGAGGTTTATCAATATAGCTGTACCAATCGCAGTTATATGTGCAGATCTTTACGTCGCTGCCCGCATAATCCATCAGCGACTTGATGTAATTGATGGCGGCAGTGATGTTTGAATAGTACGAAAGACCGTCAACATAGTTGACACCGCAGATATATACGGGGCAACCGACCTTACGGCAGAAATCAATGAGGTCAAACTCATCCTGCTGTTCTTTTTTATTGAAGGAACCGTCGTCATTTATGCGGAATCTGCCCCAGCGACCGACGGCGCCGATCTTCACATCATATTCGGAAAGCGCCGTTTTTATGTCGTCAACATTTCCGGTCACATATGCGATATCGTCAGCGTTTACGTCAAATTCAGCATAGCCGAGTCCGAGATCCATGACATGTTTTATACCTGCTCTGTCATGAGAAGCAGCAATGATACCGAGATTCATCATAAATTAATATTACTCCTTTATATTACGCCTCACGTCTTCATCCGTTTCGGACGCGAAATACATGGGGCGCTTTTTGGTTTCAAGGTACGTCTTTGAGAGATACATACCCAATATACCCATGCAAAACAATTGAATCCCGCTTACAAACAAAATTACGCACACAAGCGACGGCCAACCGGCAACGGAAGCGACGCCCGCGAACAGTCGCACAATAACAACAATAATACCGATAATCGAAATAAGGCAGAACAGGAATCCGAAAAATGAAGCTATCGACAGCGGCGCAGTCGAAAAAGCAACGATACATTCAAGAGAATACTTGAACAGTTTCCAGAATGACCATTTTGTCGTACCCGCGACACGCTGGACGTTTTCATATGATATCCATTTTGTGTTATAGCCAACCCAGTTGTAAATACCTTTGGTAAAACGGTTATATTCGGGGAGCGCAAGAATACTCTCCATAACACGGCGTTTCATCAGAACATAATCACGTGCACCGGAGACCATCTGCGTTTTTGAAATTTTGTTGATTATTTTATAAAAGCAACGCGCGAAAAAGGAACGTATCACCGGTTCACCCTTACGGGTGCTTCTCTTTGTTGCGACGCTGTCATAGCCTTCATTTTCGATATATCCGAGCATTTCGGGAAGCAGTGACGGCGGATCCTGCAAATCTGCATCCATCACGGCAATATAATCGCCTTTTGCGTGTTCAAATCCGGCAAACATCGCCGATTCCTTGCCGAAATTGCGTGAGAACGAAACGTATCGGACTCTTTTATCTTTCAACGCAAGCTCTCGCAGAATTCTCAGAGTTCCGTCCTTTGAGCCGTCATTGATAAAAAGGAATTCAAAGTCAACAGCCTGCATCTCCGCAGCAACACGCGATATTTCGGCGTAAAAAAACGGCAGTGCTTCTTCTTCGTTATAGCACGGTACGATTGCTGTAAGCAATTTTCGCTTTTCTGACATTTCGCTTTACCTCATTGCCGGTTTCAGCCGGTTATAAGTCTGTCAATTTCCTTTGCGAGCGAATAGAAATATGAATCCGAAACTCCGCTTGCGGAGTTTGTCTTTGTGTAAATTGCGACGATGTACGGCTCATTGCCGAGCACAACGCCAGATTCATGTGAGCAATAGGTGGAAGAACCGGGTTTTGTACGGCAATCCTTCCCGAGGGCGGGGCTGAGCTTTGAATAGCTGATGTCAAAAAGATCCCACAGCCATTTCCCTGTCTGCCCGTTGTCTTTAAATGAATAGATCTGACTCCACCACAAAACGGCGCTTCTTGCGTTAGACTCAGGCCACACGGTATTCTGAGTCAACGGTATGTTACAGTTCATACGGTCGAGCATATCGAAAAATCCGGAAGTGCCGAGCGTGTTCGCAAGCATCTTGTGAGCAATATTGTCGCTTTTTGAAATCGAATACTCAACAAGAGTTTTGATCTTATAATGAGTGCCGAACGAGCTGTTTTTGATTATGCCGGAGCCGGCGATATAATTATCGGAAGTATAAGCAACCGACTTCCGGTCATCAAGCTTTCCTTCGCTGATGAGCTTTGCAACATAAAGACAAAGCGGTGCTTTGATTGTGGAGCAGGACTGGAAGTACATATCAGGCTGATATGCGATAGCCGCACCGTCGCTGATTCTGACAGCAAGGAAGCCGACCTCCATGCCCGCTTTGCTTATGAGCGTTTCGAGCGCCGTAGTGTCACCCGAAATCTTTCTGCCCGTACCGCCGTCAAAAGTCTGAAGCGATTTTTCATCAAATGAAAGAAGCTGTATGGCACGGTCCAGTGCTGACGATGTCACATCAACTTTGGACGACGACAGCGTCACGCCGCTGCTCATGAGATATGAACGCGTTGCCGAATCCGCAAGGTCATCAACAGATTCAAGACCCGTTGCAAGGTATGCGGGGCTGTCACTGTTGTTTTTGATGGTGGAAACGGAAGCAGGCTCATCCTGGAATACAGTGACTTCCTGAATTCCGCTTACGGTGTTCATTATTTCAGTGTATGGCATTGCACCGATATCCGCATCAACACTGTACTTTGCATACGGTGACGGGATTATTGCAATGATAAGGGCTATGACCATAAGAACCGCGATTGCGATGCAAATGATTTTTTTATAGTCGATTCGTAATTTCTTTAATTTATTCTGCATTACTGTCTCCGGGATTGCTGTGGATACGATATTCTAAAATATCTCAAATAATACTACCACAAAAATGTCGTTTTGTCAACACCGATTTATCTTTCTGTTCCGGTTGCTTTTAAAAAGTAAATTCTCAAAGTAAATTCCGGAGCAAACACTAGTGGGGGTTCACCAACGTTTTTCCATTGGCGCCATAATACGGTCGGTTTATTTATCATGTTACGCATCTTTCCCGTTACGTTATTGATACAAACATTTATTTATATCTAAATTCAGGTGTTGACAAAAGAGTATTATTGCTGTAATATTAATAGAGCTTATTGTCGTATTTGCGATGTTTAACATGGGGAGCAGAGATGTTTCCGAATATTGGGAACTGATCGCATTGTTTTCAAAAATGACCTCATTGTATCTCTTCAGATGTATGGGCGATTTTACTACGATACGCAATAACATAACAATGGGCGCGTGCGGATTTACCGATAAAGAAATTGCAGATGCCGCAACAAAAGCCAACTGTGATTTTTTGAACGATTTCGAAAAGCCACTGGATGTATCTATAGGCAAAGAGATCTATCCGGAAGCAATTGAACTGTCAGGAGGTCAATCGCAAAGAATTGCGCTTGCACGCTGCTTCCTCTCCCGTTCATCACTGATTCTTTTGGACGAGCCTACGGCAGCAATAGATCCGATTTTTGAAAAGTCTCTCATTGCTCACCTTCTCGAGGTTATGTCCGCAAAGACTTCGGTGATTGTAACGCACAGACTTGATATAACACAATTCATTGACAGAATTTATGTCATGGAAGACGGCGAAATCGTAGAATCAGGTAACTTCAATGAACTGATGTCTAAAAAAAGCATCTTCAAGGACATGTATGAAAGCCAAAGGGGAATCAAAGTGCGAATCCGTTAATCACTTTCGACATAAAAGTTCCTCAAAAGCTCAAGAAAACGTGAGAAAAACGACGAAAGCACTTGAAAAAGCGCTAATCAAGTGGTACAATATGTCTAACAAGTCAGCGTATCGCACTTCTAATTTGTTTTTCTTGATAACGTGAATGCATACGTCGATCATTTTTAATACGCCGAAGGAGTCGCTAAAGTGTCACGAAGGACAAAGAGCATCATTGTCATTTTGTTAATTGTAATAATTCTTTGCATCTGCATGACTGTATGGGCAGTGTTCTTCAGAAAAACTGATCGCCCTGTACTCATACCGGACCACGCGCCCGAGGAAATTGAAAAGAACGCCGAACCCATATCCGGTGAAAGTGATGTCAGTAAAATCGACACTCCCGAAGGAGGCGGCGCGATCGGCATACAGTACGCAAATGAAGCATTTATCGACATTTCCGACAATACAGTATATCTCCAATACATTAACCCCGGAAAATCAACGCAGAATACCGTGATATGCGTTGAAATACAAGGCGAAATAATTGCACGTTCCGGATTGATTTCGCCCGGGTACAAGCTGAAAGTCCTTCCTCTTATCGATGGCGCTTCAAAACGTCTCAGCCCGGGAGGATACAAAGCACAATTCCGCATTTTAAGCTATAATCCGAAAAGCGGAGAAAAATCAATGATCGATGCAGTGGCGGATGTGTATATCACCGTCAAAGAATAAATCACATTAAAAGGAGCGAACTGACAATGAAAAAGCTTTTTTCAACAATGATCGCCCTTGCAATGCTCGCGGCAACACCGCTGACCGTCTTTGCCACCGGCAGCAGTAGCAACACGGGCGGAAACACCGAAATCGATGTAAACGGCAAGTATATCGAAGGCAACGCCGCAACAATGATATCTGTTGATATTACATGGGACGACATGAGCTTCGAATACAACGACGGCGAGAGAACATGGGATCCGAACAAGCATGAATACATCACTTCCGGCGGATCATGGACAAACGAGAAGAAAACCGTAAACGTTAAAAATCACTCAAATACCGCTGTCAAAGCGGAATTCTCCTTTGCAAGCAGTCTTGACGGAATCACCGGTTCATTCGACAACAAAACGCTCCAACTCGAAACAGCCGTCGGAAAAGCTGTCGAAAACGCCCCGGCCGCTTCAACCAATTTCGGCATTTCGGGAAGTAAGATCAACACCGACGCAAAGCTCGGTACTATCACACTTAACATCTCAGCAGATACGAATTCTGATGTTACCGTGCCCGAAGAATCTTCAGATGTAAAACTTGAACAAAACACATCCGGCGTTACCTCTCAGGGCGACGGCATCACAACATACGAGCAGCTTGCAAAGGCTATTGAAAACGGCGGAGATATCAAGCTTGATGGCGATATCGAAATTACTAATCAAATTGCAGTAAACGTATCAACTGAAATCAATTTGAATTCTCACAGACTGATCGGAAACAGTGGCACAATGTTCACCGCCGGCAAAGAGGCTTCTTTCACCCTGTCGAACGGCAATATTGAACTAAACGAAGGCTGTTGTGTTACCGCCAATGGTGCGCAAAAAGTCAAGTTCATCAAATGCAAAGCAAACATCAGCACAGGGATGCTGTGTAACACCATTAGTTCGACGATAGCTCTTGACGAATGCGATGTTACCGGAAACGGAACGCTGATAGAAATGAGTTCAGCGTCGGAGCTCGATTTTATCAGGAAAAATTCTTTTATCGGTGATGTTTCAAAATGAAGTGACTGCATAATAACTATTTCCAATGCAGGTGGTAGTACATTTGGCTTTGATCCCTCAAATTACATAAATTATGCGGCAAGCATCGAAAAAAACGATGCCGAGAACACTTGGACTGTTGTGGGATAATTTATCAAAAGCACCCTTCGGGGTGCACCGATCCATGAAAAACGGACAATGACAAAAAGCCCTCCTATGGTGTAATAAAAGAAAGCCATAGGAGGGAATTTTTATGCCAAGAGAATACAGCCATATCAAGGAATATGAAAAGGCAATACCGAAGTTAAAGGAGCAGGGAATCTCCCGTGCCTGTTCAAAATATGTTTCATTTGCCGCCTTGTAACTCATTTCAGTTAATCCTCTCAATATTAATTGGTATTCCGGGAACGAAAAGCATCATGACATTTTTTCAATCACATATCAAGGCATAATAAAGCACTGGCGAAAAAACAGTATTTTACTGAAAAAACCACTCGTAAAAACAAGTGGCTTTCCATGGTGCCGGTGGCGGGGGTCGAACCCGCACGGTATTGCTACCACTGGATTTTGAGTCCAGCACGTCTGCCAATTCCATCACACCGACTTATATGAAGTTAAAAACCTTACGTCAAAGACACAGCCGCCATATTAGAGCGTGTCACTGTTCTTTTCTGAAACATCAGGTTCGGATGATATATCAACGGCTGTAAAAATTTTTGAAAACGCGTAAAGCGCAAAAACAATTGCAATCGCATCAAGAAGAACAAACATATCAAGTTTGAGCATCCAGAAGCAAGAAAGAAGCATATGCGGTAACGCATCAATTATAAGAAGAAATACGGACAAAAGAGCCGTAGCGAAATACCTTACCGTACGTACTGCCCCGCGAACATTGGACGCGTCGTATGTAAGGAACAACATAAGACAGACGAGTCCCATAATATGATATACCGCGGAAGAATTGATCGCATATTTGTTCTGTTCGACAAATTCATACATAAGCCAGTATATTGCCATAAAAACAGGAGCGATCTTGAACCAAACGGAATATGAAGGAGTCGTCTTTCCTTTGGCAATGAAAGATGAATACAGATATCCCGAGGAAGCAAGTATCATGAGTACAGCAAGGATAAACACAAAAAGTGAAACAGAACTGTCCGTCATGAAAAGATAAACAAAATAAATGCCCGAAGAAAGGAGCATAAAACCGCAAAGAGCGGATGCAAACAGCAAAGTCGAGGGGTAAACAGAAAGCTCAACCGAAGTCCCGGGAACGAGAGGCTCGAACACGGAAACGCGGTGTGAACGCATGGAAATGCACCATGCTATGATTACTGCGACAACGATTGCCGATATTATTGCAAACACGACAGTTGCAGTTCCGACACGGATAAGATAGTGTGTTTCGGGGGATTCTGCACTGATTTCGACATTTTTTGCGAGTACGGCGACACGCACCACAGCAAGCAATATTGCTGTAAGCAGTACAGACAATGCTGTTATCTTATACTGATTCAGTACCCTTTTCATCGTTCCTAAATACCTCTGACAATCAAGCCGTTTCGCATATTATACTACAAGAAGCGCGATTTGTAAAGCCTATTTTATGATTTCGATATCAATTTACATTTTGGAAACAAAACAGTGTCAGCCGCCGCTTTTATCGTTATCATTCTTCGCATCGCTTATCTTCCGTATACTGTCATCACGAAGTAACGCGCGAAGCCCTTTCAGATATGGTGAAAACTCCGCCTTATCCTCACCGTATGTCAGATTCAGTTCATATTCAAGCGGAATCGATGTGCTGATATCTGCTTCATTATGTTGAATCACCGCTTCCATATTATCGAGCGCTTTATAAATGCGCGCTTCCTTTGTCCGGAGTGCGTTCATTTCGTTGTAAAGGTCATTCATCTCGTTACAAAACGGCGAAGGCAACGATGAAACCCATTCGGCAAGCAACCGGTTTTCGCGTTCTTCATCATCGTCATTTTTCAAAAACGACGGTATGTCTCCCGTAAATGCTTCGCCGAGGTCATGGATAAGGCACATTTTCATGAGCTTCACAAGGTCAATGTCCTTGAATTCGTCACTGACAAAGTAAGCAAGCAAAATCAGCCGCCATGAATGCTCTGCAACGCTTTCCTTACGACCGGTTGTTGTGTAACTGTGGCGTGTATTGTTTTTCAGCCGTTCGGCAACAGCCATAGCCTCAATAAGTTTTCTCGGTTCCATTCAGCCTCTCCCATTTTCAAATGTCCCTTTTGACTTTTTTCAACAGTAATACCGTCTCGACCATTGTTTCATTTTCCAAGGGCAATTCTTTCACTTCTGCCCCGTTGACAAGAACAGGGAAGTT
>FR892220.1 GCA_000433115.1 Ruminococcus sp. CAG:382
ATCCGAACTTCTTCACTTTTCACTATTACTTATAACCTTCTCTCCGGAGGAGAAAACACACGAGCAAGCGCTCTGCGCAGCGAGTGTGTTGTATCGCCCGTCATATCCTCACACAGGTTCTTTGGTGTTTTTATGGTTTTTTCATCACTGATTTTTATTTTTGCGTTTCTTACGGTTACGCTTATTGCTTACTTCATAGTACCGAAAAAGTTCAGGATGCTTGTGCTTTTTATCGTGAGCTTCCTGTTTTACGGCTGGGGCGAGCCGAAATACATGATCATCATGGTGATTTCGATATGCTCCGCCTACGGATTCGGGTTCCTGATCGGTAAATACCGCGAGACGGACAAGCGGAAAGCCAAGCTGTGGCTTGCGGTCTCGGTTTGCGTCAATCTCGCGTTCCTGCTGTTTTTCAAGTATGCGAATTTCATTGTCACGAACGTGAGTCTTATTCCGGGGCTTGACTCGCTGCTTGCACCCGTGCGCGTGTTTACCTCGACGCTCAAGCTGCCGGTCGGTATCTCGTTTTACACGTTCCAGATCATGTCCTATTCCATCGACGTATATCGCGGCGACGCGCGCGTTCAGAAAAAGTTCATTCCGTTCGGCACGTATGTCACGCTGTTCCCGCAGCTTATCGCGGGGCCTATTGTGAGGTACAAGGACATTGACGATCAGCTCACGGAGCGCGTTGAAAACGGCGACAAGTTCGCGGGCGGTGTCAGGCGGTTTGTCGCGGGACTTGCAAAGAAGATCCTCTTCGCGGATTCAGCTGCAGCCGTTGTCAGCCTCTGCGACGCTTCGATGAAGCTGGAGCCGACGGTCGTTTCGGCGTGGATGCTTGTGATCTTCTATACGTTCCAGATTTATTTCGATTTTTCGGGCTATTCCGACATGGCTATCGGGCTGGGCAGGATGTTCGGCTTCGATTTCCTTGAAAACTTCAATTATCCCTATCTCGCCGATTCGGTCACGGACTTCTGGCGCAGATGGCACATTTCCCTTTCGACATGGTTCAAGGAATATATCTATATTCCGCTCGGCGGCAACCGCTGCGGCAAGCTCAGACAGTTCCGCAACATCGCGGTCGTCTGGCTGCTCACGGGCGTCTGGCACGGTGCACAGTGGAACTTCATCATATGGGGCTGCTATTTCGGCGTGCTGCTGATCATTGAAAAGGTGTTTCTGCTGAAGGCGCTCAAAAAAGCGCCCGCGTTTGTACGGCATATCTATGCGCTGTTTTTCATTGCGATCGGCTGGCTGATCTTCTATCACACCGATCTCACGGCGGGCGTTACCTGCTTCAAGGCAATGTTCGGCGGCGGGGTAGTTGCGTTTGCGTCGAAAACAAATGTCTATGACATGCTCAGGCTCATGCCGCTCGCCGTGCTTTGCGCGATCGCGTCAACGCCTGTACCGAAGCGCTATTTTGACAGGCTTTGGGAAAAATGCAACGCTTTTCAGACTGCCGTGCCCTTCCTTATGGGCGGTACTTTCCTGCTCTGCGTTGCGTATATGGTCGATTCCACCTTCTCTCCCTTCCTTTATTATATATTCTGATATTACGGTATGAAAAATTCATCTTCACTCACGATATTTGTGTTCCTGCTGGTCATCGTGCCGCTCACTGTGGGGTTCATTCTCAAACCCGCCGACACGTTCTCACCGGAGGAGCAGCGTAATCTGCAGCAGTTCCCCGAATTCAAAACCGACGAATTCCTCGACGGTACGTTTTCGTCGAAGATAAACAGCTATATGAACGACCAGTTCCCGCTCCGCGATATTTTCGTCGGAGCAAAGAGCATTGCCGAAAGCGCGCTCATGAAGAGGGAGAACAACGGAGTTCTGCGCGGTAAAAACGACCAGCTTGCGGTGCGGCTTTTTGCCGCAAGCGACGGCAAAGCGCATCCGCTTTCGTATTCCGCGCCCGAAACCGATCTTTACTATGCCGATGTTGTCGCGGATGCGTGCGAGGCACTGAAAGCGCTCGGCGAAAAGCTGACGGCGCAGGGGATCGCTTTTTCCGCTCTCTTGCCGCCGCGCACGGTCGATGTCGCGATATCCGCGTTCGATTATCCGTCGGAGCGTTCCGACGCGCTGGCGACGCAGGTCGCCAATCTGCTTGCCGACGTCAATTACGTCGATATGACGGGTGCTTTCCGCGAAAAATATGACGACGGCGAATATGTCTACTACCGGACCGATCACCACTGGACGGCGCTCGGCGCGTATTACGCATATGCGGAGGTCATGCGCTCATTCGGTCAGGAGCCGTATGCGATAGGCGATTTTGAACGTGTCACCGTATCGGATTCGTTCCTCGGAACGACATATTCCAAGGCGGGATACAAGGACATTACGCCGGACAGCATGGAAATCATGCAGCTCAGGGGACAGCCATCCGCATTTGTCACCGAGCGTCCCTACGACAAAGAGCTGCCGGTCATTGACGGCTTTTACGATTACGATGCGCTGAAGTCCAAAAACAAATACGCGTTTTACCTCGGTGGTACGACGAAGTACCTTACCGTATCACGCAAGGACGGCGAAAAGCGCGAAAAGCTCATGATTGTCGGCGATTCGTTTGCGCTGAGCCTTGCACCATATCTCGCACTGCACTATGATATTGAGTTCGTGCGCCTCGGCGACTGGAGCGATGTCTTTGCCGCAAACGGCGCGCCGGATTGCGACAGAGTGCTTGTTGTCTGGAATTTCGAGAACCTCATTACTACGACCGATCTGTCGCGTACGCGCAGTCTGCCGAAATTTTACGGAGCGTGAGCCATGAAAAAGCGCGATTGGATCTGGTTTTCGGCGATCGCCCTGATCATCGTCGGGTTTCTCGTCCTGCGCGTCTTCACGATGAAGCGCGTCGTTCCGTTTGAAGAGGCGATGGAGCATATTTCGCTCGTGGACGGCGAAAAAGCGGTCACGGTGCATATGAACTGTACCAAGGGCGTTATTTACGCATACAACGACGGGCAGTTCGATACCGGTGAGACGGATAATATATATGTAGTCTTTATGCAGTCGCTTTTCGACAGATGGTTCGGATATGATCTTCCCGGCTTCCGCCAGGTCGTCATACACAAATCGGGCGACGACGTCAGCGGTTATACGGCACCGAAGATATGGTATATCGAGGATATCACCGACCCAAACGTCAGAAAAACGGCGTTGGAGGGCTATATAATTAAATGAAGAAAAACGCACGGCAAAACATTATAAAAAACTTTTGAAGTTTGTCTTGATTTTTTGAAAGTAATGTGCTAATATGAACCTGTCAAGATGTCGGGGATACCGACGAGCTATACAAAACGAAAGGAATTTACCTATCATGGCTAAAATGAAAATAGGAATTATCGGCTGCGGCACTATCGCCAACAACGCCCACATCCCGAACTACCTCAAGAACGAAGAGGTCGAAATCAAGTATTTCTGCGATATCCTTCTCTGGAAGGCTGAAAAATGCGTTGAAAAGTACGGCTGCGGTATCGCTGTCGAGGACTATCACGAGGTCATCAACGATCCCGAAATCGTCGCTGTTTCCGTCTGCACCCCCAACAAGATGCACTCCATCATTTCCTGCGACGCGCTCAGAGCCGGTAAGAACGTGCTTTGCGAGAAGCCTGCCGCAAGAACATACGCCGACGCGCTCCTCATGCAGGAGGCTCAGCACGAAACCGGCAAGGTTCTCAACATCGGCGTTGTCAACCGCTTCAACTCCGCCGTCAACAAGCTCCGTGAAATGATTCAGTCCGGCGAGTTCGGCGAGATCTATCATGTTTATGTTTCCTTCCGTTCGCAGCGCTCCATCCCCGGTCTCGGCGGTGCGTTCACCACCAATGCCATCTCCGGCGGCGGCGTTCTCATCGACTGGGGTGTACACTACCTTGACATCGTTATGTACTGTCTGGGCGATCCCGCACCCAAGACCGTTTCCGCAAAAGCGTTCTCCAAACTCGGCGTTGATATGCCCAACTACGTTTACGAGGGCATGTGGGCTGAGGATACCAAAGATCTCAACGGCACATACGACGTTGACGACTTTGTTACCGGATTTGTACGTACCGAAGGCTCCACCATCACCTTCAACGGCGCATGGGCGCAGAACATCGGTGTTTCCGAATCTTACATTGACTTCATCGGCACCAAGGCAGGCGCAAGACTCAATTACGGCGGCGACTTCACCGTATATACCACCGCATGCGGTTGCCTTGTTGACTGCAAGCCCAAGTTCCCTCATACAGACCACTTCGAGAACGAAATCAACTCCTTCATTCGCTGCATCCAGACCGGAGAAAAGCTCCCGTCCCACATCGACACGGTTATCGTTACCGCAAAGATGATGCAGGCAATGTATGATTCCTCCGCACGCGGCGAGGAAATCAAGCTGTAAAACGAAAATGTGCTTCGGCGGCGGCGCTTCGGCTTCGCCGCCGTTTTTTGCGGGAGAGAATACAGTATGCGTTTGAAATATACAAAAAATGCTTCCGGACGCACTTTTTCAGGAGAAAAAACAAAATTTGTTCAAATTCTTTCGGGACACCGCGAAAAAATTCCCAAAAGCCCTTGACAAACACCAAAAAATAACTATAATAAGCCTTGTAATGTAATCATAGTCGAGGAGTATCTATATCCATTTGCGACACTGTCGGAAAAGGAACGGATTTTTCGGCAACGGAACGGGCGGGTATTCTGCTTCGCGGCGACTGATACTTATTTTTCGAAATACATATTTAGAAAGGATGTACTTATGAAAACGTGCACATTCAAAAAAGCACTTTCGCTGCTTCTTGCAGTCATGATGGTTGTTTCTTGCATCACCGTCCTGTCTGTCGGCGCAGCGGCTGCTAAATGGGATGACAACGGTTGGAAGACAGACGCACAAGCTCTTTACAATGCGTATGTCAATAAGGCTGAATGGATTCCTGTTGGCAAGAATTCTGGCAACGGTAGATATGAGACTTCTGACGAAGGCGCTGAATATATCTATGCCTTTGCACAGGATTCAACCAAGATCTTTGCGTTCATCGAAGTCGGCGCGGCTGATAAGGATATTATCACCCTCCGCCTCGACTCCAATCGTGACACCCTCAAGGCTCGTACACATGAACTTGTCTTCAAGTGGGACGCAGCTACTTCTTCCTACAAGCAGGAGAAGATCGAATACGGTACAGACGTTGATGACAACAGCAGCGTAACAAACGGCAAATTCGGCGAAGAGATGGCTGACTATGCCGGCACCGCATTCATGAAGGGCAATTCTTACGAATATGCTACTATCAGAGTAAACAAGAACTACACTGGCGCAGACGCAACCGCCAGAGATGCGCATGTCCTCGTTCTCCAGCTCCGTAAGGACAGACTCCAGGGCAACAAGGGCAGCGGTGACTTTGATCATGTCGAGAAACTCGGCTTTGATATCGAAGTCAACTACAACAACACCAGCATTCTTCACACTTCCAACTACAACGCCGATCCCAAGGCTGACGCTACTGATTTCAACATCTATAACGTTAAGAACGACCGCGTTGAAAGATTCACTCTTGACGGAAAGATTTCCGGCAACGAATTCTGGAAGAATAATGCTTGGCAGCTCGTAACCGGTCTCAACGGTCAGCTTATCGGCAACTTTGACCAGACCGATATCGCTTATGACTTCCAGGTAACCGGCGACAGCAAGAACATTTACATTGCTGCAAGACTTTACGGCGAATCCTACAAGGACGGCGATAAGGCTTCTTCCTTCAAGGTATATCTCAACATTGACGAAGAAAACGCCAAGAGAGGCGGTTATGAACCCACCGCAGTTCTCGAATTCGTTTTCGACGGCAAGGAATATGCTTTTGTTAACGACAGCAGAGGAGATTTCGCTCACCTCGAAACTGCTACCACCATTGCAGCTGACGGTCATGCTGAAATCGAGATCAAGATTCCGTACAGAGATCTTAAGCTTGTTTCTTATGACCTCAAGGACGGCGATCCCTACAACTACCTCGGCGTTAACTTCGAATTCACCGCTCCTGCTACTTACAGCAACGAGCAGGAACTTGCAACTCTCGTTGCAAGAACCTATGGTAAAGATGCAGATCATCCCGCAAAGAACTGCGCTAAGAATCTTTACTTCACCTTCAACAGCAACTATGCTCAGTACAGCACTGAAAATTACTATGTCGGTAAGTTCAATGCTAAGGACTACGGCAATGAGCTTGCCTTCGAATGCGGCGTAGTTTCCAACTTTAATGATGTTGATAAGGTTACCAATGAGCTTTCCGATGATTACAAGGCTAACAAGCAGGTTATCGTTTATCGTGTAAGTGACGCTCTCAAGAGCGGCAACTGGACCAACGGTAAGCCCGGCGCTGATGACAACAAGCCCGCAAGCTTCATCAACACCTATTTTGATTACCTTGTTTACTCAGACGGCACAAACCTTTACGCTATCGATAAGGGCTATGTTGAGCTCATGGGTAACCCCGCTAACCGCAACAACTACAACGGCCAGAACTCGGGTAACCATGTCCGCTTCTGGTTCAGCGATGAAAACTACTGGAACAATAACCAGAAGTTCCTTATCGTTGACTCCGCTGTCAACTTCAAAGACACATACAACAATGCTACCGATATGTATGTCTGGGCTCACACCAACTCATGGACTGCTGTCGGCGGCGACGCTACAAAGATTGAACATTCTTACCTCCTCGGCAAGGATTTCTACATCACTGCAGTAAAGATTCCCGTTGCTGAGCTCAAGCTCACCACAGATACTCTTTACTATGCTGTTACCAACAGCTTCTACACCAAAGTTGACGGCAACAAGAACGTCATCAATGATTCTCGTTGCCAGATCACTTCCGGCCGCTTCATTGGATGCGACAACGATTCGAAGTATACTGCTTCTCACATCGCTTATCGTGCAATCGATGCAAAGAACCCTGCAAACAAGCTCGCAAGAGTTGCTTACACTGCAGATGAAAAGCTGAAGAAGAACATCATCGCTGATGTTTACTATGACGTTGAAGGTATCGACTCTTATAAAGATACTATCGTCAACCCCGCTATCATTTCCCTCAACGGCATCGCAATGCGCGGTCGCCTCAACGACGGTATCTATGATAACGGCGCTATCGACGGCAGTGATGCTTCCAAGAACTTCTCTGTCGCTCTGAAGAACCACAACGGCACTAATGCTCCTGTTTACAGTGCTGACGCCGCAAACAAAATCTCCTTCAATCTTCTCAGGAACTATGATATCGCAGGCTTCAAGGCAGTCTTCCGCCGTCTCGTAAGCTGGGGTATCAAGAATCCTAACTACGTTGATGTTTATGTCACCAACGACTCCGGCGATATGCAGCGTGTCGGCAGATTCTACGGCAAAGCCAATTCCGACGACACCCTCGTTTCCTATGACATCGTTCTCAACAAGGCTGTCAAGGGTAACAAGATAACCTTCATGTTCGACTCTGAAGGTCCCTTCATCTTCGCAACCGAATTCCAGGCATACGCTTACGGCGACCTCGTTGTCACCACAAACGGCGCCAATGTCAATAACGGCGGTTACGATCCCGCAATGCTCTTTGCTCAGAATGCCAACGGCTACAATGTAAGCCCCTGGTGGTCCGCAAAGAACTTCCAGTATGACGAGAACCTCGGCGCTTACTATGCAGTTTCTGTATCCGAGCCCACAGGTAGCGGAAGCACTCTCGGCGTTTACAAGAACGGCGACTTTGCTATCCAGTATCACTCCAATGCTGCAAGCGACAAGGCTACCGCTGCTCAGAAGGCACTCTATAACCTTATCAGCTCTGTTGCTTTCGGTGAAAGAGTTTACCTTTACAACAACGCTCACGCAGACGCTAACTATGACCTCATGATGCAGCCCAGTGATAAGGAGAACAACAACTTCTTCATCACTATCGGCAACGCTTACATGGCCAAGAACATGACCGCTTACGATCCTACCGTAGGCTATGTCTACAACTTCACTGACCTCGCACAGATCGGCTCCGGCAAGACCTCTATGATCATTGTCGACTCCCAGTCTGTTCCGGACAGCACAAGATTTGACTCCGTGGCGCTTCCTAAGGACAGCTTCTCTGTCGGCGGTCTCCTCGGCGACCAGACTCAGAGCCTCTGGAACTACTGTGTTGCTATCGTTGAATTCGACGGCACCAACTACTATGTTGATTCCTACATGGGCGCTATCTCCCGTGGAAAGAACGAGTCCGATTCTGCTTGGGCTGCAAGACAGGCTGCCGACAACACTGCAAAGCGTGCTCTCAGCTTCGGCACCCAGGGCTTCGCAATCCTTTCTCTCGACAACGGTGAGTTCACCGCAAGACTGTCCAGAATGTGGGCTAACGACTACAGACTCGACGCTACAACCGACACTGTCAAGAACCCCGATGTTGTTTACCTCTATGATGTTGATCTCGACGCTCTTAGACTCTCCTACGGCAACGCAGGCGCTCTCTCCGCTAAGGTTACCTTCAACAACAAGAACGGTAAGAACAATGTCACCACCACCGAAAGCTGGATCGACCTTGCCGAAAGCAGCATGAACGATCTCCGCGCTCGTTGGATGAAGGATCTCGCTGCTGTCAAGTCTCAGGTTTCTCCTGAAACTTATGCTCAGCTCGAAAGACAGATCGAAAACAACCTCAAGTATGTCCGTGCATACGGTCTCTTCGCTAACAAGTTCAACAGCCACGAATACACCGCAGGTACCCGTGCTAATCCGTGGATTCTCTATGACGGTATCACCGCTGCTGAAAACCTCTCCTTCGACGAAAACCTCTTCACGCTTTATAACCGTAACACCATTTTCATCGAAGGCGCTAAGCAGACTGCCGGCATCATGCTCATGAACAGTGACAAGAACTATGAAGCCAAGAGCGAATTCAACGGCTTCAAGAGATTTGCCGCTCTTCACGACAACAACTACACCCAGCTCAACTACCTCAACAAGATCACTTATACCTTCTACTATGACTTCGCTAACAGCTACAGCGTTCCTGAATCCCTGAGAGTTTACACTTCCGCAAACTACAGCTTCATGAACCACACCAAGCCGAACTACGAAGTTACCCTCACCGACAAGACCAGCGACGACGGCAAGGCTTATCCTACCGAAGGCGCAGGCACATGGACCATCACCATCGATATGCCTCTTGTCAAGTCCACCGCTATCTACACTGAATTCGACTTCACCAGCAAGCAGCTCGCTGTTGTTGAAATCAATGAGAAGTGCGTGATTTCTGACCTCATGGGCAGCGAAGTCGCTGATTACATGACCGAACAGAGCAGCTGTGTTGTTACAGTTGACGGCAAGCAGTATCCTGCAGTCACAATTGACGCAAAGGCTGATTCCATCGTCATCAAACACGACCACAGCAAGCACAACGCTTCCGGTCACACCTGCACAACGGAGTGCTACGCACAAGTTACCAACGGCTTCTACGGCAACACCTTCGTTGACCTCAGCAAGACTCCTTACCTTTCCATCAATATGGAAGTTCCCGCTAACCTCACCAACACCCGCTTCGAGCTCGTTGTTTGGTACAATGGTGCAAGCCGCATCATCAACCTCAGCAACATCATCGCTCGCGAAGCAAAGGACGGCAAGGTTGACTACTTCTTCAACTTTGCAGACTTCTGCAAGAACACCTACGGCATGACCCTTAAGGACGGCGAACTCCTCCAGCTCAATATGTGGGGCTTCGCTACCAGCTTCATCGACAGCACCGCCGGTACTGTCAAGATCAACGCCCTCAAGTTTGTCGGCGCTGAGGACACCAAGTCCGAAATCAAGGCCGGCTCCGATCTTAAGCTTGATGCTGATAAGAAACTCCTTATCCTCGACAAGCAGTACAAGGAAGACGCTCTCAGACAGGAATTCAACGGTGAAATCATTGTTGAAGGCACTGCTAAGTCCGGCTTCGTTGGCACCGGCGCGAAGGTTACTGTTAACGGCGACGTTTACACTGTAGTTCTCTACGGCGATCTTAACGGCGACGGCGCAATCAACCCCGCAGACTACATCATCGTTCGCAAGGCTCTTCTTAAGACCGTCGAACTTGATGAAATCCAGACCGTTGCTGCTATCGGTCCTAAGGCTTCCAAGGTTACCGCTACGACCTATATCCAGATCAGACAGCACATCCTTGGTACTTACAACTTCTTCGCTGGCGAAAAAGTTGCTCAGTAATCTCTGATTACAAATCCGATGCTGTTCCCGCTTTATGCGGGGACAGCATCTGAACCACGACAACACCTTTCTAAAAATATACATCACGGTTCAAGATTAAAAGCAGGTATTCGTACCTGCTTTTAATCTTTTTTACGGTGGGCGTTAAAAAAGCGCAGAGCGAAACAGAAAATATCATGAACAGGAGTGGAACGAAAAGAAATTGTTTGTGTGCTGCGAAACGGTCAAAAGGGTCGGAATTCTTCGAATTCCCTCAAAGGTAGTTATATTTCTGTTTCTCTCGTCGAAAGTCTCCCTCGACGTACCTTTGTACGCCGTCGGTCGGCTTTCGACGATTCTGCATCTTTTTTAACGCCCCCGAAAAATCAAAACAGCGCTTCGCCTTGTCGGCGAAAGCGCTGTTTTTAATGTGCGAATATCATGTTTCTCATTCACCTTTTTGCCGCCATTGAAATTGCGGTTTGCGGTGATCTTTTTTTGCCTATGGCGTAAGTTACTATTGAAATTTGATGTGCGCTGTGATATAATTTTATCGGTGTAATGGCGATTTGGTTCCTGAATTCCGCGGCTGCGGCGTGCGGTTTTGAATGGCGGCATGCCGTTTTCACTGCCGAAGAGGTATTTTTGAATAAGGAGACTTTCTGATATGGAAAAACTGATCAAACGTTGTGAACAGAAGCCCGAATATACATGGGCGGTCGAGGATTTATATCCGAGTGACGAGGCGTGGCTTGAAGCATACGCAAAGCTTGCGAAGGATATCGGGGAAGTCGATTCTTATGCCGGAAAAATCGGTAAGGATGCAAAAGCACTCTATGATTATATTCTGCTCCGAGAAAAGCTGAGCGGAGACATGATGCGCGTATATTGCTATGCGATGTGCAAGAGCGATGAGGACAAGGGAAATTCGAAATACGCCGACTATATGGGCAGAGCGATCTCGCTTTTCACCGAGCTTGGTGCAAAAACCGCATTCGAAAAGCCGGAGATAATCTCCGTTTCGGACGAAATGCTTGAAAAGTTTTATAAGGATGTGCCGGAGCTTTGCGAATTCAAACGCTTTATCGATCTGTTCCGCGCAGCGAAGAAACACACGCTTTCACCTGCCGAGGAAAAGCTGCTCGCTTCAACCGGCGAGATGGCACAGTCGCCCGAGACGATCGCAAGCGCCTTCAGAAATGCCGACCTGCGTTTCCCCGACATAAAGGCTGCTGACGGCACGCCTATCCAGGTCACACAGGGCAGTTTTGTTCCGCTTATGGAGTCCTCCGACGTAAATATACGCCGTCAGGCTTTTGAAGCGGTTTACCACACATACGGACAGTACAAAAATTCGCTTGCGGCGATGCTGGATGCTCAGGTCAAACAGCTCACATTCGCGCGCAAGGCGAGAAAATTCGATTCCAATCTCGAACAGGCGCTTTTTGCAAATGAGGTACCTGTTTCCGTCTATGAAAATCTGATAGACTCTGTTAACAGACATCTGCCCGCGCTGCACAAGTATATGGCGCTCCGCAAGAAGCTGATGGGTGTTGACGAGCTTCATATGTATGATCTTTACACGCCGATCGTTGCCGATTTCGATTGCAAATACAGCTTCGAAGAGGCGAAGGAGCTTTGCCGTAAGGCACTGAAGCCCATGGGCAAGGATTATCTTGCGGCTCTTGACGAGGGTTTCAGCAACCGCTGGATAGACGTTTATGAAAATGAGGGCAAACGCGGCGGCGCGTATTCCATGGGAGCAAAACCGCATCCGTTTGTTCTGCTGAACCACAAAGACACGCTTGACAGCGCGTTCACGCTCATTCATGAAATGGGTCACGCGCTCCATTCGTATTATTCAATGCATAATCAGCGCGAGCTGTATTCCGATTATGTCATTTTCGTCGCCGAGGTCGCGTCGACCTGCAACGAAAATCTGCTGATGCGGTATCTGCTTGAGGGTACGACCGACAAAAAAGAACGCGCGTATCTGCTCAATCACTTCCTTGAAGAGTTCCGCACGACGCTTTACAGACAGACAATGTTTGCAGAGTATGAGCTGGAGATCAACCGCATTGCCGAGGGCGGCGCTACGCTCACCGCAGACACGCTGTGCGACGTTTACTACAAGCTGAATCAGAAGTATTACGGCGACAGCATGGTCGTTGACAAGGAAATCGCGCTCGAATGGGCGAGAATCCCGCATTTCTATATGAATTTTTATGTGTATCAGTATGCGACGGGTTTCTCAGCCGCTGTTGCGCTCAGCCAGAGAATTCTGAATGAGGGCGAAGGCGCGGTCAGAGATTATCTCGGCTTCCTGAGCGGCGGCTGCACCAAGACGCCGATCGAACTGCTGAAGGGCGCGGGCGTTGATATGACATCGCCGAAGCCGGTTGATGATGCACTTGATCTCTTTGAACAGCTTATTGATGAATTTGAGGCGCTTGTTAAATGAATTATCGCTCCACGAGAAGCGCGGACGGCAAATATACATCCGCGCAGGTTATAAAACAGGGGCTTGCGGCGGACGGCGGTCTTTTTGTGCCGACCTCGCTTCCCACACTTGATGAAACTGCCGTTGCGGCACTTTCAAAAATGAACTACGCCGACAGGGCGGCATATGTGCTCGGGCTGTTCCTCACCGATTACAGTGAAGACGAGCTTTCGGAGATGGCGAAGAAGGCATATTCGCGCCGCAA
Source organism: Ruminococcus sp. CAG:382 (assembly GCA_000433115.1). Taxonomy (GTDB): domain Bacteria; phylum Bacillota; class Clostridia; order Oscillospirales; family CAG-382; genus UBA1206. The sequence goes on from FR892220.1 coordinate 12,895, forward strand.
CTTCGGTTGCAATCCCGCTCCGCTTTCGCGGCTTGAAAATGATTACGTGCTGGAGCTGTGGCACGGTCCCACCTCGGCGTTCAAGGATATGGCACTTCAGATCATGCCGATGCTCCTTTCAAAAAGTCTTGAAAAGACCGGCGAAAAGCGCGATGCGCTGATACTCGTCGCGACGAGCGGCGACACCGGTAAGGCGGCGCTTGAGGGATATAAGAATGTGCCGCGTGTCATCATTCAGGTGTTTTACCCCGAGAGCGGCGTGAGCAACATCCAAAAGCGGCAGATGCAGACGCAGGAGGGCAGAAACGTCGGTGTCTGCGCAATCAGGGGCAATTTCGACGACGCGCAGTCGGGAGTCAAGGCGATATTCGCCGACAAGGACGTCGCCGACGCGCTCGATGCGAAGGGGAAATTCCTGTCGTCGGCAAATTCGATCAACTTCGGCAGGCTTGCGCCTCAGATCGTTTATTATATTTCCGCGTACTGCGACCTTATTAAGAACAAGCAGATTGCTTACGGCGAGCGTGTCAATGTATGTGTCCCGACGGGAAACTTCGGTAACATTCTTGCGGCGTATATCGCGAAGAGAATGGGACTGCCGCTCGGCAGGCTGATCTGTGCTTCGAACAGCAACAATGTGCTGACCGATTTCTTCGACACGGGCGTTTATGACCGCAACAGACCGTTCCACGCAACGGTTTCACCGTCGATGGATATACTTATCTCCTCTAACCTTGAGCGTCTGCTGTGGTTTGCAGCGGGAGAGGAAGAAACGAAGCGCTGCATGAACGAGCTTGCGTCAAGCGGCAGGTATGCCGTTTCGCCCGCCGTCAAAGCAGAGCTGGACAGGGATTTTGTTGCGTTCTGGTGCGATGAAAGCGAGACCAAGGAAGAGATACGCCGCATTTACGGTGAATTCAACTATCTTTCGGACACGCATACCGCAGTTGCGCTGAATGCGGCTCGCAAATACAAGGAAAACACGGGCGACGACGCGAAAATCATTATTGCGTCGACAGCATCGCCGTATAAGTTCGCGCCTGCCGTATGTTCGGCGCTCGGCATCGACTACGACGGAGACGAATTTGCGGCAATCGATGCGCTTTCCGGTCGGACGGGAGTACCTGTTCCCGAAAACCTTGCATCGCTGCTCGGAAAAGCTCCCCGGTTCACCGATGTGATCGAACGCGGCGATATGAAGGAGCGCGTTCTGGCATTCTGAAAAAATCGGGGCTGTAATTATTACAGCCCCTTTTGAGATATGCTCCTGCGCTATTATTTCTGGCGCTTTCTGAAGGTGGCGCAGACGGTATCCGCACAGCACTTTGCGTTTGTCGGTCCTACAGCTATCTTTTCGGCGGTACACCAGCACTCGCCGTCATGGAATGTGCAATCCTTGCAGCTGCAGCTGATATCCTCGTTGCGCTTCGGCTTCTCTTCGTTGAAAATACCCATTGTTTTGTACCTTCCTTGTTAAAAAATGTGCGCTTTTGATGCGTTTTTATTATTGCAATTTTATTTGATTTTTATTCGGAGTTTTCAATGGCAATATATATGCTTTCCGACCCGCATCTGTCCCTCACTGCCGACAAGCCAATGGACATTTTCGGAGCGAGATGGGAGAACTATATCGAAAAGCTGAAAAACAACTGGACCGAAACGGTATCGGAGGACGATACGGTCGTCATTCCCGGCGATATTTCATGGGGAATGGGGTTCGATACCGCTGCGGAGGATCTTACATTCATTCACAATCTGCCGGGCAGAAAAATCATCGGCAAAGGAAATCACGATTACTGGTGGCAGACTATGGCGAAGCTCAACCGCTTCAAGGAGGAGCTTGGCGCGGATTCCATCGACTTTCTGTTCAACAATGCGTATCTTTGCGAGGATTTCATCATTGCGGGGACGCGGGGGTGGACGCTGGAGGCGAACTATTCCGAAGAGGACCTGAAGATTGTGAACCGTGAGGCGGGGCGGCTCCGTATGTCGCTTGAGGCGGCAAAAAAGCTCGGCGAAACGACTCTCGGAGCGGAAACAGTCGTATTTCTGCATTATCCGCCGTCGTTTGGCGGTATTGTATGCCGTCAGCTGGTGGACGTGATGCACGAATACGGTGTGAAGCGCTGTTTTTACGGGCATATCCATTCGGTGAATCCTGCGATACTCGACAGGTTTGCCGATGACATTCCCATATACTGCATTTCGGCAGATCTCATCGGCTTCAAGCCGATGAAGCTCAATAAATTTCAGGCGGTGTGACTATGGCTCTTTCTCCAATGCTGAAGCAATATTTTGACGTGAAGGCAAAGCATCCCGATTGCCTTCTGTTTTTCCGCCTCGGCGACTTTTATGAGATGTTTTTTGACGACGCGAAGCTGGTGGCGCGTGAGCTTGACCTTGTGCTGACCGGCAAGGATTGCGGGCTGGAGGAGCGTGCGCCGATGTGCGGCATTCCATACCACGCGGTGGAGGGATATCTTTCTAAGCTCATTGCAAAGGGGTACCGCGTCGCGATCTGCGAACAGGTTGAGGACCCCAAGACGGCAAAGGGACTTGTCAAGCGCGATGTCATACGCATTGTGTCGCCCGGTACTGTCATTGAGGGGAGTTGTCTTTCGGAGGACAGGAACAACTACATCTGCTCGCTTTGCTATGAGGCGGACGGCTGCGGCATTGTTTTTGCGGACATTTCAACAGGCGAGCTTTATGCGACCGAGATTTCCGGTACGGCGGAGGACAAGCTGTTTGCGGAAATGGCGGCGTATGTGCCGAGTGAGGTCATCTATAACAAGGCGCTGCCCGACAGCGTAAAATCTGCCATGGCGGACAGGTTCGGCTGTCTTCTGACGCCTGCCGACGAAAGCGTTTTTACGGACACGGCAACGTCGTCGGAGGAAATTCTGCGGCAATTCCCGGACGGCGGGATAAATCCGTCATCGAAGCCCGCGCTTGCGGCGGCGGCATTGCTCAGATTCCTTGCAATGACGCAGAAAACCGACCTTTCGTATATCAAGAATATCAGCTATTATACTTCAGAAAAATTTCTGAGCATCGATGCTTCGACGCGCCGCAGTCTTGAGCTTTGCGAATGTATGCGCACGAAGGAAAAGCGGGCGTCGCTCCTATGGGTGCTGGACAAGACAAAAACGAGCCCGGGCGCACGGCTGCTCAGGCAGTGGATTGAAAAGCCGCTTGCGGAGGTCGGAGCTATCAGAAAGCGTCAAGAGGCGGTCGGTGAGCTTTTCGGCGCGACGGTTGAACGCGGAGAGCTGATGGAAAAGCTTAAGGGCGTTGTCGATATGGAGCGGCTGCTGACGCGCCTTGTTTACGGCACGGCGAACGCGCGTGATCTGCTTGCGATAGGCGGTACGGCGGCAGGCTTGCCCGACATAAAGCGAATTGTGAGCGGATTTGATTCGCCGCTTCTGCGTGAGCTGGATGAGGAGCTTGACGCTCTGGAGGACATTGCATCGGCGATCGAAAATACCATCGACCCGGAGCCGCCGGTTTCGGTGCGTGAGGGCGGAATGATAAAAAAAGGTGCGTCCGCCGCAGTGGACGAGCTCAGGCTCATGATGAATGACGGTATGCAGTTTATGGCGCATATCGAGCAAACCGAAAAGGAGCGGACGGGAATACGCACGCTTAAGGTCGGCTATAACAAGGTTTTCGGATATTATATCGAGGTATCGCGGTCGTTTTTGGACAGCGTGCCCGACAACTATATACGCAGGCAGACGCTGACGACGGGCGAACGGTACGTTACCGAGGAGCTGAAGGAAATGGAAAGCCGCATTATCGGTGCCAAAGACAAGGACGCGGCTCTTGAATATGAGCTGTTTTCGGGGCTTCGTGAGAAGGTTCTGGCGCAGAAGGACCGGATACGCCGCACCTCGGCAGCGCTTGCGGCGGGCCGCTGTTTCTTTTCTCTTGCGGTGTCGGAGGGGTCTCTGCTCTCTTGCGGAGGCGGCAAGCGCATACAATTACGTTTGCCCGGAGGTCGACGGCTCCGATACGCTGATGATCAGGGACGGCAGGCACCCCGTTGTGGAGCGGTTTGTCAACAATTCGTATTTTGTTCCGAACGACTGCGATATGAACTGCGGCGCGGACAGGATTATGCTGATCACCGGTCCGAATATGGCGGGTAAATCGACGTACATGCGGCAGGTGGCGCTTATTGTGCTGATGGCGCAGATCGGATCGTTTGTACCCGCTTCGGAGGCGCACATCGGCGTTTGTGACAGAATATTCACGCGGGTGGGCGCGAGTGACGACCTTTCGAGCGGCGACAGTACGTTCATGCTTGAAATGAAAGAGGTATCGTATATTCTCGCAAACGCGACGAGCCGCTCGCTGATAATATACGACGAGATCGGGCGCGGCACGTCCACGTTTGACGGTATGTCTATCGCACGGGCGGTTCTGGAATATACTTCGAAAAAGATCTGCGCGCGGACGTTGTTTGCAACGCATTACCACGAGCTGACGGCGCTTGAAAGCGTTGATTCTGGAATCAGAAATTTCAATATTGCGGCGAAAAAGCGGGGTGGCGACATCATTTTCCTGCGGAAGATCGTGCGCGGCGGTACCGACGACAGCTACGGCATTGAGGTCGCTCAGCTTGCGGGGCTTCCGAAGGAGGTGCTGACGCGTGCGCGGGCTATCCTCAAGGAGCTTGAAGCCGGACGCAGTTCCGTGACCGTAAAAGAGACGGAGGATGCGCACGAGGACAACATAACGCTTGACGACCTCGCGGCAGACAGGGTCTCCGACAGGATAAAGGCGCTTGATGTGAACACGCTGACGCCGATCGAAGCTATCGGAATATTATATGAACTGAAAAAATCGTTGGAATGAGGCGCGTTGAAAAATCGGGAATCATACAACAGCAGCATTTCCGTCTGTTATTCCGATATGATATATAAAAGCAGCATTTCCGTCCTTATTATCGGGCGGAAATGCTGTTTTTAAGTTTCGGCGGAGTTCGAAACGGGATGCGTTTTTTGCAAAAAATATGCCGCGGATTGACCGCGGCATATTTCAAAGAAAGGACCAATTGTCAAAGCAACCGGATCATTTTATCTTGTCTTCTTGACAACAACTGCGCCGGCAACTGCGATTGCTGCGATCACTGCGAGAGCAACGATGCCGCTGTCGGAGGTAGGCTC
>FR892221.1:0-2874 GCA_000433115.1 Ruminococcus sp. CAG:382
AGCGGGAGAGCGTTGTCACCCGTCATAAAAATATAAGGTACTATGACTGAACTTTCTTTTTCCACGATTGTCGTCGGCGCGGGACACGCCGGAATCGAAGCGGCGCTTGCGTCTGCCCGTATGGGCGAAAAAACCGCCGTATTTACAATGAATATGGATCTCGTCGGCAACATGCCCTGCAACCCGTCGATCGGCGGGACCGGCAAGGGGCATCTTGTTTTTGAGCTTACCGCTCTCGGCGGCGAGATGGGCAGGGCTGCGGACAGCGTTATGCTTCAGTCGCGCATGCTCAATGCCAGCAAGGGACCCGCCGTACACAGTCTGCGTATGCAGGCTGACCGCGTCAGATACCGCAATTACATGAAGAAAACGCTTGAAAACACCCCGAACCTGACGCTTGTTCAGTCCGAGGTGGTCGAGGTGCTTGTCGAAAACGGAGCCGTTTCCGGCGTGCGTACCGCCTTCGGCATGACATACCGCGCAAAAGCGGTCATAATCGCGACGGGTACAAGCCTCGGCGGCAGGGTCATTGTCGGCGAGCATGCTTATTCCTCCGGTCCCGACAACACACTTCCGGCGAACCGCCTGACAGCCGCGCTCAGAGATATAGGCGTGAGCATAGTCCGCTTCAAAACAGGCACGCCGCCGCGCGTTCATTCCGACAGCATCGATTATTCCGTGCTTGAACGTCAGGAGGGCGATGAGCCGGCGTTCCTTTTCGCGTCGGACGACTACGGCACGAATCTGCTGCCCTGCTATGTTACCTATACAAACCCCGAGACGCACCGCATAATCCGCGAGAATCTGCACCGCTCGCCGCTTTTCGGCGGCATGATAAAGGGCGTCGGACCGCGCTACTGCCCCAGCATCGAGGACAAGGTGGTGCGGTTTGCCGACAAGGACAGGCACCAGATATTTATCGAGCCGATGGGGCTTGACACTAAGGAAATGTATCTTCAGGGGCTGAGCTCTTCCCTGCCGGAGGACGTACAGCGCGACATAGTTCATTCCATGAAAGGGCTTGAAAACGCGGTCATAATGCGTACCGCGTATGCGATAGAATACGACTGCTCCGACCCGACACAGCTCCGTCCCACGCTTGAATTCCGCGACATCGGCGGACTTTACGGTGCGGGGCAGTTCAACGGAAGCTCGGGCTATGAGGAGGCGGCGTGCCAGGGGCTTGTCGCCGGCATAAACGCCGCGCTGAAAATTCAGGGCAGAGAGCCGCTTGTGCTTACCCGTGCCGAATCGTACATCGGCACACTCATCGACGACCTTGTGACAAAGGGAACGAATGAGCCGTACCGCATAATGACGAGCAGGAGCGAATATCGGCTGTATCTCAGGCAGGACAATGCGAAAGCGCGGCTCATGCCCAAGGGGCATGCCGTGGGGCTTGTTTCCGATGAGGAATACGCGCGCTTCCTTGCTGACGAAAAGGCAGTCGGCGACGAGTGCGACCGTCTGCGCCGCGAAAGCATACCCGCGTCAAAAGAGCTTGACGCGCTGCTTGTACGCCGCGGCTATGAAGCAACGGGAACGGGCATACGCAAGGCGGAGCTTCTGAAGCGTCCCGATGTGCTTATAAGCGACATCTACGCGCTTGACGGCACGCAGAACGTACCCGACCACATTGCCCGTCGAGTCTGCACGGAAATTAAATACGAGGGCTACATCAGAAAACAGCTTGCCGAAATCGAGCGTTTCCGCGCACTTGAGGAAAAGCTGATTCCGTCGTGGCTTGATTACAACGACATCAGGGGCATACGTATCGAAGCAAAGCAGAAGCTCATAAAGCAGCAGCCGCGTTCCATCGGACAGGCGAGCCGCATTTCCGGCGTGTCGCCTGCCGACATATCGGTGCTTCTCATATATCTTTCGGGCGGTAACAGAAATGACTGAAGAAGAACGCAATATATTCGAAAAAACGCTGTCGGAGGCGTCGCCCGTACCGCTTGAAGCGGATACGCTTGAAAAAATGGCAGACTTTTGCGACCTGCTTTTTGAAAAAAACAAGGTTATGAACCTTACCGCCGTCAAAACGCCGCAGGCGGCGGCAATACTCCATTTTGCCGATTCGCTCTATGCCCTTACGGCAGGTGAAATCACCGGCAGTGTTCTTGACGTCGGAAGCGGCGGCGGATTTCCCGCGTTTCCCGTGGCGGCGGCAAGCGGGGCGCAGGTTACTGCGCTCGATTCGACGGCGAAAAAGCTGAATTTCATAAAAGAAGCCGCGGCGGCGTGCGGCGTTACGAACATCGGTACGCTTTGCGGCAGAGCCGAGGAGCTTTCGCACAGGTCTGAGTACCGCGAGGCGTATGATACCGTACTGGCACGCGGCGTGGCGCGGCTTAACGTGCTTTGCGAATGGTGTATGCCGTTTGTCAGAGTGGGCGGACGCTTCATCGCAATGAAGGGCAGCCGCGGCGAGGAGGAGCTTGAGGAAGCGCAAAATGCCGTGAAAACGCTGGGCGGCAGAGTGGCTTTGCTGAAAAAATACCGCCTGCCGGACGAAAACCGCGACTATGCGCTTATAATTATAGAAAAAATTTCCGCGACCTCCGAAATGTACCCAAGACATAATTCGAAAATCGAAAGGAGCCCGTTATGAACGAGCTGCGTGATAAAAAAGGACTGACGGAAGCCGAATTTCTTGCGGCATACGACCCGTCAAAATGGGAAAGACCCTCCGTTACGGTGGATATGTTCTGCTATTGCCGCGAAAACCGCTCCCTGCTGATGGTGAAGCGGGGCGGACACCCGTTTATCGGGAAATGGGCGTTGCCGGGCGGATTTCTTGAGCCGGACGAAACCGCGGAGCAGGCGGTACGGCGCGAGGTTGCCGAGGAAACGGGGGTAAAAGCCGACGCC
>FR892221.1:2900-4645 GCA_000433115.1 Ruminococcus sp. CAG:382
TAATTCAGCTCCGCGCGCTTTCCGACCCGCATCGTGACCCCAGAACGCGAATTGTGACGGTAGCATATATTGCGGTGCTTGACAGACTTCCCGATGCAAGAGCAGGCGACGATGCCGCCGACGCGAAGTGGTTTGCGCTTGAAAGAAACGTGACCGAACGTACCGACGACGGCAGAAACGTCACGGAGAGAGGGATGATCACACTGCGCGGTGAAGAAACGCTGGAAATCTCCTTCGAAACGGTAACACAAAAGGGCAGGCTGACCTCCGACCCCGTCATGAAAGTGAAGCAGTCGGAGCGTATCGCCGGCGACCACGGAACGATAATAGCATACGCGGCTGCAAGGCTGCAGCAGTAAAATACTGAAGAGGATTTATTATGAATAAACCCATCGTGGCAATAGTGGGACGTCCCAACGTGGGCAAGTCCACATTTTTCAACAAAATATCGGGTCAGCGCCTTGCGATAGTCGATGACACCCCCGGCGTGACCCGCGACAGAATATACGCCGACGCGGAGTGGAACGGCAGAGCCGTGACGCTTGTCGATACGGGAGGCATCGAGCCTGTGACGGACAGTGAGCTTCTGAAGCAGATGCGTATTCAGGCGCAGCTTGCGATTGATTCCGCCGACGTGATAATCTTCCTGACCGACGTTTCGACGGGAGTGACCGCCGACGACAAGGATGTTTCGACAATGCTGAGGAAATCGGGCAAGCCGGTGCTTGTCGCCGTCAACAAGTGCGATAAGGGCGTTCCGCCTCCCGACTTCTATGAGTTTTACAGCCTCGGTTTTGAGGATGTTTTCCCCGTTTCGTCGCTTCACGGTACCGGTACGGGCGACCTGCTTGACCGCGTTGTCGAGCTGCTCCCGCCCGAAAACGGCAGCACCGATGAGGAGGACTATATACGTGTCGCGGTGATCGGCAAGCCGAACGCGGGAAAATCTTCCATCGTCAACCGTATTGCCGGCGAGGAGCGTGCCATTGTATCCGACGTGCCGGGTACGACCCGCGACGCGATCGATTCCAAGGTCGAAAACTCATACGGCAAATACATTTTCGTCGATACCGCCGGAATACGCAGAAGCGCAAAGATCGACGACAAGCTGGAAAAATATTCGGTAATGCGTGCCGAGCTTGCCGTGGAGCGCGCCGATGTTTGCGTCATAATGGTGGACGCAAACGAGGGCGTGACTGCGCAGGATGAACGTATCGCCGGAATTGCGCATAATGCCGGAAAGCCGTCGATAATCGTAATCAACAAGTGGGATACCGTCGAAAAGGACAACGACACCACCAAGAATTTCACCAAAAAGGTCTATGATGCGCTGTCATATATGACCTACGCGCCCGTGCTTTTCGTTTCCGCGAAAACAGGTCAGCGCGTTGACAGACTGTTCGAGCTTATAAACTACGTTGCAAATTCCGCCGCGACGCGCATTTCGACGGGTATGATAAACGACCTGTTGAACGACGCAACACAGCGGGTTCAGCCGCCGTCCGACAAGGGCAGACAGCTAAAGCTGTATTATATGACCCAGACGGGAATAAAGCCGCCGACGTTTGTGATTTTCTGCAACCGCGCCGAGCTGTTCCACTTCTCGTATCAGCGATATATCGAAAACTGCCTCAGAAACACCTACGGCTTTGAGGGTACGCCGATACGGATAATCGTCAAGCAAAAGGGCGAAGAATAGAAGGATAACGAAAGAGAGGTTCGCGGGGAGAAAACGGGGGTATACA
>FR892222.1:0-1417 GCA_000433115.1 Ruminococcus sp. CAG:382
CCGACCTTGAAAAGCGCTGCGCCGCCCTTGAAGCACGGAGCGAAAGTCCTGCCGTCATAACGAGCCGCCTTGAAGTCACCGAACGCCGCCTTGACGAGGCAAACACACAATACCGCGCCCTTTCGCTTGCGATAGAAGTTCTTGAAGAAGCTTGCGACTACATGAAGGCGACCGTCTCGCCCAAGCTTGCCGAGCTTACCAGCGGATATCTTGAAGCGGCAAGCGGCGGCAGATATTCCTCCGTCGGACTGACGACCAACCTTGAAATGACCTACGATGACAACGGCATGGAGCATAACGCCGACCATCTGTCCGACGGTGCAAAGGACACGGCATACCTTGCAATGCGTTTTGCTCTTGTTGAACTGATATACGATGACAAGCGCCCCTTCATGATCCTTGACGACAGCTTCTGCCACCTTGACGACGAACGTCTTGCCATGATGCTGAGGCTGATAAAAGGACTTGCCGAAAGCCAGCAGATATTCCTTTTCTGCTGCCGCTCACGTGAAAGAAAGCTGCTTGATATCGGCGGCATTCCCTATACGCTTCTCACCCTCGGTGAAGAGCAATGACACCCGACACACCGGTAAGACTCCTTCACGGAGTGGGCGATGCCCGCGCGAAGCTGTTTGAAAAGCTGGGTGTATTCACCGCGCGTGACCTGCTGTATCTCATGCCGCGCCGCTACGAGGACAGACGCGCCCTGAAAACGCTGAACGGTATTGCCGACGGCGAAGTCTGCGCCGTGTATGTGACTCTTTCCGCGCCTGCGGCTGAAACGCGCTCCCGCTCGGGGCTTCCCATGGTGAAAGCCGTGGCTGAAGACGGGACCGGAGAGCTGTACCTCACCTTTTTCAACAACAAGTGGGTAAAAAACACGCTTGTAAAAGGCGCGACACTTCGTGTTTACGGCAGAATAACCTTCGGAATGTACGGCAGAGAGACCGTCAACCCGACGGTGGAGGCTGTTTTCGACGGCAAGAGCCTTGAAAACGTCGTCCCGATATATCCTTCGACAAGCGGCATGACACAGAATGTGATACGCTCTGCCGTAAAGCAGGTGCTGGCGCTTGCCGACAGCGAGGACGAGGTATTGACAGACGGAATGCTTGATGAATTCGGGCTGATGAAAAAAAGCGCCGCTCTCCGCACCATTCATTTCCCTGCCGACCCTGACGACGCCGAAAAAGCAAAAAAGCGCCTCGCGTTCGAGGAGCTTCTGGTGTTCCAGCTTGCGGTGCGTCTGCTTCGGCAGAAAAGCGAGGTAAAAAACGCCCCGCCCATGCCCCTTGCCAACACAAAAATACGTCTCTTTTTCGACAGCCTGCCGTTTTCACTGACCGGCGCACAGCAGCGCGTGATAAAAGAGATCTTCTCGGACATGGAGCGCCCGATACCCATGCTCAGACTGGTG
>FR892222.1:1507-2432 GCA_000433115.1 Ruminococcus sp. CAG:382
TCAGGCTGTCATGATGGCGCCCACCGAGATACTTGCCGAACAGCACTGCAAAACACTCACCGCGATGCTGTCGCCTTTCGGAATAAACGTCGCTCTCCTTGCGGGCAAGCTCACTGCGGCTCAGAAGAGATCTGCCAAGGCGGGGCTTGAAAGCGGCGTGATACAGGTCGCCGTCGGCACTTCTGCACTGATACAGGGCGATGTCGTTTTCAACCGCCTCGGGCTTGCCGTCACCGACGAACAGCACCGTTTCGGCGTGCTGCAGCGTGCCGACCTGATAAGCAAGGCGCAGAGCGGCTCACCGCATACGCTTGTAATGTCCGCCACCCCGATTCCCAGAACGCTCAGTCTGATACTGTACGGCGACCTTGATATCTCCGTGATAGACGAGCTTCCGCCCGGAAGAAAGCCCATCGAGACCTTCGCCCTTGACGAGACCTACCGTCCCCGCGTCAACCGTTTCATCGAAAAGGAGATATCGTCGGGCGGCAGGGTATATGTGATATGCCCGCTCGTTGAGGAAAACGAGTCCCTTGACCGCAAATCCGCCGAGGAACATCTGAAAACGCTTGAAAAAGCCTTTCCGAATCGCCGCGTGGCACTGCTTCACGGCAAAATGCCGGGCAAAAAAAAGCAGGAGATCATGACCGCTTTCAAGGAGGGCAGTGTCGATATCCTCATTTCCACCACCGTTGTGGAGGTGGGCGTGGATGTCCCCGAAGCGTCGCTCATGATAGTCGAAAACGCCGAATGCTTCGGGCTTTCCGGCTTGCATCAGCTCCGCGGAAGAATCGGCAGAGGCAAACGAAAATCATACTGCATTCTCATGTACGACAAGCAGACGCCGCAGTCCAGAGAGCGCCTTGAAACCATGTGCCGCACCTCAAACGGCTTTGAGATCGCGGAAGCCGACCTGAAGCTGCGC
>FR892222.1:2499-4919 GCA_000433115.1 Ruminococcus sp. CAG:382
CCGCCCGCCCAGCCGATGCCGCAGATATGGCAACGGTGGTGCAGACGCGCGCCGTCTGCGACGAAATTTCAAAAAAGCTCTCCGAAGAGCAATACAAACCGCTGTACCTCGAAGCGAAGAAACTTCTCGACTCTGCGGTCGGCGGAAATACGATAAACTGATTTTACCCATGAAAATAGGCAATCTGAACTTCAGAAACGGTCTCTTTCTCGCGCCTCTTGCGGGCGTGACCGACCACCCGTTCCGCCGTCTCTGCGTCCGTTGCGGCGCCGAGTACGTCACGACCGAAATGATATCCGCCAAGGCAATACGCTACGGCGACCTGAAAACATGGCGTCTCGGCAGGATATACGACGACGAACGCCCCGCCGCGGTACAGCTTTTCGGCAGCGAGCCGGAGATCATGGCATACGCCGCCTCCGAATGCGAACGCCGCCTGTCTCCCGCCTCCGTCGATATAAACATGGGCTGTCCCATGCCCAAAATATATAATAACGGCGACGGAAGCGCGCTCATGAAAAACCCCGCACTGTGCGGAGAGCTTGTCGCCGCCGTGAAAAGCGCCGTCTCCGTCCCCGTGACGGTGAAAATACGCGCCGGAATCGATGCCGAGCATATAAATGCCGTTGATGTCGCCCTTGAATGCGAAAAAAACGGTGCCGACTGCGTTTATGTCCACGGTAGGACCCGCGAACAGCTGTATTCCGGCAGCTCCGACCCGACCGTCATCGCAGCCGTGAAAGCCGCGCTGAAAATTCCCGTCGTCGCAAACGGAGATGTGACCGACGCGGCGTCTGCCACGGCACTGCTTGAAAAGACAGGCGCCGACGGCGTGATGGTCGCCCGCGGTGCGATGGGCAACCCGTGGATATTTTCCGAAATAGCCGCCGCGCTTGAGCATCGCCCGTATACCCCGCCCACCGCCGACGAAAGGCTGAGCCTGATAAAGGAGCATATCGCCGTACATATCGCCGAAAAAGGCGAACGCGCCCTGCCGGAGCTGAGAAAGCACCTCTCGTGGTATATCCACGGTCTCCCCGGCTCTGCCGCCGCACGTGCCGAGATCAATAAGGCAACGACCGGGCAGGAACTGTATTCACTGCTTGCCCGCGTCTTTCTCCCGCAGTGACAGGCATACTTCAAAGCATATAAACGATCGAAAAAATGCGTCCGCCGTATTTCCGGCAGGCGCATTTTCTGATAATATGTCGTTTTTCGCGTCAATAGCACCGCGTTTCAGTCCGTCACCGTGTATTTAATGGGGGTGGTGCCCCAGTCCCCGGCGTTATAATCCGCAAGTGTTTTTTCGGCAACGGAGCCGCGTCTGACGATGAACACGGTACCGGCTTTGCCGGCTTCGTACAGAGTTATGTCCGGGTCGCTTTTCAACCCGTCGGGAAGTCTCAGTGTCTTCAGCTGTGTACCCGGACCGGGCAGAAAGCTTCTCGGCAGATATTCCTGATTTTTCGGCAGGACAAGCCTTTTCAGCGCGTTGCAGCCCGCAAAGCAGAACAGTCCGAATTCTATCGGATCGTCCCCGGCGCATACCGCACTTTCAAGAGAGGTGCAGGCGGAAAACGCTCCCCACATAGTACCTTTACAGCTTGCGGGAATTATCACGCCCTTGATATTGTCGCCGAACGGAAGATCGCCTGACGGAGAATCGCCGATAAAAGTAACCGGTTCTCCCTTGTACTCTGACGGAATACGTATGTATTCGTCGGTTCCGTTGTACTTTGCAAGCACATACACTCCGTTCCCTTCCTCTCCGTAATGTATATATGTGTAATCCTCGGCGTTTTCGACGTATTCGGAAAGCTCGACTCCCGAATATTCCTCCTCGGAAAATTCTTCCTCCGAAGACTCTTCCCCTGATGGCTCTTCCTCCGAGGATTCCTCAGCACCCGACATGACACCGCTTTCTTCTCCGAATGATTCCATGCTTATTTCTTCCGCAGAAACGTCGGACACCGCTTCCGAAACCACAGAGCACGTGCCGGACATTGCGTCCGAAACCCCGCTTTCCTCTCTGCTTCCGTCACAGCCGAAAAAGGCTGTCAGAACCAATGAGGAAAGTAATAAACATGATATTGCCTTGATGTGTTTCATAAAATACTACTCCTCAGCGATGGTTTTACCTTGATTCTCAACCCATATTATCGATTACATCTATATAATACCGCATAAAAAAATCATGAATCTACATACAGCTCATGACAGTGCCGTAAACAATTCGTTAATTTCATTAATGTATATACGTATGTGTTGCCAATACATTACAGTAAAGTTAAATGCAGCCAACAGCAAAGACGGCAGAGCACGCTTCTGCACAGCGACCCACCGTTTTCCCCGTCGAAAAGCTCCGCCCTCACTATTTCAAAATTCGTTTTCGCTCCGCGAAAACGCACCTTGAAAACGAA
>FR892223.1 GCA_000433115.1 Ruminococcus sp. CAG:382
ACGATATCAAAATCAATAACATCCGATCCCCGACGTCCGCACTGCCGGAGGTAATTTTATGAACACAGAAAACTGTCTGACCAACAAACCGCTTTCCGAAGAGATACGAAATGCGGTTTCCGCCGTTGCCCCGAAGGATGAAAAGATCCTTTTCGCCATCGTCGGCGACCTGTCCATTGACGGAAAATACTGCGAAACGGCACTGCTCGTGTCGGCTGAGCGGTTTTATTCCTATGACCTTTCGTTTGAAAATCATGTGCTCACCTACCGCCATGACGAAATCGAAAGCCCCGTCGTCAAGCGTATGTACGGCAACGCCCGCCTTTCGGTGCTTCCGAAAAACGAAAAGCGTCCCGTTCGTGTGTTCCGTTATTCCTATGCCGTGAGCGCCCTGTGCGACGCCGCCGTGCTGTTCATCGAAACGGTGGGCAAGGGCGAAAACGTTGCGGAACAGCTTGAGATCGTCAAAGCGACGTATGACAAAAAGCTCAGCATATGCCCCAAATGCGGCAGAACGCTGATACGTCCGGGTGCGGAGTGCATCCACTGCCAATCGAAAAAGAAAATCGTTTCCAAGCTCATAAAATATGTGAAGCCGCAGAAAAAGCTGCTCGTAATCAGCATGCTCATGTCGGCGCTCACGACAGCCCTTTC
>FR892224.1:0-382 GCA_000433115.1 Ruminococcus sp. CAG:382
CGGGTCACGGCAGTATACAGCAGATTTCGGGTCATGAGCGGTGCGGGACAGCGCAGAGCGGGAATCACGACAAACGGGTATTCGCTGCCCTGACTTTTGTGAACCGTTACGGCGTAGGCATGCTCAAGCTCCTCGGCAAGGGCGAAATCATATTCGCATATCCTGCCGTCAAAGTCGATCACAAAGCATTCGTCGCGGAAGCGTATTTCAAGGATGCGTCCTATGTCGCCGTTGAAAATGCCGGAGCCGTCCTCGCCGTCGCGTAACCACGTCAGATCATAGTTATTCTTGACCTGCATGACCTTATCGCATTCGCGGAAGAAAACATTTCCGACGCGTTTTTCCTTCTTGCGCTTGTCGCGGGGGTTCAGGCATTCCTGAA
>FR892224.1:393-3557 GCA_000433115.1 Ruminococcus sp. CAG:382
CCTGAAGCACCCGGTTCAGCTCATGAGTTCCGAGGTCGCCGCGGCGGGTGGGAGTTATGACCTGTATGGAGTCAAACGGGTCGATTCCGTATCTGTTCGGCAGGCGGTCACGGCAGAGATCGCATATCAGCGTCCGGGCGCGCTTGGGATCGTCCTCGCCGATGAAGAAGAAATCGCTGTCCTTTTTGTTGCATACGGGTTCCTCGCCCGCGTTTATGCGGTGGGCGTTCATGACTATCATGGATTCGCTCGCCTGGCGGAAAATATGCTCAAGGCGGGTCGTGGGGAATTCGTCGGACTGTATCATGTCACAGAGCACGTTGCCCGGTCCCACGGGAGGGAGCTGGTCAACGTCGCCGATGAGAATAAGTATCGTTTCGGACTTCAGGGAGCGGAGAAGCGCTTCCATGAGCAGGGTATCGACCATGCTCATTTCGTCGATGACGACCGCCTTTACTCCGAGCGGGTCGTCGGCGTTCTTTGAGAAAACAGGCTTTGCTTCCTCGCTGTACGTCATTTCGAGCAGGCGGTGGATCGTTTTCGCCTCCCTGCCCGACGCTTCGCTCATACGCTTTGCGGCTCTGCCCGTCGGGGCTGCGAGGGCATATGAAATGCCGATTATATCGAAAATGTCGAGTATTGCTTTTATTACGGTGGTTTTGCCGGTGCCGGGTCCGCCCGTCACGATGCTGACACCGAAACAGACGGCGTTGCGGATGGCTTTTTTCTGTTTTTCGTGATAGGTTATGTCCTGCTTTTCTTCAAGCAGGGCGATCTGCTCATCTATACCGTCAAGGCGGTAGGGCAGCTCTGCGGAGTTCAGCAGCTTCAGCTTGTCCGCTATATACTGCTCGGCGCCGTGCATTGCGAGAAGGGCGTAGCCGTCGTGTTCGCCGTAGTGCGTTTTCACGATCTCGCCCTTTGCGACGGCAACGGCAAGAGCGGAGGCTATCACGGCGGCATCGACATTCAGCACACGCCGGCACTCGCTCATCAGCATGGCATACGGCAGATAGCAATGACCGCCGTTATATGCGGCAGTGTTCAGCACGTATTTGATGCCGGCATCAAGCCGTTCGGAGCATTCGTCGGTAAAGCCCAGCTCCTTTCCGACATTATCCGCCTTTTCAAAGCCGACGCCTGCGATCTCCTCACATAGGCGGTAGGGATTTGCCTTCACTATGTCGATGGCGGCGGATTTGTATTTTTTATAGATGCGTACCGAGACGGCGGCGCCGAAATATGAGCCGAGGAACATCATTACGTTGCGCACGCCGAACTGTGCGGCAAACGCCGCACCGATATTTTCGGCTGTCTTTCGGGTTATGCCCTTGATTTCGGCAAGCCAGAGAGGATTGTTTTCAAGCACATCAAAGGTGTCCTCGCCGAATTTATCGACGATGCGCTGTGCGGTGACGGGTCCCACGCCCTTTATCGCGCCGGAGGCGAGATAATGGTAAATCGCTTCTCCGTTTGCGGGCAGGGATTTTTCAAAATACGTCACCTTGAGCTGTCTGCCGAAGCTCGGATGGTTCGTCCACTCGCCGTTCGCCTTCAGATGCTCGCCCGCAAGCAGATACGGCATTGTGCCGACAAGCGTGACAAGCTCGCCGCCCGTATCTACCTCGCAGACGGTGTAGCCGTTGTCCTCATTCTGAAAGATTATATCGTATACTGTTCCTTCGACGATGACTCCGCCGTCGTTCTGCGTGTCCTTTACTGTTTCCAATGCAATTCCTCAAAGCACGGTGTGCGTATTGTCGCTGCCGTCTTCTATGTATATCCTATCGAATTTCTGCGCAAGTGCGTCTATTATAAGGCTTTCGTCGGGGCTGTTTTCTATTATCACGTCGGGCGCGGTGTTGTCTGTGTCCGGCAACGTGCCGTCCGGCGGCAGTATCCAGACGCGAACGCTCCGTTTGCCGAAGGCGCGGAAGGCTTCCAGTCCGAGGAAGCATATGCCAAGCGCCGCAAAAAACCAAAGCAGTATCTCAGCCATATTATCACCTCACTATTATAGAATATGCCGCGGCGGAAATCAAGTGAAAAAACAGATTTTCGTGTTTAATTGCGTTTTTCGAAAAAAATTTACATTTGTCCCCCTTGACAGCGTTTGCGAGACATGATATAGTGTTTTTGTAAACTTATCAAGAGCGGCGGAGGGAACTGCCCGATGAAGCCCGACAACCTGCGGTTTTGCAAGGTGTCAAGTCAGCGAAAATTCGTTTTCGGCAGATGAGTGGAAGCAAAGGAGTTTTCCGGCGTTCGCTGTCTGCGGACGCCGTTTTTTGTGTTAATAACAGCTTTCAAAAAGTGAGGTATATTTTTATGAACCACAAGAGATTTTTCACGTCCGAATCGGTTACCGAGGGGCATCCCGACAAAATATGCGACCGCATTTCGGACAGCGTGCTCGACGCGATAATCGCACAGGATCCCATGGCGCGTGTCGCCTGTGAAACGGCTGTCACCACCGGTCTTGTCCTCGTCATGGGTGAGATCACCACAACCGCTCAGGTCGATATTCCGTCAATTGCGCGCGACGCTATCAGATATATCGGATATGATTCCTCCGAAAAGGGCTTTGACTGCAACACCTGTGCGGTGATCACCTCGATCGACCGCCAGTCGCCCGACATCGCCATGGGCGTCAACAAGGCGCTTGAAGCAAAGAAAGGCGAAATGACCGACAAATACGACATCGGCGCGGGCGACCAGGGCATGGTTTTCGGCTATGCCTGCGACGAGACTCCCACGCTCATGCCGCTTCCCATATATCTGGCTCAGGAGCTTGCAAAGAGACTCACGGCTGTGCGCAAGAACGGTACTCTGCCCTATCTCAGAGCCGACGGCAAGACTCAGGTCACAGTTGAATATGACGATGACGTTCCCGTGCGTATCGACGCCATTGTCGTATCCTCCCAGCATTCCGCGGATACGGAGCTTGAGCAGATCAGAAAAGACGTTATCGAACACGTCATCAAGCCCGTCATTCCCGCAAAATATATTGATGAAAATACAAAGATATACGTCAATCCGACAGGACGCTTTGTTGTGGGCGGTCCTCAGGGCGACAGCGGTCTCACCGGCAGAAAGATAATCGTCGATACCTACGGCGGCTATGCCTGCCACGGCGGCGGCGCGGTCCCCCGCAAAAGACCCCC
>FR892224.1:3569-7052 GCA_000433115.1 Ruminococcus sp. CAG:382
AGACCCCACAAAGGTTGACCGTTCCGCGGCTTATATGGCGCGCTACGTTGCCAAGAACATCATCGCGGCGGGCGCGGCAAAGAAATGCGAGGTTCAGATTGCCTATGCCATCGGCGTTGCCCGTCCCCTCTCCGTCTGCGTCAAGACCTTCGGCACGGGCGTATGCGGCGATGACAGACTCGCCGACATCGTAAACGAAGTGTTCGACCTGCGTCCCGCTGCCATAATCGAGCAGCTCGACCTCAGAAAGCCCATTTACAGAGATCTCTCCGCCTACGGTCACTTCGGACGCGAAGAACTGGGCGTCAGATGGGAAAGCACCGACAAAGCAGACGAAATCAAGTCACGTCTCTGAGTCAAATTCGTGAAAAAACGACATTGACAAGCGCTTTCTGAAGAGTTATAATTCTCCCATCAAAAGCATTGACAGGGAAAAAGTCATGAAAAGAGCTTTCCAGAGAGCCGTCGGTCGGTGTGAGACGGTGAGCGGTTTTATGACGCACTCGCCCTTGAGCTGCCGTACCGAAAGCGTTTGCAAGTAAGTGCGGACGGGTTTCTCACCGTTATCATGAGACAGCATTGTTTGATGTTGTTCCTTGTGTTATATTAACGTTATCCCTTTCAGCCGCTTTGCTTTTTCGGGCAAAGCGGCATATTTTTTATTCTTTTTCACGGAGTTACTGTCATGAAAACATCATTCTCAACACTCGCCTGCCCCACAAACAGCTTCACCGACATCACCGTCATGGCGAAGGATCTCGGCTTTGACGGCATTGAACTGCGCGGTGTGGGTCTTGACGGACAGACCGGCGAACCGATCATCGACATCTACGACGGCAGAGAGCTTGCGTTCTCCCGTTCGAATTTCAACGGAACCGCCGAACGGCTCAAAGCCCTCGGCCTCGCGGTATCCTGCCTTTCAAGCGGCTGTGCGCTCGGCGACAAGGCTCACCGCGCGACAGTCATTGCGGAAGCCAAGGCTTATATCGACACGGCAAAGCGACTCGGAAGCGAGTTTGTACGTCTGCTCGGCGACACGGTGATCGCGCCCGGTGCGGATGTTGACGATGCATATATTGCGGAAACGCTGACCGAGCTTGCGCCCTACGCAGCCGAAAACGGCGTCACCCTGCTTATCGAAACAAACGGCGTATACTGCGATACGGCAAGACTCCGCGCAATGCTTGACGGCGTTGCGAGCGACAGCGTCGGCGCTCTCTGGGACATCCATCATCCTTACCGCTTCAACGGTGAAAATCCCGAGACCACCGTTCAGAATCTCGGGATGTACATCAAATACGTCCACATAAAGGACAGTGCTGTCTGCGACAACGGATTCAGATACTGCATGATGGGCGAAGGCGACATCCCGATCGATGAGGCTATGCAGGCACTCCGCTCCATAAACTACGAGGGCTTTGTCACGTTCGAATGGGTCAAGCGCTGGTCCCCCGAGCTGGAGGACGCAGGCGTTGTTCTCCCTCAGTTCATGAATTACATCGAACCGTATCTCGGAAACGCCTCGTCGGGCAGTCATCTCTATGACAACGCCGCCGGTACGGGCAAATATGTGTGGGAAAAATACAGCCTGATCGATCTGACTTTCCCGCAGGTTCTGGACAGGATGTGCGACGAATTCCCCAATCAGTACGCATTCCGTTACACCACCTGCGATTATGACCGCACATATCCGCAGTTCCGCGACGACGTTGACCGGTTCGCGCGCACGCTTATCAGCCTCGGCGTAAAGCGGGGCGACCACGTCGCCATCTGGGCGACAAACGTGCCGCAGTGGTATATCACATTCTGGGCAACCGTCAAGATCGGCGCGGTGCTTGTTACGGTGAACACCGCTTATAAGATCTATGAGGCGGAATATCTGCTCCGTCAGTCCGACACACACACGCTTGTCATGACAGAGGGCTACAAGGACACCTCGTATACAGATATCATCGCAAAGCTCTGCCCCGAGCTTGCGACAACGCCCAAGGACAAGCCTCTTTATTCCAAACGCCTGCCCTTCCTGCGCCACGTTATAACCGTCGGCTGCGAACAGCAGGGCTGTCTCACCTGGGACGAATCGCTTGAGCTTGCCGAAAACACCCCCGTATGGGAGGTATATCGCCGCGCCGCAGCCGTCAACAAGAACGACGTCTGCAACATGCAGTACACCTCCGGCACAACGGGCTTCCCCAAGGGCGTCATGCTGACGCACTACAATGTCGTCAACAACGGCAAAAACATCGGCGACTGTATGGATCTTTCCACCGCCGACAGGCTTATGATCCAGGTGCCCATGTTCCACTGCTTCGGAATGGTGCTTGCAATGACCGCCTCGATCACGCACGGCACTACGCTTTGCCCGATCCCGTATTTCTCTCCCCGCGTTTCGCTTGACTGCATAAACAAGCTGCAGATCACGGCATTCCACGGCGTCCCCACCATGTTCATCGCAATGCTGGAGCACAAGGACTTTGCGACGACCGACTTTTCTCATATGCGCACCGGTATCATGGCAGGCTCTCCCTGCCCCATCAAGGTCATGCAGGACGTCATCGAAAAGATGCACATGCCCGAAATATGCATAACCTACGGTCAGACGGAGGCAAGCCCCGGCTGCACCATGTCCAAAACGACGGACAGCATTGAGGACCGCGTCAATACGGTCGGCGGCGCAATGTTCGGCGTTGAATGCAAGATCGTAGACCCCGAAACCGGCAAGGAGCTGCCCGACAATGTCGACGGCGAATTTGTCGCAAGAGGATATAACATAATGAAGGGCTATTACAAGATGCCCCACGCCACCGCTCAGGCGATAGACGCCGACGGCTGGCTCCACACCGGCGACCTCGCACGCCGCCTGCCGAACGGGTATTTCAAAATCACCGGACGTATCAAGGACATGATAATCCGCGGCGGCGAAAATATTTATCCGAAAGAGATTGAAGATTTCATCTATACAAACCCGAAGGTAAAGGACGTTCAGGTCATCGGCGTACCCGACAAGCAGTACGGTGAAGAAATTATGGCGTGCGTCATCAAGAAGGACGACAGCCTGACGGAAGAAGAGCTTCGTGAATACATCAAGGCAAACCTCGCAAAGCACAAGGTGCCGAGATACATCGCATTTGTCGATTCCTTCCCCATGAATGCTGCCGGAAAGATACTCAAATACAAGATGCGCGAGCAGGCGGTGGAATCGCTGTCGCTTCAGGACGCAAGCAAGATCGAAACGGCGTGAGGTAATAAAATGAAGGTAAATAAAAAAAGAATAGCTTGCATTATCATCGGGGCTCTTATCGGTGCGGTCTACACCGCGCTGACGTTCACATCCGCGTTCTTCGGGCTTGCATACGGCAACATTCAGTTCCGCATTTCCGAAGCACTCACCATAATGCCCGTGTTCACCCCGGTCGCAATACCCGGCCTGATCATCGGCTGGATTTTTTTGTACCTGACGAGTACCCTCGGTCCCATTTAAGT
>FR892224.1:7135-9749 GCA_000433115.1 Ruminococcus sp. CAG:382
CGGTAAAGGGTTTTCCGTTTCTGTCGTTTCTGATGCCCGTACTCTTCAACGGCGTCATCGTCGGTGCGGAGATCGTTCTGCTCACCATGCCGGAGGAGGTCGCATTTTCCGTATTTCTCATAAACGCACTGGAGGTCGCCGCGGGCGAAGCGGCTGTTCTTGCCATACTCGGCGTTCCGCTTTATTATTTCATCAGAAAATCAATGCCTGTTTTAGAAAAATTTCTTTGAAATCAGGGGAAAATCGAAAATAGGTGTTGACAAAACGTTTCCGACGCTGTATAATAACTGTTGCTCACGTGTAATGGAGTAGTTTTGCCTTTTGTGTGGGAGTTGTTATGACCGATATCAGCGCTCTTATCGCGCAGAAAGAAAAAACACTGTCGTTTGAACGTGCGTATCCGGCTACGGATTTTGTGCCGGAAGCCCAAAGCGGTACGCTTTCGATGAAGGCTGCGGTGAACAGCCGTGCCGGTTATCTTGAGCTTCACGCCGATTTTTCGCTTCATGCGCAGGTGCTTTGCGCACGCTGTGCCACCCCGTTTGACACGGTCTTTGATTTTACGGTGGACATGCCCGTTGCGGCTTCACTGGTTAACGAGGATGACGAAGCGGATTATATTCTCGCCCCCGACGGTTTTCTTGACGAGGATGAGTTTTGCCGGACAGCCGCTTTTCTCAATCTGCCCGCACGGTATCTTTGCCGTGAGGACTGCAAAGGGCTTTGTCCCGATTGCGGTATCGACCTGAATCACGGCTCATGCTCCTGTGCCTCAAAAAAGATCGACCCGCGTATGGCGAAGCTGAAGGAACTTTTGGAAAAATAAATTGTTATAGAATAAGGAGGTGCCCCGAAAATGGCAGTACCTAAGAGAAAAACATCCAGAGCAAGACGTGACAAGAGACGTTCCAGCGTTTGGAAGCTCTCCGCTCCCGGCATGACAAAGTGCCCCAAGTGCGGCGCGGCTGTTCTTTCCCACAGAGTTTGCAAAGCCTGCGGCTCTTACGGCGGAGAGCAGATCCTTGAAGTCAAGTCCGCTGACTGATGTATCCGAAAACGGCGTGCCGAAAAGGTATGCCGCTTTTTGTTTTTGTTTGAAAGTGTTTTATGGTTACGATCTCTTACGTTGATAAACGCTCCCCCGCTGAGCGCGCCGGTATACTTGCGGGCGATAAACTTAATACAATAAACGGCAGTGCCGTGAACGATGTGCTTGACTATCGCTTCTATATTACCGAAAAAGTCGTTGTGCTGGGCATTGTGCGCGGCGGAAGCGAAATGACGTTCACGATACACAAGCCGGAATACGACGACATCGGGCTGGAATTCGAAACCTATCTGATGGACAGAAAGAAGTGCTGCGCGAACAAGTGTATTTTCTGCTTCATCGACCAGAACCCGGAGGGAATGCGGGAGAGCATTTATTTCAAGGACGATGATGAGCGGCTGTCGTTTTTGCAGGGCAATTACGTCACGCTGACAAATCTGAAGCAGCGGGATATCGACCGTATGATAAAGATGCGCATTTCGCCCATAAATGTCAGCGTTCACACGGTCGAACCGGAGCTGAGATGCCGGATGCTTGGCAACCGTTTTGCGGGAGACAGTATGAAATACCTTTCACAGCTCGCAGACGCGGGAATTGAGCTGAATCTGCAATTCGTACTCTGCCGCGGCATAAACGACGGTGAGCATCTCAGAAAATCGCTCGATTTCATACGCACGCTGAGCAGTTTTCAGTCGGCAGCGTTTGTGCCCGCCGGGCTGACGGGCTACCGTAAGGGGCTGTTTCCGCTTGAGCCTTATGACGCAAAAAGCGCGGCGGCGGTCATTGACGAGATCGAAAAAGAAAACAGATATTATATTGAAACGCGGGGCGAAGGCGGTGTTTTTGCGTCGGATGAATTCTATCTCACGGCAAAGCGCCGGCTTCCCGACGACGAATTTTACTGCGGATATCCTCAGCTCGAAAACGGTGTGGGAATGCTGACCGATTTGAAAACGACGTTCCTGCTCGACCTTGATGATACGGAGCAGTCGGAGGAGGGAGAAATCCACGTTGCAACGGGCGAGGCGGCGTATCCTCTGATATGCGAGCTGGCGGAAGCGTTTTCGGCAAAATTCCCGCAGCGCAGGATCGTCGTTCACGCCGTTAAGAACAACTTTTTCGGCGGTTCGGTTACGGTGAGCGGGCTTGTCACGGCAACTGACATCATCGACCAGCTTGCGGGAAAGGTCAGAAACAGACTTATCATACCTTCGAACATGCTGAAAGCCGACGAGGACATCTTCCTCGACAACATTACGCTTTCAGAGCTTTCGGCGCGTCTCGGCGTTCCCGTGCGTCCCGTCAGGACGGATGAAACGTGTGCGGCGTTTGCGGAATGAGGGATATCTATGCTTTATACGACTCCGCTGGCGTTTGAGCGCCAGCACCTCACCTCGCCTGCAAGTGAGGATGAATACTATGAGCTGCTGAAATACATGGCTCCGGTCTCGACGACCTACTGGATTGACCCGGGCAGTGCGCCCGAGCTTCAGAACCGCGCGGCGTTTGACGATCTTGCGTTCAACGACGAATTGCGCCACGAACGCAGGCTGGTCAAAGGACGAT
>FR892224.1:9809-12316 GCA_000433115.1 Ruminococcus sp. CAG:382
TCAGGAGCTTTGCGCTGCCGCATATATGAAACCGCAGGACGAAATGTCGCTCGACGAGGCGATGATGCTGGAATTCCTGCAAAAAGAGGGGCCGCATTCCGTCGCGCAGATAAAGAAAAAGACGGGACTGCTTGTCAAGCACATAACGCCGCTGCTGCACAAGCTTGCAAGCCGTTTCCTTGTTGCCGAGGATCAGTTCGAAAACGGGTGGTCAACGCTTTGGTATCCGTTTGAACAGCTTTATCCCGATCAGGATGTCCGTAAATACACAAAGGAACAGGCGATTGCCGAGCTTCTCAGGCGGCAGGCTTATATGTTCGGGAAGGTCACGACCGATTCGGCGCGTTCGCTTTACGGCTTTACCGTAAAGGACATAAAGCTCGGCGCGAATTATCTTCTTGACGAGCGCGTTTTCGTCGAAGAACGTGACTCGGACGGCGACTGTCTTGTTCTTACCGATGACCTCGACAGGCTGAAGACTCCGACGGAAAACCCGCACGGCGTCATCATCTTCAACCGTTCCGACCCGCTTGTGCGCGCAAATGAGGCGTTCCTCAAGGGGAGATATACGCTGTCGGGCGGCGAGGTCATGTACTACGTCAATGTGGACGGTGTTTTCTGCGGCGCGGTCATGGGTAAATTCAACTTCACGGGCAACGAACACCGCGACCTCATCCTTGAGCTCCCGTATGAGGAGGCGCAGGAACGACGGGAGGAAATTCTCGGCGCGCTGTATAAGATCATAAATCCGCTGACTTCGCCGCTTCTCGGCTTTATGGGTGAAGAAATCATGTTCTGAACAGAAAAAGCACACCTCGTGTGAGATGTGCTTTTTGTTATAATCCGGTTTAGTGGCAGCCGGAGCAGCTGCAGCAATCGCCGCCGCAGCTGTGATCATGGTCATGGTGATGCTCGGGCACTACAATAGACTGAAGGGTGTCGTAGATCTCGTTATAGATCGCGGCGACAGCGCTTTCTTTTTCCGCAAATGCCTTTGCGTGCGCGTTTTCGGTAATCTTGTTATAGACCTCTTCGACTCTTGCTCTGATGGAGGTGAGAAGAAGCTGGTCGGGCTCGGGCTTTGCGGACTCGGTGTCGTATACCTGAGACTGAACGTTGTATTCGTTCACGAGAGTGATAAGCTCGCTGTCGGTCATATACGCGTCACGCGCGGCAAGGTATTCCTTGACTTCGGTTGACTCGGCGAGAACGGCTTTGAGCTGTTCGGTGAGGGATTTGATCTGTTCGTTCATTTGATTTTCCTTTTATTTGTTTATTTTTGTTTTTCAGAGTACTTTGCCTTCAAGTGTGAAGGGGTGGGACGCGGTTATCTCGGCATCGAAGAACGTTCCGGCAGGGACAAAGCGGTCAAGCGTCACTATCTTGTTCTGAGAGGAACGCGCGGTATGCTTGCCGTCTTCATCGCCGTCCGAAAGCAGTCTGAGCGTTTTGCCGACATACTTTTCGTTTGCCTTCAGCGACATTTCGTTCTGCGCGGCTGTCAGGCGTTCAAAGCGCCTGACCTGCTCATCGTGCGGGATGCGTCCCGGCATTTTTTCGGCAGCCGTGCCGCGGCGGGGAGAATAGATGAAGCAATAAAGCATATCAAAGCCGACCTCGCGGACAAGGGAGACGGTCTCGTCAAATTCCTCCTCCGTTTCGCCGGGGAAGCCGCAGATTATATCTGTCGTGAGAGCTGCATCGGGGATTTTTTCTTTGATATAACGAGCTTTTTCAAGGTATTGCTCACGGGTGTAGCGGCGGTTCATGGCGTTCAGCACACGGGTACTGCCCGACTGAACGGGAAGATGGAAATGGCGCGCTATCTTCGGCGACGACGCCATTACGTCCACAAGCTCTTTTGAAGCGTCCTTCGGGTGGCTGGTCATAAAGCGCAGCAGGAAATCGCCGTCGATTCCGGAAGCACGCCGGAGAACCCGGAAGCACGCCGGAGAAGCTCGGGGAAGCTGATGCCGCCGTCATAGCTGTTGACGTTCTGACCGAGAAGAGTTATATCCTTATATCCGGCATCGGCAAGGCGCTTTATCTCGTCAAGCACATCCTCCGGTCTGCGACTGCGCTCTCTGCCCCGCACATACGGCACAATGCAGTAGGTGCAATAATTGTTGCAGCCATACATTATCGACACCCACGCCTTATATGACGAGCGGCGGGTGACGGGGGTGTTTTCGCAGATTACACCGAATTCGCCGTGCGGCAGGTCGCTGACGCAGAAATTGCGGTCGCCGCCGCTCAGCCGGTCAAGAATAAGTTCGGGGAGGCGGTGGTTTTTGTCGGTGCCGAAAACCACGTCCACATACGGGTAGCTCTTTTTTATCTTTTCGCCGACATGGGGTTCCTGCGCCATACAGCCGCAGAGCATCACGATCATGTCGGGATTCTTTTCCTTGATTTTTTTCAGTCCGCCCGTTTTGGAAAACACCTTCAGCTCGGCGTGCTCGCGTATCGCACAGGTGTTGACCAGCACAAGGTCGGCATTTTCGGCG
>FR892225.1 GCA_000433115.1 Ruminococcus sp. CAG:382
CCGATGAAATGAACCTTAACGGGCACTGATTTTGTGAGGTAAACCGGGATCGAAACATTCACCGCCCTGTCTATGAGCCGCAGATACGGTCCTGTCTGAATGACCGCACCGCTTTTGTCATGAAGCTCGACGGGGGCGCTTATGTTCACCGACTGTGTAAGCTCACCGGGGGTAACGTTGGCATACGCCTCCGCGATTTTTTCGATGTCCGCACGCGCGCCCTGCACCGTTACGGTCACGGGATTTGCGCCGTAATCGCCGATAACGGCATTCTCGGGCAGCGTGTAATCCGTGATCTCGATCCTGACGGGAATCTCCGCCGAGACCATTTCATCGATATAAAGGTATGCCTCGCTGACGCTCTGGCTCGCAACTGTGATGCCGTTCGGCACGATCACCGTGACGGGGAGATATATTCCGCCCTCGGTCGTCACTCCGGAGACGTCGATATATGCCGTTATATCTGTATCGCGCATTGAGTTGACGTCCGTTTTCTTGCCGGAGACAGTGACATCAAACGAAAACGTCATATCGCTTATGACAGTATAGCCCGTTTTTTCGGCAAGCTCGGTGTTTCCGATTATTGTTACTGGTATCTGCGAAAACTTTTTTTCGAAATCAGGGCTGTCGTAGCCCAGTACATAAAGCCAGAGCAACACGGCGCAAAGCAGTGAGATGATCAGCACAAGAAAGCTGTAAAGCCTTGAATGCGACTTTTTTTCCGCGTTTTTCTTACTGATTTTCCGATCCATCGTGACGCTCCTTCCTGCCGAAAAGACGTTCCTTGACGCCCTCCTTCTGCTCGGTTATAAGCATGGGAACGATATACTGTTCAAGCGTCGTCTTGTTGAAATCGCGTTTGAGAACACCTTCCGTCGCAACCGAAATAACGCCGGTTTCCTCACTTACGATGATGACAACGGCATCGCTGTTTTCGCTCATGCCGATACCTGCGCGATGGCGTGTTCCCAAATCCTTTATTATATCCGGATTTGTCGAAAGAGGCAGGAAGCAGCCTGCGGCATAAACCCTCTGATTGCGGATTATTACCGCGCCGTCGTGGAGCGGCGCTTTGTTGAAAAATATATTGCCAAGCAGGACTGACCGTCAAGCACCGTGCCGGTCTTGATGACATCGCCAAGCCTTGTCGAACGCTCTATAACTATGAGCGCACCTGTTTTTGTCCTCGAAAGATCCTCCGCCGCAACACAGATTTCGGAGATAACGCTGCGGTAATGTTCAGCCTCGCTCTTGTCAAGTCTGCCCTTGAAGCCCTTTACGGATTCCCCGCCCATTTTCTCAAGCATGCTGCGGAGTTCTGGCTGAAACACAATGAGCAGTGCGATGAGACCGACGCTGATGATCTTTTCGAGAATAAAATACGTCGCACGCATCTGAAAGACGTCACTGACAAGCAGCATGAGCAGCATGAGGATAACGCCGAGCGCGAGCTTGCCCGCACGTCTGTCCTTCATGAACTTGAAAGTGTAGTAAAGGAAAAACGCAACAACGATAATATCGACGACATCAGCGAAGCCGATCGTGCTGAGCTGATTCGTTATTACGTAAAAATAGTGTGAAATCTGTTCCACGACAGTATCCTCCATGCCAAGAGATTGGTTATGTCACCCGAAAAACTTTTTGCAAAAAGCCTTTACGGCTCTCCCGCGGTGACTGACGGAATTTTTCTCGTTTGCGGTCATTTCGGCAAAAGTCTTGTCAAACGGAGGGTAGTAAAACAGCGGATCGTATCCGAAATCGCCGTCGCCCTTCTTTTCAAAGCCGATTCTTCCCTCGCATTCTCCTTGTGCGACAACCGTTTTCCCATCGGGAAACGCTGCCGCTATGACACAGCAGAACCGCGCGGTACGCTTCTCCTCCGGCACATCACGAAGCTCTGCCAGCAGCTTTGCGTTGTTCCTGCCGTCGTCAGCAAGCTCGCCGGCATAGCGTGCGGAAAATACGCCCGGCTTGCCGTCCAGCGCATCGACGCAAAGACCTGAGTCATCCGCGATGGCAATGCATCCCGTCGCCTCACAGACCGTGCGCGCCTTTATCAGAGCGTTGCCCTCAAAGGTGTCCGCATCCTCAACGATATCGCCCGTAAAGCCTGCATCGCGCATGGAAACAAATTCATATCCTTTATTGTTGTACGGCGCGAAAAGCTCACTGAGCTCCGCCACCTTGTGACGGTTTCCCGTCGCGATGATAACCTTCATTCCTCCGCTACCTCACCGTTCGATTCAAACATCGCCTTGACGAATTCGTTGCCGTTGAAGGGCTGAAGGTCGTCCGCGCCTTCGCCGACGCCTATCAGCTTGACCGGAATACCGAGTTCCTCCTTTATCGCAAGCACGATACCGCCCTTTGCGGTACCGTCAAGCTTTGTGAGCACGATACCCGTTATATTTGCCGCAGAAGTGAACTCCTTAGCCTGCGAAAGACCGTTCTGACCTGTCACCGCGTCAAGTACAAGCAGCGTTTCACGGTTTGCGCCCGGAAGCTCACGGTCAATGACACGGTTTATCTTCGCCAGCTCGTCAAGCAGATTTTTCTTGTTGTGCAGTCTGCCCGCAGTGTCAACGATAAGGAAATCGGCGTTCTGTTTGCGGAACGACGCGATCGCGTCAAAAACGACCGCAGCAGGATCCGCGCCCTCTCCCTGCTTCACCATGGGTACACCTGCCCTGTCAGCCCAGACACCGAGCTGTTCAATGGCTGCAGCACGGAAGGTATCCGCGGCGGCAAGCACCACCTTTTTACCCTTTGATTTGAGAAGCGTTGCTATCTTGCCGATCGAGGTGGTCTTGCCCACTCCGTTCACGCCGATAACGAGAATGACCGTCGGCGTTTTTTCAAGGTCGATGGTGCCGTTTTCACTGTCGACAAGTCCTGTCATGATGCTGATAAGCTCCTCGCGCGCCGCTCCCGTTTCCTTGATTTTTTTCTCCTTAAGGCGTTCCTTCAGCCCGTCGATGATCTCCTGCGATGTGGCAACGCCGACATCGGACATGACGAGAATATCAAACAGCTCCTCGAAAAATTCGTCATCAACCTTGTCATAAGACGAAAACAACGAATTGACAGGCTTCATCAGCACTTCCTTGGTCTTTTTAAGCCCGTTTTTCAGTTTTTCAAAAAATCCCACTTGTATTGTTCCTCACTTGACATCACTGTATTTCTCGACCTTTGAAATATCGAGTCTTATATAGTCCGAAACGCCCTTTTCGTACATAGTCACGCCGTATATCGTATCGGCTCTTTCCATCGTACCGCGACGGTGCGTTATCATAATGTACTGCGTCTTCACACATCTGCGTTTCACATAGTCCACGAACCTGACGAGATTTACATCGTCAAGAGCGGATTCTATTTCATCAAAAATGCAAAACGGCGCCGGGTTTATCTGCTGCAACGCAAGATACAGCGCAATTGCCGCAAACGACTGCTCACCGCCCGACAGCAGAGATATTGATTTGACGCTTTTTCCGGGTGGTCTTATGATGATATCTATGCCGCATTCAAGTGGATTTTCGGGGTCAGAAAGTTCAATATGCCCCTGACCGCCGCCGAACAGCTCGGTAAAAACCTCGGAAAATGCGGTATCGATACGTTCGATCGTCTCGGTGAATGTCGTTTTCATCGTCGCATTCAGCTTGGCGATCACGCTGTCGAGGCTTCTGCGCGTTTTGTTCAGATCCTCAACCTGAGCCGTCAGAAAATCATATCTTTCCTTCGTTTCCGCATACTCCGCAACAGCGTTTACGTTGATGCTTCCCAGCGCCTTGATCTGGCTTTTCAGATAATTTATCCTTGTCTGCGCCTTGACCATGCGCTCCGGCGGCAATCTGAACTGCTCCGCCTCGGAATATGTCAGCTCGTACTCGTCCCAGAGCCTTGTAATCAGTGTATCGTATTCTTTGTGCTGAGCCTCAACTCCGCTTTCAAGTCCGGTATATGTCCTGAACGCCTGATCGCGACGTGTATTCGCAACACGCATCTCGCTTCTACGCTCGGTGTCGCGGCGTTCCTTGGCTTCGTATTCGGCTTCAAGCTCCGCTTTGAGCGCCCCGAGTTCACGGGCGCGCTTTGCGATAAGCTCCAGCTTTTCGGTAATGCCGGAAAGCTCTTCCGTCAAAGTCCTCTTGCTTTCCCTGCTTTCGGCGATAATGCTTTCGGCAGCGTCGCACCGTGCCCGAAGCTCCTGCTTTTTTGCCCTGACCGCCGCAAGACGGTTTGCGGCGCTTTCCGCTGCCGAGGTCAGTCTGACCTCATCTATACGGAAGGCGTTGAGTGCTTCAAGAGCCGCAGCTTCGGTCGCTTTAAGACCGGAGATCCGTTCCTTCTGGTTTTCCGCAAGCGTTTTGAGCCCGTCGGCACGACGGTTTTCCTCAGCCGTTTCGACGTCAATCGTTCTCAGCTTCTCTTCACCCTCGGCACGTGTGCGCGCACTGTTTTCAAGCGAGGCTTCAAGCTCCGCCAGCTTTCCGGATTCCTCCTCAAGCCGTGCCGCAATGCCGCCGTACAGCGACCGCGCTTCATCGCAGCCGGGTGTGAGCCGTGCAAGATCCTCCTGCGCCTCGGCTATATTTGCCTGCAATTCTTCTATTTTGCGTGTGAATTTTCTCTTTTCCGTTTCAAGCGCGAACAGTGCGTTGTTCGCTTCTTTTATCTGCCCATCAAGCCGTTC
>FR892226.1:0-1854 GCA_000433115.1 Ruminococcus sp. CAG:382
CATCAGCGCTATATCGATCCACCATATACAGACTCCCACAAGGAAGGATGCGGCGTTTGCGGCAAGTGAATAAAGCCATGCTTTCCATGCGCGGACAGGCGTTTCACCATCGGAAGCACATTTCGGAAACACGATTCCGTATATGACGCCCTCGATGACAAATATCGCAAGTTCGCACAGTACATAAATGAATATTACGCTCAGCCAACCGATGTAGTAATCGAAGAGATTAAGGGTAACGTTGAGCAATACCTGAGTCACGATATTTACTGTAAGAACAGCTTTTCTGTATTTTCCTTTGAAAAAGCCGAACAGCGCCGCCACGGCAATTTCGATGGCAATTGTCAGAGCAAGTCTTGAAACGAACAGCAGAATCTCACGTGTGTAATTGTAATTTTTTTCGGCACTCAGAGCCGTTGCTTCGGCGGTCACTCCGTTTCCGTTCACGGTTGCTTTGAAATAGCTCGAAAAGGCATACCGCTCAAGCACCGGACTCACGGCAAAGGTATCGGTTCCGGGGAAATAGATCAGAATTTTGAAAGTGTGCGGCGGATAATAGCCCCAACGGTATGTTTCATCGCCGATATCAAGATAGCTCATCGCACCGAGGAAAAAGAAGCCGTCTTCATCCTCATATGCGGCGAATTTTCTGAAAGCCGATTTTGCTGCGGCATCGGAATAAGAGTTGATGATATCGTCAAGATGGTCTGCACTGTAAGGCCCCGTTGAGGCTGTTTTTGAAAGAAGCGTGACATAGAAATTGCCGTCGGCGCGAGGGAATGTCACGTTAACGGAAGGCTTCGGACCCATATCGGCTGATGCGCCGACGCAGAGGAGCGAGAGCATGATCAGCAATACGGAAATCAGCGAAATGATTTTCTTCATAGCGTTCTCCCTTCAGGCGGCATTGCCGCCTTTTTTTTAATTATATCATGTAATTATGAAAAAATCAGTACGAAAGTATGTAAAATTTGCCTTGACATATCATCCGAAATGTCGTATCATGATATTAATATGTGAAAGCAAGGAATAACATATGGACTCAAAGATAAAACGCGGCGGTACGGTGCTGTTCTGGCTCTGCTGGATCGCTTATACCACTTCATATATAACACGATTGAATTATTCTACCGCTATGTCGACAATGATTACGGAAGGACTTTTTGACAAAACTTTCGGCGGATATCTCGGTACGGGCTTCTTTGCCTGCTATGGCTTGGGACAGCTTGCAAACGGCTTCCTCGGTGATAGGATCAAACCGAAGTATATGATTGGTATCGGTATAACCGCTTCCGGTATCATGAACCTTCTTATGGCTCTGCTTGCCGACAAATACGCACTGCTTGCGGTGTGGTGTGTCAACGGATATTGCTGCTCAATGCTCTGGGCACCGGTAATTCGTTGCTTTTCCGAATATATGGTCGCGGAAAAACGGAATAAAGCCGGTGTTTCGATTTCATCAACGATACCTCTCGGCGGCATTATATCATATCTTCTGAGCAGCCTCGTTCTCGGTATGTCGGGCAGTTATCGTATGCTCTTCACAGCCAGCGGTATAATCGGTATTGCTGTCGGCGCTCTCTGGATTTTCGGCATGAATTCGCTTAGCGGATATTTCGCAGATGTGAAGCCGATCATTGCTGCCGAAAACGGAATTGCGTCCGGTTCGGATACCGCGATACGCAAGGATAGCCGTTCGTTTTTCGTACTCCTCGCGACAACGGGCGCATTGCTTGCAATGGTGTGCATCTTTTTCAACGGCGTACTCAAGGACGGCGTCACACTTTGGATTCCCACATTGCTTTCGGACGGTTTCGGAGTTTCGCCCTCTGTCGCATCGCTTGTCATAACGCT
>FR892226.1:1881-8184 GCA_000433115.1 Ruminococcus sp. CAG:382
CTTCCGATCGTGAATCTCGCCGGAGCGTATGTCGCACGTTTCCTTGACAGGCGGTTTTTCCGGAATGAGCTTACGACCGTATGCTTCATGTTCGGATTGTCGTTCGTCGCGGTTTTTCTGCTGTATCTCATCGGCAGTCTGTCCGTGGTGCTTGCAGCGTTCCTTGTGGCTGCCTGCACGTCTTCAATGCTGGGAGCAAACAGCATGCTCCTGACATTCATACCGCTGTCATACAGCAAAATAGGCCGTTCATCGTCAATCACCGGCTTCTTTGATGCCTGCTCATATCTCGCCTCTGCTGTTTCAAGCCCCGTTATAGCGCTTGTTTCCGAAAATTACGGCTGGGATATCACGGTTTTGTCATGGTGCGGTGTTGCTCTTGCCGGAGCGCTGTTTGCCGGAATCGGCATACCTCTTTGGAAAAAGGGCAGAGAAAAGATATAATTATTAAGAAAAACCGGACGTTCGCATAATGAAAATCCGGCTTTCCTAAGGAGAGATAATAATGTACTTACTAATTATCGTTGCGATTATTGTATGCATATTTAGACTGCCAATTGTTAAAGGCATTATAGGTGAAGCGATAGTGAGAATCATTATTGGAAAAAACTCAATTGATTCAAAAGCCCCCAAATTTGTTATCAATAATCTTGTGTTAGAGAGTGCCAATGGAAGGACATCTCAGATTGATCATGTTGTTATTAATCAAAACGGTGTTTTTGTTATAGAAACAAAAAACTATTCAGGACGTATATATGGAAACGATTCACAAATCAATTGGACTCAAGTTTTAAACTATGGTAGAGTGAAAAACCATTTTTATAATCCAATTAAACAGAATTATACTCATATATGTGTGATTCAAGAGCTTTTGAAACAAAAAGTTGAGATTTTTTCTGTTGTTGTTTTTGTTAAAGGGAATATACGTTATATTAATTCGGAAAATGTATACAATGTCTTCGGATTGATGAAAAAGCTGAAAACAAATTCGAAAATTTGCATATCAATCGAACAGATGAATCTAATTTATGATACGCTTATAGAGCATAACAAGAACATGGTTGTAAGCAATTCCGAACATATTGCTTGCGTTGAACGAATGAAAAACGATGTTAAAAATGGTATCTGTCCTAGGTGTGGAAGTATACTTGTTGTACGACACGGGAAAAATGGTGACTTCATGGGCTGCTCTAAATATCCGCGCTGCAGGTTTACAAAAAGTATTGATTAGCTAATTTACATAACTAAACAATAGAGTATTGTCGGTGAAAAAACAATGAGTATTTTGAAATGTAAATGAAATTTACGTATTATGATTCGAATACAGAGTGATATTTATGGAAACAGTACGGCTTGACAGAGAAAAATATGCGGGCAAAAAATTTACTGTAAGGTATAAAACGAACGGATACTATGATATCTGTGCCTCCGAAAACGGATTTGCTCTGAAATACGTTCCGTATGAAGTAACTGCCGAGAAGTCATTCGATGACGAATTTTTCGGC
Source organism: Ruminococcus sp. CAG:382 (assembly GCA_000433115.1). Classification (GTDB taxonomy): domain Bacteria; phylum Bacillota; class Clostridia; order Oscillospirales; family CAG-382; genus UBA1206. The sequence continues at coordinate 3,387 of FR892226.1, forward strand.
GAATGGCTTGATGATCCGGTCGCGTTCGGTGCGTTTGAAAACGGGGAAATGATCGGATATGTCGAGGGAGCGCATGAGGGGTGGAACAACCGTTTCCGTATAAGTAACATCTGCGTATTCGACGATTCTATGCGTCAAAAAGGTGTCGGAACGATGCTTATGGAGCAGATAATGAAAGCGGCGGAAGCCTCAGGCGCCCGTATGGCTGTTCTTGAGACGCAGTCATGCAATGAAAAAGCAATTGCTTTTTACAAAAGGAACGGATTTGAGCTCATCGGCTTTGACCTTTATTCCTATTCCAATACCGATCCCGAGAGACATGAGGTGCGGTTTGAAATGGGAAAGAAACTGAAGCAGTGAGCGCTCTGAATGTAATTCAAATGCGAAAAAATTACCCCGACTCCGATGTTTTCGGAGCCGGGGTATTCTACTTATCCTATGAGTCCGCTTTCTTTGAGAAGAAGGGCAATGTCGGTGCCTTCCGTCTTTTTGATTACGAGCTTCAGCATTTCTCTTTCGGCAAATGAGAGTTTCATTTCGGTGAGAGGCTTTTTGTCAAGCGCGTAATAGCATGCCTTCAGCAGCTCTCTGACATCGTATTTGCTTCCCCAGACCTCGGGTACACCGCGGTCAACATCAAGAAGCGTGTAGACCGATTCCATACCGGTACGCATGGAGTATTCGGTGGTGAAAATAGTGTCGCGGGGCGTTTCGGCAAACTGACCGATGAACGCGAAGTTGACGGCGCCGTCGGGAACCACCTTCGGACGGTCGGATTCCTTACGCGGCTGGAAGAATGCGTTGATATAGGGCATGAAGCAGGTTGTGGTGTTGCAGGCGTTCTTTGCGAGCGTATCGATTCTGTCCTCCGGTACTCCGATATGATACAGCCACTCACGGCATACCTCTTCGCCTGTGCAGTCGCGCATAGCCTTTTTCACGTAATTGCCCTCTTTGTTGGTGTTCAGTGAATACAGCCACACGAGAACGGTGCTTCTGTCCTGCTCCCTGAACTGCGGCTGACGGTTTATTGTCCAGGAAAGATACCAGTTTTCGGTGCTGTCCTTGACTGTGACGATGCCGCCGGTCGTGACTTTACCCGCACGCGGATCGCGTTTGCAGATGTTCATGATGTGTTCGATGACTTCCTCGTCTGAGGTCGCAACGGTAGCACTCATCCAGTTTGTCGCTTCAATGTCACTGCAGAATGCGTCGGGGTTGCCGAATTCGCCGTCGGTAGCCTGTGCGGCGATTGCCTTCCACATGTCCCACGATTCGCCTTTCCCGTTTTTGAGTCCGGAAAGGTCGGGCGCATGCGTCTGGTCGCCGTAGCAGGAAGTATCTGTGCAGCAGCCGTTTGTAATGAAGACGAGGTCGTCTTCAATCAGATCGATCGTCTGTTCCTTGCCGTCCTTAACATATACGATCTGCTTGGCAACTTTTTTGTCGCCTTCGGTTTTTATAATGACGTTTTTCACGTCCATGCCGTATTCAATGCGTACTCCGTGCGATTCAAGGTATTTGACGAGCGGGAGTATCATGCTCTCATACTGATTGTATTTTGTAAAGCGGAGGGCGCTGAAATCGGGGAGTCCGTCGATATGATGCACATAGCGGCAGATATAACGCTTCATTTCAAGTGCGCTTGACCAACGCTGGAAAGCGAACATCGTCTGCCAGTAAAGCCAGAAGTTCGTGCTCCAGAAGCTGTCGGGAAGCACTTCGGAGATCTTTTTGTCTTCGAGCTCCTTTTCGGGAGTGAGGAACAGCTTTGACAGCGCAAACGCCGATTCTTTGTCCAGCTCGAATTTTCTGTCGGTATGCGCATCCTCTCCGCGGTTTACCGTTGCGCGGCAAAGGGAATAGTTCGGGTCATGCTTGTTGAGCCAATAGTATTCATCCAGAACCGAAACACCGGGCGTTTCGATGGAGGGTACGTCGCGGAAGGTGTCCCACATAACCTCAAAGTGGTTGTCCATTTCGCGTCCGCCGCGCATGAAAAAGCCCTTTGTTACGTCTTTTCTGCCGTCGCAGCTGCCGCCGGCAAGTTCCAGCTTTTCAAGCAGATGGATATGCTCTCCCTTCATCTGCCCGTCACGGACAAGATAGAACGCCGCCGTAAGTCCGGCAAGACCTGTACCGATGATATACGCCGATTTTTTGTCAACATCCTTCGGCTTTTCGGGATGTGCAAATGATTCATAAGTTCCTGCAGAGTAATACATAATGGAAACCTCCTGTTTTTTTGTTTCTGACTGTATTATACTCCGTTTTTGTGCTTCTTTCAATAAACAGAAACCGCCCCATGCTCAAACTTTTGGCACGGGGCGGCGAAGTGTATGATTTTTTATCATTTCGGTGCTTGTGATAAAATCAGACGCGGTACCTTTCAAATATCGATGAGAGTGAACCTTTTATCAGCATGGCAAGTCTGTTCACAATCATCTTCGGGTCTTCACGCATGTCGTCATTTATCCAGTCAAGCATTAGACCGATGAATATGTATGAAAAAATCTGCGCAATGTAACTCTTGTCCTCATCACGCACCGTCATACCGGCAGACCTTTCGTTTATCACATCGAGCAGTAATGAGTCGACAAGCGGTTTGAGGTATTTTTCGACCTGCTCCCGATGGACGCACCGATATACATTCATGACAAATTGTTTGTTTTCAAGGACTTCTTCAAATATCTGCAAAAAGCCCTGCTGCCATGTATCATAAGTCTTGTTCTTATCAAGCGCCTTTCGCGCATCCTCAAGACATGACCATTCGACAAGGTCATATATATCCTTGAAATGATAGTAAAACGTCATGCGGTTGATGCCGCAGTCGTCGGCGATATCGCCGACAGTGATCTTTGTCAGCGGTTTATACGCCAGAAGGTTTTTCAGTGATTGCTCAAGAGCGCGTTTTGTTAACTGCGACATATTACGTACCTCCGGTTGTAATATAAAGATTATAACATATTTCCCCTGAGTTTTCAAGGCGGAAAGGAATGAAAGGCAGCCATCACGCTGATTTGGCAATGCCCGGCTTGCGGCATAATTATGCCTGTGCTTCCGCCACCCGGTGTTTAATGATTTATCTTCCGAAAATGTCGGATATACCGAGAATGTGCTTCCTTACAGATATATAATCGGCGGCAGTTATCCTGCAGTTCCCGTCTATGTCGGCGGCAATGAGCTGTGCGGCGGAAAGATCCCTCTTTTTCAAAATGTACATCCGGAGTGCAATGTAGTCACCGGCGGAGATACTGCCGTCGCGGTCTGCATCGCCTTTTACGACGCAGGCAAAACGATGTATCAGAGAACCGTGATCATCAAAAACCAGCAGTATGTCATCGGTCGAAACAAACCCTGTTTTCTCCGCTTTGTTGCTGTAATGAAGCACGGTGATATCGGGATATGTTTTCATAAGTCCGGCTGCATCGATGCCGGAAGTAAAGCCGCAAATGTAATTTTCCATTATCATAAGGCAATTTTCATCAATAAAGGCTTCGAAGCGCTCTTCTGCATTCGTTTCAGACGGTTCTTCCTCTGATACTTCTGCGGAAATATCCGACTCGGGAAATTCATCGGAATATTCTTCCGAATATTCACGCGATGATTCGTCGCGCGATTCGTCGAAAGATTTATCGTTCGATTCGTCGCTTTGCTCTTCGGAAACTGTTTCGGATGCGTCGCTCTCATCGGATGATGTACTTTCTTCGGCAAATACAAATTCGGTATAGCCTATTGCCCCGATTCCTTCGTATACCTCATCACCGTTTGCGCTGACATTGTCGAAATAAACGTAAACACGTTCGATTGATGTCATGAGCTCGTCCGTGACGTGTTTTGCATTCATGGAGATGCTGAAGCGAAGGTCGGTGAGAGCCTCGGCGGCTGCGGGCGTTTTGAAGGTGACAGTGAAGCTTGACGGCGTTACCGTGACGGTATATCCGTCGGCATTACTGATGGTCGGATTGACGGAAAAAAGCTCGCTGTCATAGCGCAATACGCCCGAAAGCATCGTGATACCTTTGCCATCGAAGCCTTTATACAGCTTGGCGACCGAAGCCCCGGCTGAGAATTCACTGTCGGAGCCGACCTGCTCCGGAAGCTCTAGCGCCATACGGAAGCATCGCGTTTCAGGTACGTACAGTGTCGGAATATCGGTGCTGTACGCGGAAGAGCAAACAGCCGTCGCGATTATGAGTATGATGATGAGGAGCAAAGCGAGAATTCGGTTTTTCATGATTTTCTGTCCTTCCTTTCATGTATTGCCTTCATCAGGTCGCAGCGTATGAAGGCGATTATCATAGAGGTCATCGAACAGCATTCCGCTATGCTGCCGGATATCGAAAAATGGTGAATGTTATACGTCAGCCACATTGGCGAGCATGGGAATGAAAGAAGTCTGAAATGAAACGGAGTGTCTGCCGTGAATGCAAATGTCGAGAGAACCATCGCAAGAATAGGGAGCAGGGAATACCGGTCCTCCCAGATAAGTATACCGACTACGACGTATGCCGCAAGCAGACCGTACACCCATAATTTTGACTGAGCCCATTTCTTTTCTGAATTATAAAACACGACCGCACGCAAGATACCCAAAATATTGAGAAGAGCGCCCGTGTATGCCCCGAGCATCGCGAAATGCACGGTGAAAAGCGACACGCCGATGATCTGCCAGAAGTAGATCTTTTTATTCTCTTTCTGTTGAAACGATATGAACAGCATTGCCATTCCGATAAAGCCAATCACCTGACCGGCGGGGTTTTACGCGGGAGGCAGTGTGGGGGTTTGTGGGCGGGGT
>FR892226.1:8218-14394 GCA_000433115.1 Ruminococcus sp. CAG:382
TTTATTATATCCATGTATTTATATCCTCTTTGAAAACGTAGTCTTCATTATTCAATTATATGTTTTCACGGATATTTGTCAAGGGAACGGCGAAAAATCCGTCGATTTTTTTGTGTTATGTTCTTGGATTGGAATCGGTTTTATGATATACTTATTATGTAATATAATGGAGGGTATATGAACAGAGGAAAATTTGAAAAGGATCTTACGGAGGGCAGTGTTGCAAAGCAGCTCATCATATTTGCCGCTCCTTTTATTATCTCAAACCTGATACAGTCGCTGTACAGCGTTGCCGACATGGTTATCGTGGGCAACTTTGCGGGGCTGAACGCCATGGCGGGCGTTTTCAACGGCTCGCAGCTCACGATGCTTGTGACAAATGCGGTAATCGGACTTTCCGTCGGTGCAACCGTACTTATCGGTCAGTATCTCGGCAGCGGTAAGAAGCATGAGGTCACACAGGTCATAGCAACGCTTTTCACCGTTCTCGGAATACTCGGTGCTGTCCTGATGGCGCTGACTCCGCTTTGCCAGGATGCAATGCTGAAGTTGATGAAGGTACCTGCCGAAGCTTATGACGAAGCAAGAGAATACTTTTTTATATGTATGATGGGTACGCTTTTTGTTTTTGCATACAACGCTCTTTCGTCGGTAATGCGCGGTATGGGCGACAGCAAGCATCCGCTTGTATTTGTCGGAGTTGCGGCGGTCGCAAACATAGCGCTTGATGTTGTGCTTGTGAAATTCTGCTCAATGGGCGCCGCCGGCGCGGCGTATGCAACGATCTTTTCGCAGGCGTTCTCGGTCGTGCTTTGCGTTCTTTATATGCGGAAAAACGAATTTCCGTTTGATTTCAAGCCGAGTTCGTTCAGGATTCACCGGGAAACGCTTTCACTGCTTTTCAAGATCGGTCTGCCGACGATGGTAAACAATATAGCGACTTCGATCTCATTTGTGTTTCTTGCAACGCTTGCAAACGACATCTCAGTTCAGGCATCTGCCGCCGTCGGCGCCGTCGGTAAGTTCAACGGCTTTGCCATTCTTCCCGCGATAGCGATTTCATCTGCGATATCTGCGATGGTAGCGCAGAATTTCGGTAGCAACAAGATGGACCGTGTGAAAAAGACCGCGTTTTACGGCACACTGATGGCAGTCGGCATAACTGCCGTGATATTCACACTTGTGCGCATATTCCCAGAGCCTGTACTCCGTGTTTTCTGCGATGACGACGAAATGACACGTCTGGGCTGTGAATATCTCAAATCGTTTTCTTTTGATTACATAATCGTTCCGTTCCAGTTCTGCCTGAACGGTCTGTTCATCGGAACGGGGCATACGCTCATTTCACTGTTTTCGGGTATTGCCGGCGCTATTCTGTTCAGAATTCCCGCCTGCTATATCCTCGGCGTCACGCTTGAGATGGGACTTGCCGGGATCGGCCTCGGTGCACCTATCGCGAGCGCGGCATCACTTGTTATTTCGGTTGTATTTCTGCTTTCGGGCAAATGGAAGAAACCCGTTATAAGATGATCCGGAGAATCAATTCATGAAGGTTATATGTTCTGACAGACTGTCTGGTGCGGCGAGGGAATTTGAGACGCTTTGGAGCAGAGTGTCATACGATGATGTTGCTGTATTTATAGAGCTTTGCCCGTTTTCCTGTGATGAGGAATACGAGGTTGTGTGCGGCGACCGCACGATAGAAATAAGAGCCGGCAGAGTACGCGCTGCGTATTATGCCGTTTACGATTACTTCGAAAATGCATACGGTGTTTCGTATCACTGGGACGGCGATATATATCCCGATGAGAAAAAGGCTTTCTGCCGCGTCAATATACACACCGGACCGCGCTTTGAATACCGCGGACTCAGATACTTCGCCCATCGCGGCTTGCATCGCTTTCAGGCTGAAATGTGGAGCGAAGACGAATGGAAACACGAGCTTGACTGGCTTCTGAAAAAACGCTTCAATATGTTCATGCTCCGCATCGGCGGCGAGGATATTTTCCCGCTTGCTTTTCCGGATATCTGCGATTTCGCCGAGGGCGATGCCGGAAATCCGGAACGCCACGGCTTTGACGACCGCACTCCGATATCAACGCTTGAGGAGCGCTCACAGCTGAGAGGTGCCATATGCAAAATGGCAAAGGAGCGCGACCTGATCCAGCCGGTTGACTGCGGAACGATGACGCACTGGTATTCGAGGACGCCCCGGTCGTTCATAGACAGCGAAAAGCCCACGTTTCTTTCGCAGACAACGAGCATTTATGCCGATAAATGCGGACTTGTATGGGACATACGGGACGACCGCAATCTTGAAAACTATTTCCGCATAACAAAAGCGTATGTCGACAATTTCGGGCATGACGGACTTTTCCACACGATCGGACTTGCGGAGCGCCTTTTCTCAGCTGACCGCACGGAAAATCTGGAGCTGAAAAAATACACATACCGCCGCATTTCGGAATTTCTGAAAAAGCAGTATCCCGCATCTAAGCTGCTTGTCGGAAGCTGGGACTTTTCGATGTTCTGGCATAATGACGAGGTGTCGGCATTGCTTGACGAGCTTAATCCTGAGCAGTGCATTATATTTGACTATACCTCAGATACACTTGACGAAAAAACAAATTTTGAAAATTGGGGCGTTGTGGGACGCTTCCCGTATATCTTCGGCATTTTCCACGCGTATGAGCCGTCAAACGGCGTACGCGGCGATTATGAGCGCATAGAGCGCCGTTTGAAAACGGCTGCCGAAGATCCGTACTGCAAGGGCTTTGTCACGTGGCAGGAGCTTTCGCACGGCGACAGCTTTATGCTTGAATACACTGCCGCAAATGCATGGCAACCCGTCGGTAACAGCCGCGCGGAGCTTCTTCCGAGGTATTGCACGGCGCGCTTCGGCAAGCTTGCCCGTATGTTTGAACGCATATACAATGAGCTGTACCCCGTCACATCGCTGTTCGTTTGGGGCGGCGACAAAGAGAACGAGGCAAACAATTTTTTCAATGACTACACATATGATCAGATAAGCACCCCCATAACGCGCACACCGATACGCGGCGAGCTTAAGCCCGAATACAGAGCTGCGCTTGAAGCACAGCTTGAGGATTTCGAAAAGGTAAGTGACGCTGTGAAGAGGAGCGGTATACTGCTTGCGGAAACAAAGGAACTGTTGGCGAGCGCACAGCAGCGCCGCGAATGGTATGACCTTGAGCGCTCCCGCCGTTCGGCGATTATCCATTTCGGCATAATCCGCACGGGATTGCTGCTTGATGATCTGAGACACGGCAAAAACGTCACGGCAGAGCTCAGAACCGAGATTGCAAATATAATTTTCGAAGAGGAAGCGCTTGCAAAGCTGCTCGGTGAGCATCCCGATTATTCACTTGCCGAAACGATGAAAACGCTGAGAGCCGCTTTCAATGTAAACCCGTATTTTGAGCGTGTCACGATAAAGGAAAACACCGTCACAGAGTATTGCAGAAGCTGTATATACGAGGTGTTTGACGGTGTGACCGTCGCCGAGACGCGCGCACTCGCACGTTGGATCGACCGCGTCATTGCCGGAAAGAGCGACGGCAGGGAATATGACGAAACGCTCAAAACAGAGCTCAAGGCGCTTACCGATGCATATCTGAACAGAGCATTCTGAATAAAACAAAGCTGTGGCAGTGACGAACCTCTGTCGCAGCTTTCTTTTGCCCCGGAATTGTCGGGAAAGGTTTATTGTTTCGCGATCTGTTTAACACATATCTCATCCGATGTCAGCATATGTTGCCGAATGTAAAGATGCCGTATTAACACATTCATAATAAATCATTAAGATTTGAGGCGTCCCGCCGTAACATTTTATTCTTGAATTTCCGTCTGATATGTGCTAAAATAATCCTGAAATCAGGAAGCGCATGACTTGTATCGGTACACGGTTTGCCGCTTCTCTTTCGGAAACAACACGGAGGTACGCAATGGACGACAGTCTCGGAATATGTCTGCTCAACGATTCATTTCCGCCAACTGTTGACGGTGTCGCAAATACCGTGCTCAATTATGCCACGGTCATAGATAAAAAATACGGCGACGCATATGTCGTCGTGCCGAAATATCCCGATGCGGAGGATGATTATCCGTTTGAGGTGCTTCGCTACCGCAGCTTTGACATTGAAAAGGTGAAGCCGTACCGAGTCGGATATCCGCTTGACAGTCGCCCCGCCAAAACGCTCATAAAACGTGATGTCGATATAATTCACACTCATTGCCCGATAGCTTCGGCGATGCTGGGGCGCAGCCTCAAAAAGCAGCTCAATGTGCCGATGGTGCTTACATACCACACTAAATTCGATGTTGACTTCCGTAAGGTGATTAAGAACAAGCTGTTTTACGAAACGGCTCTCAAGGTTATGATTGACAACGTAAACGCCTGCGACGATGTCTGGGTCGTAAGCAAGGGTGCGGGCGACAACCTGCGGAGTCTCGGTTATAAGGGCGAATATACCGTGATGAAAAACGGTGTCGACTTTCCGAAGGGAAGAGCCGATGAAGGCGAAGTCGCGGCGATACGCAGCAAATATTCGCTTCACGATGACTGCCTCAATTTGCTTTTCGTCGGACGCATGATGTGGTATAAAGGACTGCGCATAATTCTTGACGCAGTCAATATGTGCAAGGTATCCGGTGTCAGGGTAAAAATCCTTTTTGTGGGCAGCGGCAATGATTTTGACGAAGTTACGGCGTATGCGTCCGCCCTCGGACTGACCCCGGATGACTGCGTTTTTGTGGGTGCAGTGCATGACAGGGAACGGCTCAGGGCTTTTTACGGTGCCTGTGACCTGTTTGTATTTCCGTCCTCGTTTGACACAAACGGACTTGTCGTCAGCGAAGCTGCGGCTTGCTATGTACCCAGCGTTGTGCTTCGCGGAAGCTGTGCCGCCGAGGAAATACATGACGGACAAAACGGATTCCTTTGCAACGAAAACCCTGCTTCGCTTTATCTCACACTGAGTGAGTTGTATGCCAAAAAAGAAAAAATACGCGAGGTCGGCAGAAATGCCGCCGATTCGCTATATCTGTCATGGGACGATGCTGTTGCGACGGCCGTTGAGCGTTATCGTCTGATAAAACAGTGTGCCGAAAGCGGAGAATTTCCCGTAAAGAAAACTGATTTCGGCGGTTTTTATTCAATCGTATCGTCTATGCAGAAAAACAACAGGCGTATGAATGAATGGCGCGGAAAGGTCAACGAGAATTACCTCCGATGGTTCCGTGCCGTGACCAAAAGATAAACAATATTGCCGCGAATGCAGAACGATATGCATTCGCGGCAATACTTTTTTATTTTTTAAAGCGGGGGTACGGGTTATTCGTAGTCTGCAATGGTGACCCAGGAGAGGAGAAGCTCTCTTTCTTCGGGCTTGCCTTTGACGGACTGTGATGCCGCGACGATGGGCAACCATTTTTCAACGTACTGACGTGCGGTATCGCTCTTTTTGCAGAAGAGCTTCAGGTATTTTTCGGCGGTTTCCTTGTCGCCCGCAAGCCAGAACAGAAGATACGTTCTGGCAACATCTGCGGATGCGTTGCCCTGAGTGACGTGAGACCAGTCGAGTATATACGGTGTACCGTCCTCGTCCGCGATTATGATGTTGGAAGGGTTGAAATCACCGTGGCATACCTTGCTGTGCTTGGGCATTGATTCAAGCAGGGTGTGCAACTCATATCGTGTTGTCGCGTCGAGCTTCGTCTGGTCAATCTTGCGGTTCATCTTATCCTTCAGCTTGTTCAGCAGGGGAGAGCGCTTGGAATGAACAAGCATCTGGAGGTCCACCAGCGTTTCGAGGTATTCGTCCTTTTTATCGGGATTTTCGTCGATAAGCTGCTGAAGAGTCTTGCCGGGGACGTATTCGGTACGGATTGCCCACTTTCCGTCGATCTTCATTACTTCAAGCACTTTCGGGATGTGAAGCCCTGTTTCCTCAACACGGGACTGGTTGAGCGCCTCGTTAAGTACGTCGGATTTGGAGAAATCCTCGTTGAAGATCTTCAGTACGGTGTCGCCGTCCTTGTATACAACTTTGTTGGGTCTTTTTGCAAGTGTAATGTCGTAGCTCATGTCCTGTCACTCCTTGGATTATTATCTTTTATACGTTTTCGTGCTTACCGTAATAAGCATTGAGATACAT
>FR892227.1:0-4472 GCA_000433115.1 Ruminococcus sp. CAG:382
TACAAAAACCGCAAAGTCAAGTGTTTTGCGCTCTTTCGGAGAAATATTTTTCAAAAAAACCTCATATTTATAAATATTCACAAAAACGCCTCCGCGCGCGTATATATGCAACGAAAAACGCCGCCACACAACGTAAAAATGCTCTGAATCATGCGATACAGAGCATTTCCGAGCTATAAGTAATGGTGAAAAACGAAAAAGCATTCGATAGTTTTTCGCGCAGAGACGAGAAAACACAAAAAATGTGTTGCACCGACGTTATGATGCAACGCATTTTTGTTGTATGAAAAGATGATGAATATTAAACGGCAGATCTTTCCTTCGTTCTCTCACTCTTTTTTGATGATCTGAAAAGACACAGATATGTGACGGCGCAGATGACTGCCGCCATACCGAGCCCCGCGAACAGATCGAGGACGGAGTGCTGCTTTATCAGTACGGTGGAGAGAACAATCAGCGTTGACAATACGGCTGAACCTATCTTTGCCCATGTGCAATGCCGCAGGCTTTCACTTGTCCAGATCGCGACCGCCAGCAGAACGGAAACCGAGGTGTGCATTGACGGCATGATGACGGCAGGATTATCTGTCGAATACAGCAGCTGTACAAGTCTTGTGCAGAGGTTGCTGTTTTCAAAAACCGCAGGTCTCAGCTCGTGCACGCTGGGGTAGACGACGCATATCAGCGTTGAAAAGATCATCGCGGTGTCAACCATAAAGGTCGCCCGGAGATAGTCGCGTTTATTGTGGGCGAGGAAATATATCAGTACTGCTGCGATATAAAAAAACCATGTGACGTACGGAAGGACAAAATACTCGACAAACGGTATTTTGTCGTCAAGCGGCGAGTAGATGATATGATAATTGAGGGTCATCGTATGCTTGTTCCAGAATTCATAAAACGCCAGATGGAACGGCCAGTAAAGCGCAAACCATACTTCGGGATGAGTCTTTATGAATTCGCGGAATTTCCGGATACCTGCCTTCACCTGACGCTGCCTTTCTGCATTTTGTAATAATGCCATGCGTCGCGACACATATCGTCTATGCCGTGCTTTGCGATAAAACCTATTTCTTTTTTTGCTTTTGTAGGGTCGGCATAGCAGGCATCGATATCGCCGGGGCGGCGCTCACAGATCGTGTACGGCACTTTTACACCGTTGACCTTCTCGAAGGCGTTGATTATTTCAAGAACGCTGTAGCCGTGTCCCGTGCCGAGGTTATAGGTATGTACGCCGGGCTTATCGTAGTCGGAGAGCGCCTTGATATGACCGTCGGCGAGATCCATTACGTGAATGTAGTCACGCACGCCGGTGCCGTCGGGGGTGTTGTAGTCATTGCCGAAAACGCTGAGCGTCATTTCGCCGTTTGCAGCCCTCATGATAAGCGGCATGAGGTTGTTCGGAATGCCGTTCGGATCTTCGCCGATGAGTCCCGATTCGTGAGCTCCGATGGGGTTGAAATAACGGAGTATTGTCAGGGAAAGGGAACTGTCGGCGACGGCAAGATCACGGAGAATGTTTTCGATGGTGTATTTCGTGCCGCCGTACGGATTGGTATAAGAAAGCGGGAAATCCTCTGTTATCGGGAGCGCATGCGGGTTGCCGTAAACGGTTGCGGAGGAGGAGAAGATAAAGCTCTTGCACCCGTGGCGGCGCATTGACATCAGCACGTTGAGTGTCGAGAGAAGATTATTTTTATAGTATTCGAGCGGAATGGAGACAGATTCGCCGACTGCTTTGAGACCGGCGAAATGTATTACTGAGTCAAAGTCGTTTTCGGAGAAGATTTGTTCACAAATCGCTTCGTCGGTAAGATCACATTCATAAAACTTCGGTCTTCTGTTCGTGATTTTTTCGATACTGTCGATGACAGTGGGCTTTGAATTGACCAGATTATCGGCGATCACGACATCGTGACCGCTCTGGAGAAGCAGCACGCTTGTATGCGAGCCGATGAAGCCCGTTCCGCCTGTTACAAGAATTTTCATTTGGATTTCATTCCTTCCGTGTCTTGATTTGCAAAGAGACCGTATATGAATACACACCGCCACACCGGGTCGGTGCGGATTCGTATCGTGTCTCCGAAACAGTATATCATATTCTTTGGTGTTTTTCAACCTCCCGAAACAGTAATTTATCGAAAAAAAGTCACATATTATTTATCGGGAGTGGTAATATGTATTACAATTATGACGAGCGCCCGATACGGCTTGCGGAATATATACTTGAACATAAGGCGACTGTGAGGCAGACAGCGGCGGAATTCGGCATTTCAAAGTCGACGGTACATAAGGATCTGTCGGTGCGGCTACGGTCGGACAGCCGTCCGCTTTACGATGAAGTGAGATTATTGCTTGAAAGCAATATGAACGAACGCCATATTCGTGGCGGTGAAGCGACAAAGCGTAAATATCTTGCCCTGAAACGGCACGAAAAGTGAATAATGCTTGACAAAACAGAAAATATACATTATAATCATATTATAAAATGCAGTCGTAGTATTATTTGACCAAGGAAGTGTAACGGTTATGGCAGAAAAAAAGATTTTGGTTGTGGGCAGTGCAAATATTGATTTCCTGCTCAAAACACCGTATGTCCCTGCGGAAGGCGAAACTCTTGTTTCGAACGGAACGTATGGTTTTGTTCCCGGAGGCAAGGGAGCAAATGCTGCTGTTGCGGCGGCTCGGCTCGGCGGAGATGTGTCATTTTGCACGCGCGTCGGCGACGATGCATATGGTGACAGACTCCTTGAGATCTATCGTGAAAACGGCATTGCAATGCGTAATGTGACCGTTGATCCTCAAGAGCAGACGGGACTTGCGGTCGTCATGCTTGAGAGAAGCGGTTCAAACCGCATTATTGTTTATCCGGGCGCAAACTCCAATATCAGGGAAGACGATATAACTGCGGCGTTTTCGAGCTTTCCCGATATCGTCGTGACAAACTGCGAAATTCCGGAGGATTCCGTTCTCTGCGTTGCACGGCTTTGCCGTGAGCGCGGTGTTCCGCTTGTCCTTGATTTCGGAGGAGTCAAGCGCGGTTTTCCGCTTCAGTCACTCGGCGAGGTTGAGATAATTTCTCCTAATGAGTCGGAGACACTTGCACTGACGGGTATACGACCCGATTCACTTGACGACTGTCTCAGAGCCTGCATCAAGCTCTGTTCGATGATCCCCTGCAAATATGTCGTTCTGAAGCTCGGCTCCCGCGGTTCATATGTTTACAACGGTAAGTACTGCTGTATGTGTACCCCTTATCCCGTTAATTGTGTTGATACGACCGCTGCAGGTGATGCGTTTACCGCCGCCATGGCATATTTGTACATAAACAGCGGCGATATCGTCAACGCCTGCAATTTTGCGAACGCCGTCGGTGCACTGACTGTTTCCAAGGTCGGCGCGATAACCTCACTTCCCACAAGGGCTGAGGTGAGCCGTTTTATCGAGGAAAACAAACAGATATAATGAAAATTCCCCGTGCCGCCTGGCGACACGGGGATTAATTTTCTTTTTTCGCGCTTTGATTAAAGAGCCGCGCGGGTAGCCTTGCCGCTTCTGAGGCAACGGGAGCATACAGAAATCACTTTGTTGGTTCCGTTTTCAACAACATGAACTTTTCTGATGTTGGGTTTCCAAGTTCTTGCGGTCTTTCTGTTGGAGTGGGAAACGTTGTGACCGAAGGAAACGCCCTTGCCACAGTAAATGCATTTAGCCATCTATTTTACACCTCCTGATAAGTATCCGGATCCGTTTGAGGTCCGATACCCATGTACTTACAAATGCGAACACTTAAATATACAACATATTTCGGGTTTTGTCAAGTGGTTTTTAAGTGATTTTTTATTTTCTTCTCAAAATATCGACAAGACGTATTATATCGCCGGCGCCGAGTATCATGACGGTATCTCCGGCGGATGCGGTTTTCAACAACGTGTCGGCAACGGTGTCGAAGGAAGGTATGTACATAGCGCCGTTTATCGAGTCGGCAAGCAGCTTTCCGGAAACGCCGCAGTCATTCGTTTCGCGTGCGGCGTATACGTCGGTTATAATGACGGTATCTGCGGTTTTCAGCGCTTCGGTGAAATCATCGAAAAACGATTTCAGCCTTGAATAGGTGTGCGGTTGGAATACTGCGATGACTTTTCCGCGTGTTACCGAACGTGCAGCCGCAAGCGTTGCCTTCAGCTCATCCGGATGATGAGCGTAGTCGGCATAAAATGCCGCCTGGCTATCGATGCCTTCGCAAAGCTCAAAACG
The DNA here is from genome assembly GCA_000433115.1 of Ruminococcus sp. CAG:382. Lineage (GTDB taxonomy): Bacteria > Bacillota > Clostridia > Oscillospirales > CAG-382 > UBA1206. Next base: position 4,258 of record FR892227.1, read on the forward strand.
ACGTTTTACGCCGTGAAATGCGTTCAGACCGTTCGCTGCCTTTTCGGGCGATATACCGATCAGGCGCGCGGCGGCATATGCGGCAACGGCGTTATATACATTGTGTGTCCCGGGAACGGCGAGCTTTATATGAGCGGCGGTTTTTCCGCCTTCGAGTATGTCGAATTCCGGGAAACCGTTTCCCGAAACGGTGTGAACGGCGGTGAAATCCGCAT
>FR892227.1:4488-8461 GCA_000433115.1 Ruminococcus sp. CAG:382
GGTGAAATCCGCATGACCGCCGACGGAAAAGGTGCGAATTGCCTTTTCTGTGCCACTTGCCGCCTTCACGGCATTCGGATCGTCGGCATTGATGAGCGCGGAGCCGGAGCCTGATATGTATTTACGGAATGAGGAAATTATCGCTTCTTCGTCTTTGAAATAATCGGTATGGTCAAGGCGTACATTCAATACGACGGCAAGCGAGGGATGAAATTCAAGGAAAGAATCGCAGTATTCGCATGCTTCGAAAACGATTCTGTCGTCGCTGCCGAGTTTATATGCGGAGCCGACAAACGGGAGCACCGCGCCGACGATATAGGTGGAATCGCCGTCCTCCTCGCATATGCGCGACAGAATACCGGAGCAGGTGGACTTGCCGTGTGTTCCGGCGACGCCTACGGAATGACGATAAGTTGCGGCAATTGCACCGAGCAGGGAAGCGCGTGAAAACATCGGGAGTCCGGAGGCAGCGGCTTTGATCATCGCGGGGTGGGTTTCGTGCAGTGCGGCAGTGTATACTACTGCGTCGAAGCCGTCAAGCCGGATATCTTCGGTGGAAACGCATATCGGTATACCTTCACGCTCCAGCATTTCGACTTCACTGCCGCGGACAGCGTCATATCCCGCAACGTTACAACCGCGTTTTTTCATTATCAACGCAAGTGCTGACATCGATATGCCGCCTATGCCGAGGAAATATATGCTTTTACAGTTAATCGGATTCATATGTACCATCTTTTCCGCTTTTGTTTTTGGACTACTACAGTATAGCACCAAAATGTATTTTTGTCAATGAATAAAGCGTTCTCTGCAACACCATAATCATTCCGATACGATAAATGCGGAGGAGCAGGCAATGGAACTGACAGATATAAAACTCAGAAAATACTTTCCGGACGGACAACTTGAAGCGGTTTATTCGCTTACGTTCGACAACGAGCTTGCGCTTCACGATGTGAAGCTTGTAAAACGCGACGGTGAGCTTATTATGGTAATGCCATCGCGTATAATGCCGGACGGCAGCAGAAAAGACATCGTTCACCCGATAAATGCGGAATTCCGTAATGCCGTGGCGGAGACGCTTCTTAAATACCACAACACCATCGTCAGGGGAATATGAGCGCTTTTTATAAAAAACGCCTCGCGGCGGTGTGTTTTTCCTGCGTTTCGGATATCGTGGCGCTCTTGACACGGACGTGTATTATGTATATAATAACATTATATCATAATCATCGCGGAAGGGACAACGGAAATGCTTTTTGCAGCCGACATCGGGAACTCATGCATTGATATCGGACTTTTTGACGAAGCCGGTAATCTGAAAATGAAAAGCAAGATATCATCGGTCGGTTCAAGGACCGTTGATGAATACACCGTTGTGATAAGCGGTCTGCTCGCGGCAAACGGTTTTTTGCCCGATGCCATCACCGACGGAATCGTTTCTTCTGTCGTGCCGGGACTTACGGCGGTGATAAAATCTGCGGTGAAAAAGCTTTCGGATATTTCTTTTGTTGAGGTCGGACCCGGTACGAAGAACGGATTGAAAATCAGAATCGATGTGCAGACTCAGCTCGGCGCCGATATCGTCGCCAATGCCGTTGCCGCGACGTCGGAATACCGCACACCTGTGATAATCATCGATGTCGGTACGGTAACGACGATCACTGCGGTGGACGCGGACGGCGTTCTTGAGGGAGTCATAATATCGCCCGGTCTCAAAGTGTCGCTTGACGCAATGGCGGATGCCGCTTCGGGGCTGAACGACGTTTCGCTTCTTAAGCCCAAGCGCTTTATCGGCAAGAATACCGCCGAATCGGTCTGTTCGGGCGTGATGTACGGTCATGTTTTCATGATCGAAGGGTTTGTTTCCGAAATACGTCGTATGCAGGGGTATGCCAACGCAAGGGCAGTTATGACAGGCGGTCTTGCGGAAACGGTTCGCCCTCTTTGCACGTCACGAATTGATTATGATCCTGACCTTGTATTGAAGGGGCTTTTTCTTATACACCGCAAAAACCAGAAATGACCTGCCTTTCCGGCAGTTCATAATACATATCTGCGTTGCACTCCTGTTGGGAGGCGACAGCAAAAGGAGTTCTCATGAACAAAACATTCTCAAGGTCAAAGGTACAGCGCCTTACTTTGCTTGCCCTTATGACCGCACTCGTAATCGTGCTGCAGCTGCTGGTTGTAATAAAGCTCGGCGCGTTTAACATTTCAGTCGTTATGATGCCGATCGTCGTCGGCGCGGCGCTTCTCGGACCCTCTGCGGGCGCATGGCTGGGCTTTGTGTTCGGCGTGACGGGACTGCTTTCGGGCGATGCCGCGCTGTTTATGTCGTACAGCGTCATCGGTACCGTTATCACGGTAATCGTCAAGGGTACCGTCGCCGGTGCGTGCGCCGGATGGATTTACAGATTGTTTGAAAGCAAGAACAAATGGATTGCAGCCATCACTGCATCGGCTATCGCACCTGTTGTAAACACGGGAATCTTTTTCATCGGCTCAGCGGTATTCTTCTTCAACGATCTGACCGCATTCGCTTCAACGGTCGGATACGACAGCTTTGTTTCCGTAATGTTCGGCTATATGATAGGATTCAATTTCATTGCGGAATTCGCTTTTAATCTCATTGTCACTCCGGTTATATACCGTGTTATCGATCTCGGCGTCGGGATGGCAGACAAAAAAGCGACGGAAAGGCATTGAATTTTTCAGTCAAAAGCGTTTTTACCTTCAAAAAGTACTTGACAAAGAGCAAATGACGTGGTACAATACCGTTGCCGCTTGTTTGGGGCTTTTTTAAACGTGCGTCCGCACGTGCCTCATTTTACAGCGAGTCTTAATTTGAAAGAGAGGTGCTTTTCGTGTTCGCAATTATTGAAACCGGCGGAAAGCAGTACAAAGTCAGCGAGGGCGACATCATTTTTGTCGAGAAGCTCGAAGCAGCAGAGGGCGAGACCGTCACTATCGATAAGGTTCTTGCGGTTTCTGCGGCAAACGGTTTTGTTGTAGGCGCTCCTTATACCAATTATAAGGTAACTGCCAATGTCGTCAAGAACGGTAAGGGTAAGAAGCTTCACATCCTCCGTTACAAATCCAAGAAAAACGAAAAGAAGCATATCGGTCACAGACAGCCCTATACGAAGCTGCAGATCACTTCCATCGCTCAGTAAGACATGACAACCTTTACTGCGTTTATCGATGACAGAGGCTATAACGGTTTTTCCGTCAGCGGTCATTCCGGATACGGCGAGGAGGGCGGAGATATTGTCTGCGCCGCGGTCAGTTCGGCTGTTTCGCTTGCGCTGTCGCTTCTTGAAAGGACGGGCTGCAAGTTTTCGCTTGACGTTTCCGACGATAACGCGCATGTCGGTCTTGAGTTGTTCCCGAACGAAAAAGGCGATCTTGTGATTGATGCTCTCAGAGAGCATTTTGAAGGGATTGCGCAAGAATACGGGAAGTTTCTTTCGGTGGCTGTGAAACGCCGCCGGACACAATCTTAATGAAAGGAAATGAACATAATGCTTAGATTATCAATTCAGTTCTTCGCTCACAAAAAAGGTGTCGGTTCCACAAAGAACGGTCGTGACAGTGAGTCAAAGCGTCTTGGTGCCAAGAAGGCAGACGGTCAGGCTGTGGTTGCCGGCAACATTATCTATCGCCAGAGAGGCACTCACATTCATCCCGGTCTCAACGTGGGCCTCGGCAGTGATGATACACTCTTTGCGCTCGCCGACGGTGTTCTCAGATATGAACCCGCAAAGGGCGGCAAGAGAAAAGCCAACGTATATCCCGTCGAAAGCAAATAGCAAATTATTCGGGCTGTGCAATAAGTCCTTGCGCCGTTATGCGCATTTTGGCTTGCACAGCCCGCATTTTTTATGTCGGAGGTAACAATCCATGTTCATCGACAAGGTTGATATATACGTCCGTGCCGGCAACGGCGGCAACGGATGTGTTTCGTTCCGCC
>FR892227.1:8523-10186 GCA_000433115.1 Ruminococcus sp. CAG:382
GACGGCGGACGCGGTGGTAATGTGGTGTTCCGCGTCGCTGAAGGGGAGAACACGCTCCTTGATTATAAATACCGCCATAAATTCGTCGCGAAAAACGGCGGCGACGGTTCGCAGAAGAAATTTCACGGTAAAAACGGCGAGGACACCGTGCTTCGCGTGCCGGCAGGCACCGTAATCCGCGATAAGCAGTCCGGTAAGGTCATACACGATATGTCTGACGGCAAGGATTTTGTCGTTTGCCACGGCGGCAAGGGCGGTTGGGGTAATACGCATTTCGCTACCGCGACACGACAGGTGCCGCATTTTGCGCGTTCGGGCAGAGACGGCGAGGAAGCTGAACTGACGCTGGAGCTTAAAATGATTGCGGATATCGGGCTGGTCGGTTATCCAAACGTTGGTAAATCGACATTACTTACCTATATTTCATCAGCTCGCCCCAAAATCGCCAATTATCATTTCACAACACTGTCGCCGAATCTCGGCGTCGTTACGGTATACGACAAGCGTTTTGTCGTTGCCGATATTCCGGGACTCATTGAAGGAGCGAGCGACGGTGCCGGACTCGGACACGATTTTCTCCGCCACATAGAGCGCTGCCGCCTAATTGCGCACGTTTTCGATATTTCGGCATCGGAACGCCCCGATCCGCTTGAAGATATCAAAGTGATTAACAGAGAGCTTAAGAAATTCAGTCCGGAGATTGCGGCACTGCCGCAGATACTCGTCGGAAACAAGACGGACAACGGTTATTCCGAAGACGATCTGAAGCGTATCAAGGCATATGCCGCGCGGCGGAAGGAAAAACTGTTTCTCATATGCGGCGGACTCGGCGAAGGTGTCGACGAGCTTCTCAAGGCATTTGTCGAAGCTTTAAGTGAGCTTCCGCCTCCCAAGATATATGAACGTGAATTCTTTCAGGACATGACCCCGTCTGACAGTGATGAGATCGCGATAAATGTTGTAAACGGTGTCTATGAGGTTGCGGGAGAGCGTCTGAAGAGGCTGTGCCGCGACATCAATTTCGACAACCGTGAATCGCTCCAGTATTTTCAGCGCACGCTCAAAAATACCGGCGTTATCGAAGCGCTTGAAAATAAGGGCATCAAAGAGGGCGATACAGTCAGTATTTACGGCATCGAATTCGACTTTGTGTATTGAGACAGCAGCGCACTATATGTGCGGCATTGACTTAAAACACGGTTTCAATCAACTTGACGGCTCCGTCGGGAGAGTATTGCCAGCGCTTTATGCTTCCGGAAGTTATGTAATAATCGTATGAATGCGTTTTGCGCGCACATTCGGCACGGTCGATTATCACGAGCTTAAGTTTCATTTTCTGCGGGATTATGCTTTTTATGAAAACGGAGACGCAGTCGCCGATCGCAAGTTCGTCGCTGTATTCCGCAAGTCCGGCAAGGTTGGGCGTAAGCTCCACGAATACACCGTATTGCTCAATGCTGCGCACAATTCCGGTCACGGTCTGCCCGACAGAGTATTTTGCGGCGTTTTCCTCCCATGTTCCGAGGAGCTCACGGTGTGAAAGTATGAGCCTTCCGTCGTCGCCCCAGGGCGTTTTTACAACTGCATTTATCGGCTGACCGTTTTCAAAACGGTCACGCGGGTGCGAGATACGGCTTACCCACATGCCCTCGATAGGCAACAG
>FR892227.1:10307-12071 GCA_000433115.1 Ruminococcus sp. CAG:382
TTTTTCAGGCAGTCCTGCTGAGCTGCACGACGCGACAGCATTATGTCGGTGCCGCCGAAGGCGCTTGTACGTCTGTCGGTTATTTTGAAGCACACGTTTTTGCCGACGCGGCTTATGGCGGATATCGGTTTTGCATTTTCTCCGTCAAGGGCACATTCATCGAACGGAATGATACCGTATGCACCGTTTCCGAGATCGACGTGAAGCGAGTGATTGCCGTCGCACAGAGATGCGCGGGATTCAAGTATTATTCCTTCCTCGATTGCCCGCTCGATCCCCGCAGCACTTTGAACATATTCACGAAGCAGGGAATAATCGGGTGTCATTCCTTCGGGAGTGTAGCTGTTTTGTCTCATCTTACGTTGTCCTTCCCATTGTTTTATCTGTTGAATCTTATGAAAGGTTATCAATACTTATGTTCGAAAAACTCGGTCAGATTGAAAAAAAGTTCTACGCCACCGAGGCAAAGCTTTCAGACCCGGCGGTGATCTCCGACATGGCGCAGTATACCGCGCTGATGAAGGAGTATTCTTCAATGAAGCCCGTTGTTGACAAGTACCAGGAATATAAAGCTGCCGAAAAGGATCTTGCAGATGCACGTGAATGTGCCGCATCAGCGGACGAAGAGCTTCGAGAGCTTGCAAAGGAGCAGGAAACCGATGCGCGTGAACGCTCGGATAAGGCTGCCGAAGAGCTGAAGATACTGCTTTTGCCGAAGGATCCGAATGATGACAAGAATGTTGTTGTCGAGATACGAAGCGGCGCCGGAGGCGACGAGGCTGCGCTTTTCGCATATGATCTGTACCGTATGTACAATATGTATGCTGAGGCTTCGGGATTCAAAACCGAGCTGATATACGCAAATGAGACCGAGCTCAAGGGCTTTAAGGAAGTTTCCTTTATGATAAACGGTCAGGGAGCGTATTCGCGTTTCAAGTTTGAGTCCGGTGTGCATCGCGTACAGCGCGTACCGGAAACGGAGTCGCAGGGACGCATCCAGACATCGACAGTAACCGTTGCGGTGCTTCCGGAGGCGGAGGATTTCGATTTCCAGCTCAATATGGACGAGCTTGAAATAACAACTCACCGCAGTGCGGGCGCAGGTGGTCAGCATGTCAACAAAACGGAATCGGCAATACGTATCGTTCATATACCGACGGGTACGGTTGTTGATTGCCAGGACGAGCGGAGTCAGGGCAAAAATAAAGAAAAGGCACTCAAGGTCATGAAAACACGCCTTGCGGAGCTGGAGCGTGAAAAACGCGAAGGAGCTATTGCTGAGGAACGGCGCAGTCAGGTAGGTACCGGCGACAGAAGCGAACGCATCCGAACCTACAACTTTCCGCAGGGGCGAGTCACCGATCACCGCATAGGCATGACGATATATTCGCTTGAAGCGTTCATGAACGGCGATATCGGAGCTATGATTGACGCACTTATAACGGCGGACAGAGCCGCAAAGCTTGCAGCCGAGAATGAGGAATAAACAAGGAAAGAAATTCCGATAAAAAAATAAAAAAAATTATAAAAAACACTTGCAATTTGGCGTGGAATGTGATATACTACGCCTTGCATGAAAAGAAAGCGAGGGAATTAAAATGAAGACAGGCATCCATCCCGAATACAAAGAAACAGTCATTAAATGCGCGTGCGGCGAGGAATACGTTACCCGTTCCTGCAAAGAATCCATTAAGGTGGATATATGCTCGAAGTGCCACCCCTTCTTTACAGGCAAGCAGAAGTTTGTTGATGCGGGCGGTCGAG
>FR892227.1:12190-18137 GCA_000433115.1 Ruminococcus sp. CAG:382
TTTGTCCTTTTTTGGAGGTTGCATGGAAACAGAAATCAAACTTACCGGCGCAGTGCTCTGCGCATTATCCGAAAATACTTCAGATGACGGGCTTGATGCCAGTCTCGACGAGCTGGAACGACTTCTCGATACCGCCGGAGGTCAGTGTGTTGCCCGTATGGTGCAGTACCGTGACAAGCCGGACGTACGGACGTATTTCGGCAAGGGCAAGATTGAAGAGCTTGCCGACTTTATCAGAAAAGACGGTACTGTTGAGCTTGTTGTCTTCAACAACGAGCTTTCGCCGTCACAGATTGCAAATATCGGCGACGAAGTCGGCGTCCGCGTCATAGACCGTACAATGCTGATACTTGATATATTTGCGAAAAACGCTGTAACTGCCGAGGGCAAGCTGCAGGTCGAAATTGCCTGCCTGCGTTACAGTGCGCCGCGCCTTGTCGGTCACGGAAAGGATATGTCACGACTGGGCGGCGGTATCGGTACACGCGGACCCGGTGAATCGAAGCTGGAAAGTGACAGGCGCCACCTGAATCGGCGTATTGCCGCATTGCAGGCACAGCTTGATGAGCTTGAGTCAAACCGAACCGTGCAGCACAGTGCGCGTCGCAAATCGAATATAAAAACAGCCGCAATTGTGGGGTATACCAACGCAGGGAAATCAACACTGCTGAATTATCTTACCGGCGCGGGCATTCTTGCCGAGGATAAGCTGTTTGCGACGCTTGATCCTACAACGCGTCGTCTGAAGCTTCCGGACGGTCAGGATATGCTGCTTACCGATACGGTAGGCTTTATTGACAGATTGCCTACACATCTTGTCAAAGCGTTCAAATCGACCCTGGATGAGCTTAAGTACGCCGACATAATTATTGAAGTAACGGATGCGTCGGAATGTGAGGATGAGCGCAGACGTAAGCGTGCCGTGACCGAATCGCTGATCGACGAGCTGGGTGGCGGCGGGAAGCCGCTTGTGCTTGTGTATAACAAGTGTGATCAGGAAACAGACAGCGATTTCATTCCGCCGGAGGCGGTTCGTATATCCGCAAAAAGCGGCGACAATATTGACGGCTTTCTTGAAACACTGAACGGAATCGTCAATGCCGGGCGCAGACGCGTTTGGCTGAAGTTCCCTCATTCCAGAGCAGGTGAGCTTAATAATCTGTACAAAAATGCGTCCGTACTTGAAACGGATTATACCGATGACGGTGTTCGTGTTTTTGTGGAATGCGGCAGTGATATTTACGGAAAGTATGCCGATTTTACAGAGCCGTGATAAGTAGCACATTTTTCCTTCCTGCATAACATGATAACAAAGGAAGGAGGGTTAGTGATGGGCTGCTTTGATAACTTCCTCGGCAATAACAACTGCTGGATCATTATCCTTATTGCAATCATCATTTGCTGCTGCTGCGGTTAAATGAAACAGCTACGGCGTAAACATATCAACACCTTGCAAAGCGCCGTAAAAAAAGTATCCGGCGACGGTTCAGACCGTCGCCGGATGTTTTTATGATATTGAATAATCATCGGGAATCTCAAAAATCCCCGCAGTTATATTTGCCGAAACATCGATATCAATTGTGATGGTGTCCTTTTTCTCTTTGTCATAGAAGCGGTAAAGCTGTATGACACCACCGGAGCTGAAACCGAATGTGAATTCCTGACCGCGGCTGTCGGTATAAACCTCACACTCGTATTCATTGTCAAAGCGTGTTATAATATCTTTGCGCAGATATCTGATGCCTTCAGTGAACAGAACACGCTCGGCGTCGAGGCTTTCCGTACCGTCGGAGCGTATAGCCTGCTTTGACATTGCGTCAAGCCAATAGGTGCTGCCGTCACGGATCAGCAGTTCGCTTGTAGCACCGTAGCTTTCTTCGATTGTTATATATGCTTTGTCACCGTCACGGTAAATCGTTGTGGTATAAGGCATTGCTTCGCCGCCGACAATCTTTGATTCCACTGTTTTCAGCATGTATTTCCCGCTTTTCATTATGCGGTAATACGGAGCGAAAAGACTTCCGAGCACGGGTGTATCATCTGCCTGACTGCTTTCGTCCGGCGTTGACGGTTCTTCGGATGTTTCCGACGGTTCTTCAGATGGTTCTTCGCTCGTTTCTTCCGAAGACGGTTCTGAAAACGTTTCCGATGATTCGTAAGAGGGGACGCTTGGTGCTTCTGATGATTCGGGATCCCGACTGTTTTCCTCGGATGACGGCTCCTCCGACATATTTACGGTCGATTCGACAGAGACGGCATAGGATGCTTCATCCGATTGTGCGGCAGACGATTCGTCGATTGGTATGACCGTATGACAGGCTGAAACCGCCACCGAAACGGCAAGCAGTGCCGTAATAAAAAATATTTTTTTCATTTTAGCTGTATATTATTTCTTGTTTTTCTTTCTTTTGATGTCCTCAAGCATTGCCGTCAGTTCATTTGTAAGCTCGTCACGTTCTTTTTCGTCAAGCTTGCTGGTGCCGTTTTTGAGGTCATTGCTGAATTTTGTGAGAAGTTCGTCAAGGTTGCTTGATTTATTTTCTTTTTTTGATGTGGGAATCACGCTGTCAAGCAGTGAATCGATGTCATCAATATCCGACGGTTTTTCTTCGACGGCTTTCTCTTTTTTGGATTCCGGGACTACTTCGTTTTCAGCGGTAGAAGAAGCCGTTTTTTCGGCTTTCTGTTCGATGAGCCTTTCTTTTTCCTGCGGCTTTTCTGCGTTTTCTGTTTTTTCTTCTGCGTGAGCCGGAAGCGGAAGCTCTTCATTATTTTCGCTTGATGTGGAAGAAGCAATATCTTCTGCTGTGTCATGCTTTTCGGGAACGGCGTTTGCATCGTGGAGCGACATATCCTGTGCGGCGATAAGAACATCGTCATCTTCGTCGTCCGCAAAATGCTTCGGTTTTCTTACTGTACGCTTATCTTCTGTGTGTGCCGGCTTATCATCGGTGTGTGTATTTGTCTTGTCATTGATTGCCTGGAAGAATGCCTTGACATCGTCATCGTTCATGACCTTGGTTTTGCTGTTGTCCTCTTCGGCGTTTTTATGAATTTCACGTTCTTTCGATGCACCGAGATGTGCATTGAATATTTCTTCTATTTTCGTGACACGCTCAGTGACATCAATCTGGCGTATGACGATGCGATTATCGGTAAGACCGTCGGCACGGTCGATTGCCTTCTGTGCCGCCTTGGGCGCGTTGTCATAAACGGTGTTCATGTCATTCAGCTCAATGACGAGCAGTCTGCCGTCCTTGGAACGCTCTGTTTTGACAGACTTGACGTTGTCCCAGCTTATATTGCCTACGCCAACGCCGCCGACAGTGAAATCCGCAAAGCCGTCATTTCCGATGATGAGAGCGTTCTTGGGCTGAATTGTCTGAAAGAAGTTGTCGAATGCGGAATACGCGAAAAATACAATTCCGAGGACGCCTGCGACGTAGAAGACCGTTGCCGGGATGCCCGTCATTTTTGATGTGTACGCATATACGACACAGTATACGGATAATCCCAATAATACGACGCTGAGCATGAAGAACAGCGGTATGTAGCCGCGTGTCCGCTTGATTCTGACAGGTGTGCTGTTTTCGTTTTGCTTGTCCATAATTGTTTTCCTTTCATTAATACATTTCAATACGGTTCAGGTATTGTGTGATTGGGATGCAAAATCAATATCCGGGAATCGGATGTTCGAGAATATACTTGATATACAGATCACGTCCTGCGACCGACCAATGGATGCCGTCGATATCGCTTGCGGCATAGGTGCGGTCGAGGTTGCCGGCGGCGTCCTTCATGACTTCTGCGGCATTCAGGAAATAATATCCGCGCTTCTTGGCAAGCTCAAGCAGCATCATATTATAATGATCAATCTTAATGTTCAGAACCGGGATCTCGGTTTTTGTAATGCTCTGTGACTGAGTTCCCCAAGGCGGAGCGGCAACGAGAACGATTATTGATGTCGGTGACGCTTCTGCAATCTTGTCAAGCAGCTTCTCGTAATATCTGAGATGGTCGTCATTAGGATAAATGGCGATACCGTTCGTTCCGAGATTGAGATAGATAATTTCCGGCTTGAGCTGAGAAAGCCACTGTATGGGGGTCTTGATGTCGTCTGATTGGTTGTACACAGGGTTTGCGGTGTAATTTGCGTAAGTGGTGACGGCAAGCCCGCCGTATGCTATTACGGTTTTGTCGGCAAGTGCGCGTCCGGGAAGACCGAGATGATATGTTATGGAGTCGCCGCAGAAAGCAATACGGTTCAGGTAGTCACTTGAGACAGCTTCACGTTTTTCAAGATAGGTACCCTGGAATTTCTGAAAATCCGCTGTAGTATATGACATATTGAGCGGTACGGAGAGAGGGTACTCCTTGTCCTCATACGGAAAAAGCGTTCTCAGGACGCGTTCATTGTACTGATCCGTGTCGCTGATGAATTTCTGCGTTTTGGTGTTTGACGGTAAACGGCTTTCTGTCGGTACGTAGATATAGTTTGCAATTCCGACCGCACAGGCGATCGTAATGCTGACTGTTGCGTACATCATTCGTTCAAATACAGTCATGTTTTTTCCTTTCGCTACGGTTGACGGATATATTCGTCGTCGGGAAGACGGAAAGCGAATTGTTCAAGCGGCGTGTCATCATCGTATATGACACAGCTGAATAGCGGTGTTTCGCTTTTTTCGGAGGCATAAACCTTGAAATACAGCTTATTTTTCACAAGGCTTTGCTCGAATTCGTCTTTACTCTGATCGATATATGCTGAATAGTCTTCGATATCGCTTTCGAATTTCGAAAACTCGCCCGATATGTCAACGCTGTAATCACGGTTGATTATATTCTGAGAAACATCAATATATACATTTCCGAATGAAATTCTTTCAAAAACGTATTGATATCTAATTGAATCGGTCAAAGTAACATCGCGCTCGCGCTTCACGCGGTATACCACGTCAAATTTATTGCCGTTGTCGTCCTCCAATGTGCAGTAAAGGGTTTCACCGACGTGTCCCTTTATACGGAGTCCGACTTCAAGCTCATGCGCGTTATCGGCATATACATTTTTGATGAGCTGTATCGTGCCGTCATTGTTCATATATTCGGAAGTGTGGATTTCATACACGTCGAAGCGGTCAGGAGTTTCGCTGTATCCGGTACGTGCTTTGTCGCTGAGTATCGGGGTTTTGACAATGCCGTCATTGGAGCGCAGGGCAATTGTCGCGAATATAACGACCCAGACAAGCGTGACAATTACGAAGAAAATATACTTGGGAAGTTTTTTCAGTATTTTCAGCAGCTTTTTCATGAAGCGTCCGAACGGAGACTTGGGTTGCCATTCGCTTTTTTCGAATACCTGCTGTTCCTCGTCGAAATCGTCGTCCATCAGATACATCTTTGGTTCCTTTCATAAATGCTTTGACATAATGCAAATGCGGGTTGAGATTATTTTTTCGGTTATCAACAATGTCGGAAACAACTTTGATGATGAAAATGTGGGTAGATACACGAAGTTATCAACATTATCCACAGAGTTATCAACACCCAACCTTGCGGAAATGTTGATTATCGGGGAGAATTATGTTAATTGATGACGCTGCGGACCGTCTTTCAGGTGAAATATTTGCGGTCGAGTGACCGGAGCTGGAGTGCCAGCGCTATATGAGGCGTTTTTATGTCGTCGCTGCCGTCAAAATCGGCAATGGTTCTGGCAACACGCAAAATGCGGTCATAGCTTCGTGCCGAGAGAGAAAGTGCGTCGAATGCTCGTTTCATCAGTGCAGTGCCGGCGTCGTCAAGAGAGCAGTACTTACGCAGCTCCGCTGATTTCATGAAGCCGTTTGCCATTGCGGGATCGCCGAAGCGCTTTGCGGCAAATTCGCGTGCCTTCATGACGCGTGCGCGAATCGCAGAGCTCGGTTCGGACGGTGTTCTTTGTGAAAGCTCG
>FR892227.1:18155-21072 GCA_000433115.1 Ruminococcus sp. CAG:382
CTCGGAAAAATCAAGCAGCGGTATTTCAAGCTGGATATCTATTCTGTCAAGAAGTGGTCCCGAAATTTTTGAAACATAACTTCTGCGTGAAGTATCGGAGCAGGAGCATGGATGAGTCGGATGACCAAAGTATCCGCAGCGGCACGGATTCATTGCGCAGACGAGAATGAATGCGGCAGGGAAACATACCGAGCCTGAAACCCGTGTGATATTGATTTTTCGCTCTTCAAGCGGCTGACGGAGAACCTCCATTGCCGACCGATCAAATTCCGGCAGTTCGTCGAGAAACAACACGCCTCCGTGTGCAAGCGAAATTTCACCGGGACGCGGCGATTTACCTCCGCCCGCCAGCCCCGCAACGGATATGGAATGATGAGGCGAACGGAACGGGCGCTTTGTCACGAGCTGCGAATATCCAGGAAGAATGCCGGCAACTGAATGGATCTGCGTTGTTTCGATTGCCTCGCTGACCGAAAGCGGCGGAAGTATCGACGGGAGCCTTGAAGCCAGCATGCTCTTTCCCGAGCCCGGCGGCCCTATCATGAGGACATTGTGCAGTCCTGCGGCTGCGATTTCAAGTGCCTTTTTGGCGGCATCCTGTCCTTTTACGTCTGCAAAATCGGCGGCGCTTATAAGCGTTTCGCCTGAAAATGAGATGGGGTCGAATTGTGTTTTTTCTATCTGAATTCCGCCGGTGAGGTGAGAATAAAGCTGAGACACCGTACGGACGGGGTATACGTCGATACCATCTGCGGCTGACGCTTCGGCGGCGTTCATTTCCGGCGCTTGGGCGCCGTTCATTCCCGGAAGATATATTTCACGGTAACCGCGCCTTTTCGCTTCAAGAGCCATAGAAAGCGCACCGTTTATGCTGCGTACCTCTCCGGTGAGAGAGAGCTCTCCCGCAAAGCATTTTCCGTCAAGGTCCGGTAAGGAATGCTTTGTTATATCTATAAGTGAAAGCAAAATCGGCAAATCAAAGGACGACCCCTCCTTTTTGACGTCGGCAGGGGCAAGGTTCACCGTATTTGAGCCTCCGAATAGGGAAATATGCGATGATTTGGCGGCAGCCTGTACACGACCCATTGCTTCCTTTACCGCGGTATCGGGAAGCCCGATTATATTGGTGCGCGGCTCGGGTGATGTACCGTTGTGTGTCGCCTCGACAAATACGGGTATCCCGTTAATGCCGTTTAGTGCGAATGTGGCAACGACTCTGACCATGATTATTCCGCTTTCCGGAGCGGAACACATATAGGTATTTCACTCCTGTCTACATAATAACATATCGTGACTCTCATTTCAAGTACGCCCGATAAAAATAATGTTAAAAAAAGAAAAAAAGTTGCGGTTAAGGCTTTACATCGGGGAAAAAAAGTGTTACAATATTACGGTAGAAAAATAACGGAGGTATCATTGTCCAATGGCAATCAAAAGAACCAAGCTTTCTATGGACGGTAACACCGCTGCGGCTACGGTATCGTATGCCTTTACGGAAGTTGCCGGAATTTATCCTATCACTCCTTCCTCCCCTATGGCGGAAATAACCGACAAATGGGCTGCCGAAGGCAAGAAAAATATTTTCGGACAGACCGTCAAGGTCGTCGAGATGCAGTCCGAGGGCGGCGCATCCGGTACAGTCCACGGCTCTCTGGCAGCAGGTGCGCTCACCACAACTTACACCGCTTCCCAGGGTTTGCTCCTCATGATCCCCAATATGTACAAGATCGCCGGTGAACTTCTTCCAGGTGTTATCCATGTATCCGCACGTTGTGTCGCTTCTCATGCACTGAACATTTTCGGCGACCACAGTGACGTTATGGCTTGCCGCCAGACCGGCTTTGCAATGCTTTGCGCCGGCAACGTTCAGGAGGTTATGGATCTCGGCGCTGTTGCACATCTTGCAGCTATCGAAAGCAGAGTCCCCTTCGTTCATTTCTTTGACGGCTTCAGAACCAGCCATGAAATTCAGAAGGTTGAAGTCTGGGATTACAAGGATCTTGCCGAAATGGTTGACATGAAGGCTGTCGACGAATTCAGACAGCGCGCTCTCAACCCCGAGCATCCCGTTCTCCGCGGTACCGCTCAGAACCCCGACATCTTCTTCCAGGCAAGAGAAGCCTGCAACAAGTATTACGACGCTGTTCCCGCAATCGTTGAAAGTTATATGAAGAAGATCAACAAGAAGATCGGCAGTGATTATAAGCTCTTCAACTACTACGGCGCTCCCGATGCGGAAAAGCTTATCATTGCAATGGGCTCTGTCTGCGATACGATCGAAGAAACCATCGACTATCTGCTTGCGAAAGGCGAAAAGGTCGGTCTGCTCAAAGTAAGACTTTATCGTCCTTTCTCTGTAAAGCACTTCCTCAAGGAGATTCCCGCAACCGTCAAGAAGATCGCTGTCCTTGACAGAACAAAGGAACCCGGTGCAATGGGCGAACCTCTGTACCTCGATGTTGTCAATGCTGTACGCGGTACTGAATTTGAAAAAGCACTCATCATCGGCGGCAGATACGGTCTCGGCTCCAAGGATACGACGCCCGCTTCCATTGTCGCAACTTATAAGAATCTTGACGCAAAGAAGCCCATCGAAGGATTTACTCTTGCAATCGAAGATGATGTCACCAAGAAGTCGCTTAAGCAGGGCGCAGAACCCGCAACAGCTCCCGCAGGAACTGTCAGCTGCAAGTTCTGGGGTCTCGGCTCTGACGGTACGGTCGGTGCAAACAAGAACTCCATCAAGATCATCGGTGACCATACCGATAAATATATTCAGGCTTATTTCTCCTATGACTCCAAAAAGTCCGGCGGTATCACGGTTTCACACCTCCGCTTCGGTGATAAGCCCATCCGTTCCACTTATCTTATTTCTCAGGCAGATTTCGTTGCCTGCCACAACCCCGCTTACGTTCAC
>FR892228.1 GCA_000433115.1 Ruminococcus sp. CAG:382
GATTGCAGCTAACAATCGTCTGATTAAAGCTCTCTTTTTTATGTTGTAATAGTGGACTTGCCGCTATTCATATAGTGTATTAGCCATTTCTGAAAGGGGGGCTAAACATTGGAAAAAGTACAAAACCCTATACCTATTTGTAAGAGTGTTTTCAAAAGCGGCGAAAACACTACTTCTAAAATGCAGTTCACAAAGACGTGGATTGAAATGATAAATAAAATTGAGAAAGGCAAAGTTGTAAACTTTTCTAAAAGATAATGACAAGCCATTTTTGTTGTGGTACGATTACAACAGAAATGGCTTGTTCTATCTCTTGGAGGAGATACGAACATGAAAGTAGCTATTTATTGCCGCTTATCCGAAGAAGATAGAAACAAGCAATTTGAAACTGACGACAGCAACAGCATACAAAACCAAAAGGCTATGCTATTGCAATACGCTATGGAACAGGGGTGGGAACTTTACAACATTTACAGCGATGACGACTATACCGGATCTGACAGACGCCGCCCGGAATTTAACCGTCTGCTAAAGGACGCGGAGCAACACAAGTTTGATATTATCCTCTGCAAGACACAATCACGTTTTACCCGTGAATTGGAATTGGTTGAGAAGTACATACACGGGCTTTTCCCTATATGGGGTATTCGCTTCATCAGTATTGTTGATAACGCTGATACCGCAAACAAAGGAAACAAAAAGTCCCGGCAGATAAACGGACTTGTCAACGAATGGTATTTAGAGGATATGTCCGAGAATATCCGCAGCGTCTTGACGAACAGGCGAGAAAATGGTTTTCATATCGGTGCTTTTGCCCTCTATGGCTATAAGAAAGACCCCGACCAAAAAGGACATTTGATAATCGACGAGGAAGCCGCAGCCGTTGTCCGAGAAGTGTTTACCCTGTTTTCACAGGGGTACGGAAAAACTGCTATCGCCCGTATGCTCAATGACAGGGGCATACCTAATCCAACTGAATATAAGCGTCTGCATGGTTTACGTTACCAACAGCCGAAAACAAAAAACAGCACTCTTTGGAAATACTTTGCTATTTCTGATATGCTGATAAATGAAATCTATATCGGCAATATGGTACAAGGTAAATACGGCAGCGTGTCCTATAAGACAAAGCAAAATAAGCCACGCCCAAAAGAGCAATGGTATCGTGTCGAGGGGACGCATGAGCCGATTATTGACCGAGAACTTTGGGACAGAGTACAAGCGTTAATCGAACAGAGGGCAAAACCCTTTGATGTTGGCACAATCGGTTTATTCGCAAGAAAAGCCCGCTGCGCTAACTGCGGTTATACAATGCGCTCCTCTAAAACCTCTCCCCAACGCGGCAGCAAGCATTATTTACAATGCTCTAACCGCCATGTAGCAAAGGACGCTTGTATTGGCTCCTTTATCTCCGTTGATAAATTGGAACGGCTTGTTATAGACGAGCTGAACCGATTATCCGCAGAGTATCTTGACAAAGACGAGTTAGAACAGAACATTGAGTTTTGCGACAACTTGCAGGGACAGAAAAACCGTCTGCTCTCCGACATTGCAACTTATGAGAAAAAGGTTGCGGAGTATTCAAAAGGTATTCGGGAGCTATACATGGATAAGGTTAAGGGCTTGCTATCTGAAAGTGATTATGTGGCTATGTCAAAGGACTTTACCACAGAACGCAACCGATTGGAACGTGTGATTGCAGACGGAGAAAAGCAGTTATCCGAACTCGAAGAAAAAATAGCGGCGGGCGACAATCGCCGCGAAATAATCGAACAATATACCAACTTGGAACACCTTACCCGTGAAATCGTGGAAACGCTGATTGATTATATATCCGTCGGCAAGCGTATTCCGGGAACAAGAGATGTTCCCATTGAAATCCATTGGAACTTTTAATGTAAAGTTGTTCTTATATGATTGCAGCAGAACAGAAAGCACGTCTGACATACGACAATATTCTGCGTCTTGCGGATGACCCGGATGTTCTTGACCCGATACGCTATCTGCGTGAGCGCGAAATAGTTCACTATCAGCGCTTCGGTGACGCGCTGGGTGTTATTCAGGATAACCTTGACAGTCGGAATTTTTATGCTTTCAATCCCTCATTCGACTGAACTAAAATATGTCAGCATCGAAAAGCACCGGTGAAGGTGCTTTTTCAATTTGTTATATCGGTAACTAAATGCATTCGGCATGTATCAAGCCTTCAAAGAAACAAAATTGCGGGCGGCGCCTCTTGACGCACGCCCGCAATTTGCAGGTTCCGTTTGCGGAGCTTATTTGATAACTCTGTATTTCCCGATTATCGGGAGCTCCTTTGCCTTTCCGTTCACGGCATTGACGATACCGATAATTGCGAGAACAAGGAAGATGATGTTGACCAGTCCGAGAAGGAAAATCGTGATCGAACCGAAAATCGGAATGAAGCTAAGGATGAAGCCGAGAACTACCTCGACGATCCACCAAACAATTTCAACGATTGCAAGGACAAGTCCCTGATTGACGTGAAAACGCGAAAATTTTGAATCTTTTGCCGCAAAAAGCGGAATAAGTACAAGCCAGGACAGGTACGCGAGAACGCCCATGGCTTTGTTCTGTTCGATATCAGCCGCATCAAACTGATCGGTGGTATCGGCAGTATCGTTGAATTTTTCAAAAGTACCGGAAAAATCGGTTTTTGAGCCTGCGTTCACTGAAGCGCCGCAGGACGGACAGAATTTTGCGCCGTCTTTAAGCTCCGTGCCGCATTTCTGACAAAATGCCATAACAAAATCCCCTTTCAAGATATAATATTATTATACCCTGACAGCCAAAAAAGTCAATACAAAATTCACACAAATATGATCGGTTATAAAGTCAATCGTTCGACTTCATTGCTTCCACCATGTCCACACTGCGTATCTGCTTTCGCATTATGAGGTCCACAATGAACGTGAAGAGAAGCGAAATGGCAAGCGCAAACACAAAGCTGAGCGGATATATACTTCTGCCGAACATCACCTGGTCAACCTCAACTGTACGAACTACAAACGAGTGCAGCCAGATGCCGGCAAACAGTCCCGCAGCACTGCCAATAAAGCTGAGCGCATCGGTTTCACGGAATATATACCGCGAGACCTCGCCCGGGTGGAAGCCAAGCACGCGGATCGTGGCAAGTTCTTTGCGGCGTTCGCATATATTGACGTTCGTAAGGTTATAAAGCACGACCATACAAAGCAGTCCTGCCGAAAGGATAAGAACGAAGATAACACCGTCAATGCTTTTTATCGAATCGGCGAAATTGTCCTTGAGCGACTGAGACGCATTCACATACAAAACGTTGTCAAAGCCGAGCAATTTCTCCGAAGCGGCATCCGTTGCGGCATTGCCGACCCTGCAAAGCAGATGTCTGAAATCCGCGCTTTTACCAAACGCATTCGCGTATCCGCCGGGTGCGACATAAGCGAAAGAAGTCAGATAGTTCTCGGTAATACCGATGACCTTCATTTCGGCTTCACGACCGTCACTGTTTTGAAGTGTGACGCTGTCACCGACTGTTACACCAAGTGTTTCACATAGCTTTTCGGTCAGGACCGCGCCGTCATCGGAAAGGGTGAGTTTTTCTTTTGTTTTTCTGTTTCTGAGCGAAATGAAGCTCCCGAAATCGGAAACGTCAGACGGCACCTCAATATTCGCGCTTTCGCTCTTTCCGTTTGCCATTACCTTTCCGCTCTCATCGGAATACGACAGCCAGCCGTCAAAGACTTCCTTATCATCAAGATAATTGACAAGGTCATCCGAAAGCATTTCGCCGTCGGTGAGTACGTTCATCTGATAAAGATATATCTCTCCGAACTGTTTGTTGACGATATCGTTGATCGAATCCCTGAGTCCGAAGCCTGTCACAAGAAGCGCACTGCATCCCGCGACGCCTATTACGGTCATAAAAAAGCGCTTTTTGTATCTGAACAGATTACGACAGGTCACCTTATGGGTAAACGACAGTCTTTTCCAGATAAACTGCAGGTGTTCAAGCCAGATTCTTTTTCCGGCGGCAGGCGCTTTCGGTTGCATCAGCTTTGCGGGACACGCACGGAATTCGCTCCAGCATGCCCAGAGCGTTGCAAGCAGAATGCTGCCCACCGTTACCGGCGCGACCCACAGCACGATATCATGGCGTACGGATGTGGTAACCTCCGGAAGCGTGAACATCATGGCGTAAGCCGAGCTGATGGCTTTCGGGAACAGTCTGAAGCCTACCGAAAAGCCTAAAATGCACCCGAGAGCGGACGAAAGCAGGCTGTAAAACATATATTCGCCGAGTATCTCGACGTTTGAAAAGCCGAGTGCTTTGAGAGTGCCGATCTGAGTGCGGTTCTCTTCCACGAGGCGTGTCATTGTCGTGAGTGCGACGAGAAGTGCCACCATGAAGAAAAAGACAGGAAAAATCTTTGAAAGCGCCGCGACCTTGCCCACATTACTGTCATAACTCGAATATCCGGCAGAGTCATCACGTGTACGTACAAGCCATGCTCCGCCATCAATTTCCGTTATCTTTTCGCGCAGGACGGCAATTGCATCGTCCAATTTCTTTATGCCCGACTCGTCCGGTGGCTCAGTGCTTTTGAGCGCATCGTAGACAGCGGTTTGCGTATCTCCGAGAAGCTTTGCGAGAGCCGGATCAGACTGTGAAATTGCCGAAATTACAACAGCGTTTTCTTTGAGTCTCGTCACGGTATCTTTTGACAGCGCACTTCCGGCAGCACCCGCCTCATTGAGTGCGTTACGTACTGCTTCAAGCTGTTCAATCTGTGTTTCAATGCCGTTTTTCAGTTCGGTTTCACGTATTGCGAGACGTCCGTCGGCAAGTTGCTTCAATGCTTCGGTATGGTCCGACGACAGACAACGGTATTCGTCACCGAAGGTATCCAATGCTTTTGCGCCTTCAAGCATCACAAACACATCGGTGAAATAGTCATATTCAAAGAAATCCGTATGGACATAAATATCCAGCGTGATTTTACCCGTTCCGACACTGCTCGGTTCGGAAATAAGGCTGATGCACATCGGGCTTTCGACAAAACCGACGATTTTGAGCCTGTCCGATCGTGCACCGTCTGCCGAGACGGAAAGCTCGTCGCCTATTTTCAGATTACCCGCAAAATACCTTCCCGAAACCGGCTGAATGACACATTCGTCGTCGTTTTCGGGCATTCTTCCCTCTTTAAGACGAGCGCGGTTTATAACCGTGTTTCCGTTCTTATCCAGAATACCGAAAACGCGCGAGGTATATGTTTCGTCGTCGGACGCTTTGAGAACGGTATCCACGACCCGCGCCCCCTGTGCATACACTATTCCGTTTTCATCACGTATCGCCAGAAGGTCGTCGTTGCTGAAGCCGAGCGTCGATTTGATATCAAGATCATACCAGTTATATTCATCCATATATCTGTCCGCAGTCGCATACATATCCGGCGATGTTGCAGCAAGCCCCGCCATAAAACCGGAACCGAGCGCCACGATGAACAGGATGGAAAGAAAGCGGTTCAGACTGCCGCGGATTCCGCGGAAAATATTTTTTGCTCTTGTCTTTTTCACGGCTGTTACCATTCGATCCTTTCGACCGGTGTTGGTTCGGAATTTGTTTCAACGGAAGTAGCCTGACCGTTCTTAACACGGATAACACGATCGGCAATCTGCGTAAGCGCGCTGTTGTGAGTTATGATGATGACCGTTTTTCCGGTACTGCGGCAGGTATCCTGCAAAAGCTTCAGCACCGATTTGCCGGTATTATAGTCAAGCGCGCCGGTCGGTTCATCGCAAAGAATGATTTTCGGATTTTTCGCAAGCGCACGTGCGATGGAAACACGCTGCTGTTCACCGCCCGAAAGCTGCGCGGGAAAGTTCTGCATACGCTTTTCAAGCCCGACCCGGCAGAGCGTTTCTGCGGCGTCAAGACTGTCTTTGCAGATCTCGGAAGCAAGCTCGACGTTTTCAAGAGCAGTCAGATTCTGCACAAGATTATAAAACTGAAAGACAAATCCGACATCTGTTCTGCGGTAATCGGTAAGCTCCCTGTCGCCGAGTTTGCTGATTTCCCTGCCCGCAAGCATAACGGTACCGCTTGTCGCAGTGTCCATACCGCCGAGTATATTGAGAAGTGTCGTTTTGCCGGCGCCGCTCGGTCCGACGATAACGCAGAGTTCACCTTTCTCAACGTCAAAAGTTATATTGTCGAGAGCGCGTATTTCCTGCTCACCGCTCCCGTATATTTTACATACATTTCTGAATTCAATATAAGCCATATAATCATCTCCCGTTAAGCAGCTTCTGATATGTAGTCGGCATATGCTGCTTCACGATCTCGCCGAAACCGCTCCCGCCGTTTTTGCTCCATTCGGAAAATTGCTCAGCCAACGGCGCAAAGTCGCTGGCGTCTGAAATTATGTCAACTTTTCCGGTGCTGTTGCCAAACCCGAAATTTCCGTTTCTGGCAGCCGCGCAGACTGTAAGCATAAGTTCATATGCCGTTATGCCTTCATCCGAAAGCCCTGATGACGTAAGCGAGTGCCTGTCGTTATAATATGAAATGACTGACGGTGCGACAGAATAAAGCATTTCAGCCGTTTCACCGGCTTTTTCAACGCCGTCCGGATCAGCGTCAAGCCATATTTCGGTGCCGACCGAACGATATCCCCACTGTCTGAGCGGCAGATATGGAACAAGATCGGCTTTGTTGTTTATCACAAATATATTCTTATATTCCTTTTCAATGCCGTCACGATATGTCGGCGGAGTCGCAAACGAATATCCGGAAACAGATGCCCCTCCGTAAATGCTGTCAAGCAGAAGTGACAGGATATTTGCGCAAGCCGCGCCGCGGCTGTATCCGGTCGCAACGATAAAAGGGTTTTCGCTGATATCGACATAATCCTTTATGCCAATCAAAACATCCTCGGCAGCGAAAAGAAAGTTTTCGGCAAAAGCACCATTATCGGTGTGAGACGGTGCAAAATCGAAATTCGAGTACCATTCGCCGCCGTAAGTACCGCGAACGGCAATAACATAAAGCATACGGTTCACACCGCCTATCGCGATTGTTCTTTTTGCAAGAGTGTACGCGCAGGTATGCGAAATATCGTCATCCGCTTTATCAAAGTTACCCTGTTTCACGACCGTAAATCCTGCGGCGGGGAAAAACACCTCAAAAAAAATCCTGCGGCGGTAAACATCTCCGAAAAATCATCGGCGGTCTGTGCGCTTGAAAGCACAAGAAGCTGTTTTGCAAAATCATTTGAAAACAAATCCGCAGACTCTATTTTCGCGTCAAGTGACAAAACTGACATATCAAGTTTTTCGTCGATCAGCGCCGACCAATCAAAAGTATTTTCCGCAGCATCACCGGCAGATGAATCATCGTATGAATATACATATTGATTCGGATCATCGGGGATTTCATCAGCTTGCGAGCATCCGGCAAATACGTTAAGCAGCAATACCGTCATAAGCAAAGCAACAAGCTTTTTCATGAGCCTCAAATCCTCCTGAGCGAATAATCTGTCTGAAGCAGACCGCCGCAAAATGGTACGACCTTCAATTTGTCTCCTTCAAATATCCATTTCTGGGCGTGGGGGAGATCGGAATGGCGCATTGTAACGGTAATAACGCCGTTTTCGTTCGTAAATGCGCTGTACACATTGAATGGCTCGATTTCTCCGTAGCGATGAAGCTGTATAATCGCAGGCGCAAGACACATGGATGCAATCGATGAAAAAACATATTCGCCGTTACCGCAGACGATGCGTTGTTTCCCGAAATCGCAGTCAAGTTCCATAACAAGTCTGTCCCCCTCGGGTACAAGCGAAATTCCGAATATACGGCTGTGGTTGACTCCGCAAATGTAATGAATACTGTCCTTGGGGACATCTGTACGCGGCATTGCAAAGGTGCTTTCGGTGAGTGCAATTGCCTCTTCAAAATCAGTATCGTCGGCAGCTCTGCTCTCTTTCATATAATCAAAAATCGCGTCAAGCTCGGTCTGCATATTGTTGCATTCGCAAAGCATAACAAATACCTCTTTTTGCTCGGGCAATACTATGCAGAGCTGACCGAATGCGCCGTCGCCGCGATATCCGCCGATGCTTTTATTATTGAGCCAAAGCTGATATCCGTATCCCGCAACCCAATCTGCGGAGCCGTTATTGACATCAAGTGCATGCGATGATGAGGCGTCTTTAATATATTCATCCGAAAGAAAGCGCACACCGTTGTAAACACCGCCGTTGA
>FR892229.1:0-1310 GCA_000433115.1 Ruminococcus sp. CAG:382
AGCGGCGCAGCGGTCGATACAATGAACAAGTTCCTTTATCTGCCGTTTTCGACATTTCTCGTCTGCGTTTCGTCGGTGACGGGACTTTATCTCAAGGATAAAAGAGTGCGCTACCTTATTGTGGCATCAATACTTTGTCTGATGAACATCGCAGTGTTCGTCGTGAATATGATGAAATGAAGCTTTACAACATACCCTATACCATACATCACATACCCGAAAAATGTCAGATACTTCCCGACCTTCTGCCGCCGGAAAAGAAGTATATCATCATACACAACACGGGAAATCCCAACCCGCAGTGCGACGCACGGTGGCACGACGAATACATCCACCGTCAGGCAACGGAAAAGGATTTCAGACAGGCAAGCTGGCACCTCACCGTTGACGATAAGGAAATCTTCGAGCACGTTCCGCTTTATGAAGCGGCGTGGCACGCGAGCGACACCAGCTACGGCAGGGGAAACTACACCGGAATCGGCATCGAAATGTGCGTGAACGGTTTTCCCGGCGTATATGAAGGTAAAGAATTTGAAAAATGGCTTGAAACCTTCAGAAAAACAATGTATAATACCGCCGTGCTGACACGCTGGCTGATGAATATGTTTCACATTCCGTTTGAAAACATTCTTCAGCACTACGACTGCGCACCGGACAGAAAGAATTGCCCCGAACAGATGCGGCGCGATATTCCGGCAGGCTGCTTCAGCCGCGAAAACGGCACGCTTTACAATGAATTCCTGCAGCTTGTGAAAACGCTTGAGCTGCCGGAGCAGAACCGATAACAGAGTTAATAATTATTTTCCATATACGTGGCTTGCGCCACACAGGAGGCACAATATGTCAAAATTCAAGAGGATAGGCGTCCTGACCTCGGGCGGCGACGCTCCCGGTATGAACGCGGCTGTCAGAGCCGTGACACGTCTGGGTATTCACAAGGGTATCGAGGTCTACGGTATCTATAACGGATATCAGGGACTTATGGAAGGACAGGTGAAGCGTCTCGGAGAACGTGACGTCTCCTATATAATCAACCGCGGCGGCACAATGCTTTACACCGCGCGCAGTGAAGAATTCAAGACAAAAGAGGGTATTGCCAAGGCGGTCGAGCAGGCAAAGACGTTAGGACTTGACGGCATCGTCACGATAGGCGGTGACGGTACTTTCCGCGGAGCGGTCGATCTGACCGACGCGGGTGTTCCCTGCATCGGCATACCCGGAACGATAGATAACGACATCGGTTCAACCGAAATGACCATCGGATACGACACGGCGATGAACACGATCGTTCAGCTCGTGGATAAGCTCCG
>FR892229.1:1397-2659 GCA_000433115.1 Ruminococcus sp. CAG:382
TTGCGCTCAATACCGCCATCGCCGTCGGTGCGGTCGCTGCGATAATAACCGAGCTTCCCACCGACTACGAGACGCTTTTTGCCAAGATGATCGCCGCGCGCAAGAACGGCAAGCGCAATTTCATTGTCATTCTCTGCGAAGGCATGGGAAAGAACTACGGCGAAGAGCTTTGCAAAACAATTGAGGAACGCACCGGCATCGAGGCACGCTTCGCACGTCCCGCGCACATCCAGCGCGGCGGCTCTCCTACGCTCCGCGACCGTGTGCTTGCAACCCAGATGGGCTGCGCCGCAGTAGAAAGCCTTGTCAGCGGTCAGATGAAGAAAGTTGTCTGCCTGCGCGATAACTCCATCATCACGATGGACATTCACGAGGCTCTGTTCCTTGACAAGATTCTCAAGAACACCATCACACAGGACGAAATCGAAACGATTCCGCCCAACACCCTTTATGACCTCCGCCGCATTGTCGCAGACAGGCAGGCTTATAAGTCATATCTGAACTACATCATCAACCACATGGCTCTGTGATCACAGGTCATCGGCGTCCTGTACCGGTCTGCCGCCGTCAAGCGGCTTTCCGGTGTAGCTCCCGTTCGGGTCGGTAATGCTTTCGAAGTCGCTGTATACGATCATGCCGTCAAGGTTCGGGGCAAGTGACTGCATACTTGCGGCTGTCATGCCCGTCGGGTGCTCCTTAAGAGGATAATAATAGCGGTCAACACCGCGTTGAGGCGGCATTTTCTGCTGCCTTTTGTTTTGTTTTTTCAAATCATTCACCTCGCCTTTATTTTTTCCGCGCAATGAAAAATTAACCGCATTTATTTCGGAGGAAAATTATGACGATAATCGGAATCGACTTCGGCGACAGACGCGTCGGTATCGCAAAAAGCGAAGGCGTCCTTGCGTCGGGCGTATGCACCGTCAAGGTGACGGGAATTGAGGACGCAGTCGAAAAAACCGCAATGAAGATACAGGAACTCGGCGGAACGAAAATCGTGATCGGTCTGCCGCGGAATATGGACGGCAGCGAAGGCTTCCGCGCGGAACGTACAAGACGGTTTGCCGAAATGCTGACACAGAAAACAGGCATTGATTGCGAATTCATGGATGAACGGCTTTCGACTGCGGAGGCATATACATACATGAACATAACGGGGTTTTCATCAAAAAAAAGACGCGGTGTGATCGATACGCTGTCGGCACAGGTGATATTGCAGAGCTATATCGACAGGAAATGACGGGTGACAACGCTCTCCCGCT
>FR892230.1 GCA_000433115.1 Ruminococcus sp. CAG:382
TCTTCTTTGGAGGGCTCTTCGGAGGGATCGACAACAACGGAGCTGCCATCCTCAGCCTTGACTGAGATTTCGCTGAGACCCATCCATTCCCAGATGACCTTGGGGTCATTTTTGAAGGGGGAATCGCCATAGGCGAAGGTGAACTTGACGAACTTCGCGCTGAAGATTTCATCGAAGTTTACATCGCAGGTTTCGACCTGAATGGTTCTTGCGTTGGTGTTCCAGTCGTTATTGGAATCGAGGCACTTGAGGTCGACTTCGCCGAGAAGATCGTAATCCTCTCCGTCATCGGAATAGGAAACGGTGACCTGTCCGTTTGCGGGGACGCCGATCATGGAGTTTGCTTCTTCATAGAGAGAGATGACAGCGCCGGTTATGGTTGCGGTCTTTTCAAGCTCTACGACGAGGCTGAATTCGGGATATTCGCCTGCAGTGGTGGAGTGAGTATTCTGGAAAAGTACAATACCCTTTGTTGCGAAAGCGGAAGCACCGGCAACGGTATCGCCGTCGATAAGTGCGGTGAGGTCTGAGCCACCCTGAGGAACAGCGTTTACAACGCCGTCTTCGGAGACAAACGTGATGTTCTTGGCTTTTACGGTGTTGTCGTCAGCTTCGTCGTCTGCGAAAACGCAAACAGCACAGAGAGAAACAGCCAGTGTGAGCGCAAGAAGAATTGCAAGCAATTTTTTCATTGTGTTTTTTTCCTTTCTTCGATACGGCGCACGGTACGCCGTTTTCTGTTTTACAAGTTGATTATAACAAAATGTATGTGCTTTGTCAATAGGAAATTCATAGTTTCCAAAGGAAATGCGCGGATTTTGACGTCCGGAAGCGTATTTTGTATGCCTGCGGCGAAATGCGCGGCAATTATTCGGCAACGGGGTCGGTGATTCCGACGGGCAAACGTGTTTTGTCGCTTGTGTACAAAATGAAGCAGACATAATTGTTGACTGTGCCGATTGCTTTTCCGAACCGATTGTTGTATAATAAAATGGCAATATCGGCAGATTGCGCGACGAATACGCGAT
>FR892231.1:0-1045 GCA_000433115.1 Ruminococcus sp. CAG:382
CCTCTTCGATGCTACTCAGACCATGGTCTCCAAGATCGACGACGATACCTATCAGGTTCAGGTCGTTTCCTGGTACGACAACGAAAACAGCTACACCAGCCAGATGGTCAGAACCATCAAGTACTTCGCTGAACTCGCGTAAGTCTGTTTCACAAAAGAAAAATTACGGTGCTGTCGGATTTCCGACGGCACCGTTTTTCATTATTTTTCGAATGTGAGACGCATCTGATACCATACCGCGTCACCGTGGGTGGATCTCGAAAGCCCCTCGTTCACAAAACCGAGCTTTGCGTAGTAATGAATCAGCCTTTCCTTGCATGTCAGCACAAGCCCGCTTCTGCCGCGATTTTTCGCGTCAATGGCGACCCGCCGGAGAAGCGCTTCCGCATAACCTCTGCGACGGTATTCCGGAAGTGTGTTCACACCGAAAATCATCTGCCAACGTCCGTTCGGGTCGTGGAGAGCAGCGTTTTCGTACATTTCGTCGGTCAGATCGCGTCTGTCTGTCGCCATGCCGTCGACAAATGAGATTATTTTTCCGTTATCATCGGTCATCAGCCAGAAGCAGTCGGCGTAATGTGCAAGGCGTTTCTCGAATTCCTCACGCGTTGCCGCCTCCGCTTCGGGAAAGCAGGCGGACTCGACCGCCGTAATTTCGTTGATATCGTACATAGCTGCGTTGCGTATTTTCATCTTTTCCCATCCGGTTTTCGTGATACAATGAATATATCACATTTTTCGGTTCAAGTCAAGCGAAAACGGTGTCGGCAGTTTCTTTTACGCTTGTGAAATCGCATATCATGGAATTGGGTTTTTTCTCGGGATCGTCTGGCGACATAGGCACAAAGGTGAAGCATTTGCGGTTGCGAAGTGCGGCAATGTTTTCAAAAGTAGCGCCGAGTGCATCGTTTGTCGCAAGGGCGATGACGATCGGCTTGTCGTTACGCAGCAGGCACTTCGCCGCCATGGTGACGGACGTATCGGTCACTCCGTGGCGCAGCTTCGCAAGCGTATTGCCGGTGCAGGGACAGATTATCGAGCCGCG
>FR892231.1:1129-2073 GCA_000433115.1 Ruminococcus sp. CAG:382
CCGGTGAGTGTTTCGACGGAGTTCACGAAATCGGCTGCCCTGCCGAAGCGAGTGTCAAACGATACCGCGTTTTCCGAAAGTACGGGTGTCACGGCGTATCCGGCGGCGACAAGCTGTTCGAGCACGGCAAGAGTTTTTTTATGGTTGCAGAATGAGCCGCAGATGCAGAACGCGATTTCAGGCATTATTTTCGCTCCCTTCAAGCAATTTTGTCAATGTGGCTGCAATGATACGTCCGGCAGTGACGGGAGCAGCCTTTCCGGGAAGCGAAAGAGCCCAGATGACGTTCAGTCCGTATTGCTTCGCTCTTTCGAAATCAAGTCCGCCGGGGCGTGACGCAAGATCGATAACAGGTGTGTTTTTATTTATTCGCGGGTACAGCTCTTCGCCGATTATATGCTGAGGCACCGAGTTGAAAACAACATCGGCAGTTTCAAGCGCACTGCCGAGCAACGAAAAATCGACGGCGTTGCAACCGAATGCGGAGGCATATGCTCTGTCGTCCTCGCGGCGGGCACAGACAGTTACCTTTGCGCCGAGCGCCGTAAGGCGATGTGCAAGAAGCTTTGCTACCCTGCCGTAGCCAATTACGACGGCGTTGCTTTCAAAAAGCGTGACGGGTAGTTCGTCCATAGCTATGGCGATGGCTCCCTCGGCGGTCGGGACGGCATTCATGATCTGGAGCTGCTCGTTTTTATAGTAATCAACCGCATTGCGCACCCTGTCTGTGACATATTCGTCAAACATACCGCCATAGAGACGTGAACGCGGTTCGAGCGATTCAAGCACCTCCTCGGTGAGTATTTCGGTACGGGAGAGCGGTGCGAAAATGTGTAGTTTGTCGCGGGTATAAGGCAGCGGAAGTATCACGGCGTCGGCACCCTTCAAAGCATCGGCGACGCTTTTGCAGCGCACGGCGCTGCCGATATCACTGTCGTAGCTGT
>FR892231.1:2196-5134 GCA_000433115.1 Ruminococcus sp. CAG:382
TCATTATAACACCTCTATGGTATTATATGCGGCTGAAACAAAAATGTACCCGGCTGTCGGGTACATTTGTAAATGAGGCAAAATCGGGTTCAAAAGCCGCGTTCGGAGTAGAAAAGATACTGCTGTGCAATTCCGCCGTAAGGTTTGAAGATTGATTCGTCGAAATTTTCGCCGTAATATTTTTCGATCACACGTTTTATCCATACATCTTTGGGAAAAGCATCGAAAAAGCCGTAACCGAATAGCAACACGCAATCGGCGACCTTGTTCCCGACACCCTTGATCTGCATGAGATATTTCTTTGCGTCGTCATAGCTCATTGCCGACACGGCATCAAGATCTGTGCTGCCGTCCGTCACACGGCGTGCGGCATCGAGAATATAGCGGGCGCGGAATCCCGAGCGTATCGGCGCAAGCTGTTCTTCTGTAAGTGATGCAATGCGGTCTGCCGACGGGAACGCATATCCACCGTCAATGCGGTCGCCGAAGGCTTCGCAGAGTCTGCCGATTATGCCTTTGATACGCGGTATGTTATTGTTTTGGGAAATGATGAAGGAACAGAGAGTTTCCCACCTGTCCTGACGGAGAATGCGTATTCCCTTTGCCGAATTCAAAGCGTTTCTGACCACGGCATCGCGTGACAGTGCGGCATTGATCTCGCCGTAATCACGGTCAAGGTCAAAATAGCTTTCCCAGATGCGCCTGTATTCCGGTTCGTCAACACCGACAAGCGCGATCATGTCCCCTCCGTCAAGCACCATGAGAAGCCGCCCCATGGCTATACCCTGCCATCCGCCCTCGCACCGCTCAAACCGAAAACACTGCCCGCAGTCAAAAGTCTTTGACGGCTCGAACAGCCCGTCGCGTGATATGTATGTATTTCCGTTTGAAAAACTAATGTCCATAAAGGTCTTGATATCCTGCCGTTAATTTGATATAATCATATTCAGAGGTGAAAGATATGCACGAAAGAATTTACACGATACCCGTCAATACCGCATTCGAACAGCACGACGACTGCCCCTTCTGCCTGCTTTACAAGCAGCTTGAAGCTACGGAAATCGATCTTATAACCGGCGCGTCGATGATGGAACCGGATGTCCGTGTCCGTACGAACAAGCTGGGCTTCTGTCGTCACCATTTTGATATGATGTATGAAAATCAAAAGCGTCTGAGTCTTGCCCTGACGATCCAATCGCATCTTGAGGAGCTGAAAAAAGAGATATCCGCGGGAGGTTTCCTCAGCCGCGACGCCGCCGCAAAGCCCGTGAAGCGTATCGGAGAGCTGAACGAAAGCTGCTATGTCTGCGGACGAATCGAAGGAAATTTCGAAAAAATGTTCGAAACAGCGTGTCTGTTATTTGATGAGGAACGCGAGTTCCGGGACAAATTCATGGCGCAGAAGATGTTCTGCCTGCCGCATTACGCACGTATGCTGGAGGCGGGAAAACGCGTGCTTTCAAAGCGATATTATCCTGAGCTTATCAAGGAAGCGGATGCGATCGAGCAGAAATACCTTGCATCGCTTTACGACGACATATCTCTGTTTTGCAAGAAATTCGACTACCGTTACAAGGACGAGCCGTGGGGTAATGCCAAAGATTCAGTTGAACGTGCGATTGACTTCCTGAAATCCAAGGCATAATGTGTTAGCGAAGTTGACATAATAGAGTGAGCTTTTTCGATTATTTTAACCCGATTATTAACATTCCGCCGAGTTCTCAACACCCCGAACTCCGTGTTCGGGGCTTTTTTCGGAAAGTTATCAACATTGTCCACATAGTTATCAACATTTTCCCACCGTAATTATGTTCACTGATGAATTTCAGATGAATTAATTCGGACGGTTTGTTCACACTTCCATCGTGGCAAAAGCGTTCTGAGAAAGCGGCGCCCGTTTGCCGCTGATGAAATCGAAGTAACCCTGAGAGGCTATCATCGCGCCGTTATCTCCGCAAAGCTTAAGAGGCGGCATATAGCACTTCACGCCATACTTTTCACAAAGCTCGACTATTCCCTTTCTGAGATGGGAGTTTGCGGCGACGCCGCCCGCAAGGACGACCGGAACGGGCTCCTTTTCGGCAAGCAGTTTTTCGAGACGTGTTGTTACGGTGCCGACGACCGCCCTTGTGAACGAGGCGGCAATATCGGCTTTTTTAACTTCGTCGATAATCTCTCCCCGCTGTTCGGCGGTGTGGATTAAGTTTATTGTTGATGTCTTCAGACCCGAGAACGAAAAGTCGTATTCGCTGTCGTGAACTGTGGAAATGCTGAGTTTATATGCATCCGGGTTGCCGACAGATGCGAGCTTATCCATTGCGGCGCCGCCGGGATACGGCAAGCCGAGAACTCTGCCGACCTTGTCAAACGATTCGCCTGCGGCGTCGTCACGCGTGTGACCGATGATGCGGTAATCGCTGTAATCCGCAACGTACATAAGGGAGGTGTGACCGCCGGAGACGACGAGCGCGTAAAACGGCGGTTTCAGTTCGGGCGAGACGAGATAATTTGCGGCAACGTGACCGTGAATATGATGGACAGGTACGAGCGGTTTGCCAGCCGAATATGCCAGCCCCTTTGCAAACGAAAGACCGACAAGCAGTGCGCCGATAAGCCCCGGTGCATAGGTCACGGCGATCGCGTCGATGTCGTCAAGGGTGACATTTGCCTGTGCGAGCGCTTCCGTCACTACGCCGCTTATCGCCTCCGCGTGAGCGCGTGACGCTATTTCGGGGACAACTCCGCCATACAGCGCATGAACACTTATCTGTGTTGCCACGACGCTTGACAGCATCGTTCTGCCGTCCTCAACGACCGATGCCGCAGTTTCGTCGCAGCTTGATTCGATTCCGAGAATTTTCATATTAATTAAAGTTCCTTCCTGAAAAGCAGTGCATCGGTACCGTGATAATAGCCCTTGCGCCTGCCGTTTTGGGTA
>FR892231.1:5191-7448 GCA_000433115.1 Ruminococcus sp. CAG:382
TTTTCCGCTGCCGTTTCAAGCGTTGCAAAGGTACATCCGTTATTTTGGGCGGTGTCCAGCAGATGAAAAAGCAATTCATCGGCAATTCCGCGCCGACGGTAACAGCCGTCAACCGCGACATTCATTATCATGCATTCGTCAAGCACTCTGTAAAATCCCGCGATTCCGACAACAGAGCCGTCAAAAATCGCGGTGAAATAATACTTGTCGTCATCGCCGATAAGCGACGCAAGCTCACTTTCACTCCATGGAGCGTCAAGTGAGCTTTTTTCGACATTATGCGCGGCGGAAACATTTTCTGCCGTGAGAGATATTATTGTCATGCCGTTCATGCGAGATACTCCCAAAGGCGGAGAGCAACCGAAAGAGGGCATTTGTACGACAGCTTGCTGCCGTAATCATAAAGATAGTCATTGCCGTCAAGCGAACGGTAATACACGACTATGTATGTAAGTCCGGGATATGTTGCGCTGAGGAGACGTACATGGAGCATGCTGTCCTCGTCAACTGTACCGGTTGCCGGAAAGACATCTTTTTCCGGTTCACCGGACATGGCGTCGCGGATGGCATAAATATACTCACTGTCATCGGCTATCGGCGTTTCGCCTTCACTGTAGCTGTCGATAAGTTCCTGATAGGATTCGTCGAGATATTTCTTTTCGGCATTGAGCTGACCGAGAAAAATCGCGACATTTTTTTCCTTATAGACATGAGCGGCGACGGGTGCAAAGCTCTTTACCGTGATTTCGGGTATATCCGAAGCACGATAGACTCCGGAGGTAAACTCGGTATCGTCACAGATGAATTTCAACGGGTCCTCGAACTTTATCGTTCTGTATCTGTTATCGTTGTCGAATTTGCAGTACAGTTCTCCGGCGGTTATCGGCATAAGTGCGGCACTGCACGCGATGTATTCGACACCAGTCTCGGGATTCACGAAGCTTTCAAGGTCACTTGAACCGCTCGTTTCAACAACGGTGGGCAGTCTTGCACACGAACAGAGTATTGAGGCTATGAGGATAAGCGATATGATTACATTGGTTTTTTTCATAGGAAACTCCTAATATCCGATTGTGCCGAGGCTGTCGTCGTCGGTGATCCAGTCGCCGACGTTATAGACAGTGAAATCGGTTTCGGTTTCACGTACGATAACATGAGCGATTCCGGCGTTTATGACAAGCTTCTTGCACATCTGGCAGCTGCACACATGCGGCACCACCTCGCCGTTTTCGGGGGAGGTGCAGACGAGGTACAGGTCGGCGTCAAGCATCGTTTCACGCGGGGCGGCGATTATCGCATTGGCTTCGGCATGTACGGAACGGCAAAGCTCATAGCGTTCGCCGCGGGGTATCCCCATATGCTCGCGCTGACAAAAGCCCATGTCGCAGCAGTTTTTTCTGCCGCGTGGCGCTCCGTTATAGCCCGTCGAAACGATTATGTCATTTTTAACGATGATACAGCCGAATTTGCGGCGCAGGCATGTGCCGCGCTTTGCGACGGTCTGGGCAATGTCAAGATAATAATTGGGCTTGCTTATCCGTTCCATATGTGTTCCGCCTTAAAAATCAAAGATTTCCCGCCAGTTCTTTTATGTATGCTCTGAGTGCGTCCGCCGTTTCGGGATGCTTCAGACCGAGATCGATATTTGCCTGGAGGAAGCCAAACTTGCTGCCGATGTCATAACGCTTGCCCTCGAAATCGCAGGCGGTCATGCCTTTTGTCACTGCAAGCTCACGCATCGCATCGGTGAGCTGGATCTCTCCTCCGGCTCCGGGTGCGGTGTGATCGAGAATGTCGAATATATCGGGAGTGAGGAGCACTCTGCCGAGGATGGAGAAGAGTGAGAAGATTTTATCCTTGGCGGGCTTTTCAATCATATCGGAAACGTGATAGACATTATCGTGCATATGCTCGACCTTAAGCGAACAATACTTGACTATCTGCTCCTCGGTGACCTTGTTGACACCGACGACCGGCATTCCGTGCTTTTCATACACATCGACAAGCTGTTTTGCAACGGGATTTTCGGAGATAATCACGTCATCACCGTAAAGAACGACAAACGGATCGTTTCCGACAAAGGAACGCGCACAGTTCACGGCGTGACCGAGTCCCTTCGCTTCCTTCTGACGGATGAAGCTGATATTTGCAATATTGGCAATGCCCTTAAGCTCTTCAAGGATCTTTGTTTTGCCGCCCTTTTCAAGGCGTTCGTAATATTCAAGATTGTGGTCAAAGTGATTTTCCATCGCTTCCT
>FR892231.1:7477-8695 GCA_000433115.1 Ruminococcus sp. CAG:382
TGGGATTGTGATTTTCTCTGAAACCCCGGCGCCCCCAGCCTCTTCGACAAGATACTGTATCGCGGGCTTATCCACGAGCGGCAACATCTCTTTCGGAACGCTTTTGGAAATGGGGAGCATTCTTGTGCCGAGACCGGCAGCGGGAATTACGGCTTTGGTGACTTTCATAGTTGGGGAATACCTTCTTTAATACTTGGGATTAATTCATTTATAATTATACTACCACGCGCCGCGCTTGTCAAGCGTTACGCGTCTTCATGAACGGATGCATCAAATATTTTTACATTTTCGTACCGTATATATCGCCGCAGGGTGTTGAAAAAGGCGGTGAAAAGTAGTAAAATAGGATAAACAGCTTATTTCGTGTTTATTATCGCGGCATATGCCGCTTTTTACGGAGTTATACATGCCTACCAAACCAATTCCGCACAGTCTCATCAAATTCGAAGACGCACCGCGGTATTCGCCTTCCGTTTCGGAAGGGCTTACCGCAGCACAGATCAAGGAACGTCAGAGGAACGGATACACAAACTTCAACGCTACCGTAAAAACAAAAAGCGTTTCGAAAATCATTCTCACCAACACCCTCTCGGTGTTCAATTTCGTCAATATCATAATCGCCGCCGCATTGCTTTACGTCGGCTCGTATAAAAACACGACCTTCATGCTCGTTATTCTCTGCAACATCGCGATCGGCGTGTTTCAGGAGCTGCGCGCAAAAAAAGCGGTGGAAAAACTGTCGTTTGTTTCGCAGGCGAAGGCAACCGTACTGCGGAGCGGCAAAACAGAGGAAATCCCGGTCGACGAGGTTTTGCTTGACGATATCGTCATTCTGAAAAGCGGTTCCCAGCTGTTTGCCGACTGCGTTATCCTGCAGGGTGAATGTGAGGTCAACGAATCGTTCGTAACCGGTGAGGCAGAGTCGGTCTTCAAACATATCGGCGATACTCTGCTTTCCGGCAGCTTCATCGCGAGCGGCGAATGCATCGCAAGAGCGGACAAGATTGCCGACAGAACGTATATTTCGTCAATATCCCGCTCAGCAAAGACAATACGCGAAACGCAGAGCGTATTGATGAAGAGTCTTAAACGTATAATAACTGTGATCGCAGTCGCGATCTTCCCTATCGGCGCGCTGCTGTTCATGAATCAGTATCAGATCTGCGGCGAATTGAAGGAGGCTGTCGAACGTACAGCTGCCGCGTTCATCGGTATGAT
>FR892232.1:0-6566 GCA_000433115.1 Ruminococcus sp. CAG:382
CTGCGGAGCTTTCTTCGCCTGCGGCGCGTCATCAGAGCTGACCGTACAGATTATGAAGGAAGAAATATCGGTGCCACGCTGGCAAAAGAGCAGATTCTTTTCTTTCTCACGAAATTCAGAGAACTCAATCCCAAACTTCTCAAGCATCGTCTCAGGCTGATCGACCGCTTTGCCAACGCCGTTTATCTCTATGACGATAGATTGACGATCCTGTTCAACTGCAAGGACGGAAACAAAACTTCCACCTTTACGGAAAACGAAACCGCACAAAAAGATTCGGGTTTGTCTGCGCTCGCTGTTTTACGCCACCAGAAGGAGAGAGGTTTTTACGCAGTGCCACGCATATTCCCACTCATTTTTCGTGTGATACTGCACTGTATTTCATAAATCCGCTTTAGTTTGTTATGAAAATGGCACAAATAGCAAAGTCGGTATTTGCTATATCGATAAGCATATAACCGATATGCAACTTTGATATTTGCATTTTTGAAGTCATTGTGCTATAATGCAGTCAAACAAAGGTATTACCTTTAAAAACAGACATAAAAAATAATTAACCGGAGGAATTTGAAATGGCAAGATTTACATTACCGAGAGACATTTATCACGGCAAAGACGCCTTGGAGGCACTCAAATCATTTGAAGGCAAGCGTGCAATCGTATGCACCGGCGGCGGAAGCATGAAACGTTTCGGCTTCCTCGACAAAGTAGTATCCTATCTCCACGAAGCAGGCATGGAAGTGCAGCTCTTTGAAGGTATCGAACCCGATCCTTCCGTTGAAACCGTAATGCGCGGCGCGGAAGCAATGGAAAAGTTCCAGCCCGACTGGATCGTTGCAATCGGCGGCGGTTCCCCTATTGATGCTGCAAAGGCTATGTGGATCAAATATGAATATCCTGAGCTGACCTTCGCTGATATGTGCAAGGTATTCGGCATCCCGAAGCTCCGTCGCAAGGCGCACTTCTGCGCAATCTCCTCGACTTCCGGCACTGCAACCGAAGTTACCGCTTTCTCCATCATTACCGACTACCAGAAAGGCATTAAATATCCTATCGCTGACTTCGAAATAACTCCCGATGTCGCAATCGTTGACCCTGAGCTTGCTCATACCATGCCTCAGAAGCTCGTTGCTCACACCGGTATGGATGCAATGACTCACGCTATTGAAGCGTATGTTTCCACTGCAAACTGTGATTATACTGACCCGCTTGCTATTCATGCAATCGAAATGATTATGAATGATCTTATTCCGTCATACAACGGCGATATGAACGCCCGTGACCGTATGCACAACGCACAGTGCCTTGCAGGTATGGCTTTCTCGAACGCACTACTCGGCATCGTTCACTCCATGGCTCACAAGACCGGTGCTGCATTCGCTGATTACGGTGCACATATAATTCACGGTGCTGCAAATGCAATGTACCTCCCGAAAGTCATTGCATTCAACGCAAAAGACCCGACTGCCAAGAAGCGTTACGGTGTAATCGTTGATTACATGGGCATCTGCGACAAATCCGCTTCCGATGATGACAAGGTTGCTGCTCTTATCAAATACCTCCGTCACATGAACGATGAGCTGAAGATTCCGCACTGCATCAAGAATTACGGTGCAGACAGCTATCCCACCGAAAACGGCTTCGTTCCCGAAAAGGTATTCCTTGAACGCCTGCCCGAGATTGCAAAGAATGCTATCGGAGACGCGTGCACAGGTTCCAACCCGCGTCAGCCCAGCCAGGAAGAAATGGAAAAGCTTCTCAAGTGCTGCTACTACGACACCGAAGTTGATTTCTGATTTGTATTCAGCCCTGCGGCTGTTGCCTCAAAAGGGCAGCAGCCGCATTTTTCACAAAAAAATCACATACCCCGAAAAAACTCCTTGACAAAAGCCAAGAAAAAGGGGTATCATTATTATCGGTAATATACCAGCGGTCGGACACAACGTCCTGCCGTTAATTATCCAAGCGAAAGTCGGAAGCTTTGCCGACTTTGTGGAAAGGAATGCTTTTATGTATAAAATCGTAACAAAAAAAAGCCTCAACCCCACCGTAACGCTCATGGAAATTGAAGCTCCGCTTGTTGCCGCCAAAGCCAAGCCCGGTCAGTTCATAATTCTCCGTGTCGATGAGGAAGGCGAAAGAATACCGCTTACGGTTGCGGGCTATGACCGCGAACGCGGAACCGTTAAGATAATCTTCCAGATCGTCGGTGCGACAACTGAAAAACTCAACCATAAGAACGAAGGGGATTTCATTCAGGATTTCGTCGGCCCTCTCGGCGTACCCACCAAAGTTGATGGTCTTAAAAAGGTATGTATCGTCGGCGGTGGCGTCGGGTGCGCAATCGCTTTGCCGATTGCCCAGGAGCTTCACGCAGCCGGATGTGACGTGACCGCAATAATCGGTTTCCGTTCAAAAGACCTGTTGATTCTCGAAGATGAATTCCGCGCCGCGTCCTCAAAGCTTGTTGTAATGACCGATGACGGCTCATACGGTCGTCAAGGCAATGTTTGCGTACCGCTTAATGAAATGTTTGAAGCGGGCGAACACTTCGACGAAGTTATAACAATCGGTCCGCTTGTCATGATGAAATTCGTCGTTGCCGCAACAAAGCCGATCGGCATTCCCTGCACGGTTTCAATGAACCCGATTATGATCGACGGTACAGGTATGTGCGGCGGCTGTCGACTCACCCTGCATCGCGACGGAGAACGTGTAACGAAGTTTGCATGCGTTGACGGACCGGATTTCAACGGCTACGAGGTTGATTTTGACGAAGCAATGTCACGCGGCACGATGTACCGTGATTTTGAGCGCCACGCATACGAAGAAGCGTGCAATCTGTTCCGTAAGGAGGTCAAATAATCATGGCAAACATGAGTCTGAAAAAGAATCCGATGCCGTCGCAGGAGCCTGCAGTACGCGCACACAATTTTGACGAGGTCACAATCGGCTACTCTGCCGAAACCGCAGTAGACGAAGCGCTTCGTTGTCTCAGCTGCAAGAATATGCCTTGCGTCTCCGGATGCCCGGTAAATATTCATATACCCGAATTCATCGCAAAGGTCAAAGAAGGCGACTTTGAAGGTGCATATCAGGTAATTCACAAAACATCTTCCCTTCCCGCGGTCTGCGGACGTGTATGTCCTCAGGAAACACAGTGCGAGGCAAAGTGCGTCCGCGGAATAAAAGGCGAACCGGTAGGTATTGGTCGGCTTGAACGCTTTGTCGCTGACTGGCACAACGCTCACAGCGACACAGCACCTACGGTTGCCCCTTCAAATGGTCATCGCGTCGCTATTGTCGGTTCCGGTCCTTCCGGTCTGACATGTGCCGGTGATCTTGCGAAAAAAGGATATAAGGTCACTGTATTCGAAGCACTCCACACCGCGGGCGGCGTTCTTGTATACGGAATCCCCGAATTTCGTCTTCCGAAATCCATTGTCCGCAAGGAAGTTGAAAATCTCATTGCAATGGGCGTTGACGTCGAAACAAACGTCGTCATAGGCAAAACTCTGACGGTCGATGAACTGTTTGAAAAAGGCTTCGAAGCGGTATTCATCGGATCCGGTGCCGGACTTCCCAACTTCATGGGAATCCCGGGCGAATCGTGTAAGGGAGTCTATTCCGCAAACGAATTCCTGACACGTTCCAATCTCATGAAGGCATACCGCGAAGATCCTGATACGCCTATCATGAAAGGCGGCAAAGTTGCAGTCGTCGGCGGCGGAAATGTCGCAATGGATGCCGCACGTACTGCTTTGAGACTCGGTGCCGAAAAGGTATACATCGTTTATCGCCGCTCCATGGAAGAACTTCCTGCACGTCGCGAAGAGGTTGAACACGCACAAGAGGAAGGCATTGAGTTCCTTCTTCTCAACAACCCCGTTGAGATTCTCGGCTATGAGAATCCCGATGATCGCCGTGACCCGAAGAACGGCTTTGTCACCGGCATGAAATGCATAAAAATGAAGCTCGGCGAACCCGATGAACGCGGACGCCGCCGCCCTATCCCGATTGAAGGCAGTGAATTTGTGCTCGACGTAAATACCGTCATAATTTCCATCGGCACATCACCCAACCCGCTTATCAAATCCACAACAGCCGGACTTGAGGTAAACAAGCACGGTGGAATAATCGTTGAGGAATCAACAGGTGCAACCACCAAAGAAGGTGTTTATGCCGGCGGTGATGCTGTAACAGGTGCGGCAACCGTCATTTCCGCAATGGGTGCTGGTAAAACAGCCGCAAAAGCGATCGACGAATATCTCTCAAATAAATAAATACGTTTTATTTCAGGACTGCATGGGCTTTGTTTTCATGCAGTTCTTTTTCCTTTTAGACAAGAATACCTCACGGCGCATTATATCACTGACCGCTTTTCTGCCGCATGAAGCGGCAATCGGCAGACCGCCGGGAAGCTGCTGCCACTGCGACGCAATAAAAAGGTTCTCAATTCCATCCACCGCGCCAGTAATTCGAAACGGCAGACATTTTGCCGGTAGGGCAAAACTCATGAAAGAGCCTATTTCGGCACCGGTATATCGTTTGTAAGTCGCAGGGGTCCAAGCATCAATCAGTCTGAGCTTTCCGTTCAGAATAGGAAAGTCTGTAATTATGAGTTTTTCAAACAATTCCGAAAGCTCGCGTTTTTTTCTGTCATACGACATTTTGTCAGCTTCCCTCATACGTATGAACTCATTCGCCTCATTTTCATAGCAAAAAGTCATGCACTGCAACACATTTTTTCCTTCGGGCGCATAATCCGTTTCGTGAGAAAACTCGCGGAGAATAACCTGTTTGATCTCAAACGGAAAGTCGCTCTCTGACGAAAGAATATAATCTCCCTCAAACGGCAACTTGTCGACGTCACAGGCAAAAGCACATTGAAAAGCGGAAAATCTTTTAAAACGCCTGCCTTTGTATTGCCTATCAAGTCTTTTTGGCATAGGCGCATCGATGATACTTCCGAAAGCCGCCGCCGGATCACAGGTCACGACGACATAATCAGCCGTAAGCCTTGTACCGTCTGACAAATCCACACTTTCGGCAAGAGCGCCACGACGATTTATTCTGATAACCTCTCTGTCGCACAGTACTTCACCTCCGAGTGCCGCAAATTGTTTTTCCATACGCTTAGCCATACCGCATGAACCGCCTGCCGGTATGCCGCCATTTTCGCCGCAAAACGCCGCAAACACCATAAGAAGTGCCAATGAGCCGAATTCATTTCCCCAGAATGCGCTTATAAACTTGCGTAACAATGGGTGTGAAAAACATTTTGAAAGCTCTCCCGTTGTCATTCGATAATACCTCATGAGTAGCGGAATCGCATATATTCCTTGCCGTATTCCGAGTCCTTCATCATGACCATCGCCGCCGATTCCGCCTATGCGCTGCATTATATCTACAGCGTGAATCAGCCTGCGTATCTCATCACTGTCTTCGGGCGACAGTTCCAGCATCCGCTGTTCAAGTTTATTGATATCTCTGAAAAGCGAAAGTGTATCACCACCATATCCGCAGCTGTAAAGCGTATTGCCTTGTAATACACTTACATCGCCAAGCACCCCCAGTTCATTCCACATACGGTATCCTTCAGAATGCGGGTTTGTTCCTGTCAGCCAGTGGATGCAGTTGTCAATATGATATCCGTCACGTGTCCAACCGCACAGATTTCCTCCAACAGTACTGTGCTTCTCACAAATCACGGTATCGAATCCGTTGATCCGCGCGTATATACCTGCCGACATCCCGGAAACTCCACCACCTATAACTACAATACGCTTCATATTTTACTCCAATAACAGTATCAATAACACACTATTATTCCCAGGAGAGTCTGAATTACTCATAAAAAAATCGCAGAGTCGGAAACCGGCTCTGCAACATTTTTATTTTCTCAGTATTTCTTCGTGCTTATCACACAGTACGTTAATTCTATTTGTAAGCGCAGCCATATCCTTGGTACGACATCCGCGGCTTTTCTCAATAAGCGAAATCAGGCGCATACCTGCCGCATAAAGCCGCGACCATACTGCCGATGCGCTGCGCTTTCTGAATCCGGAATCGCGTTCTGCTTTTTTACGATCGCCTGATTCAAGTTGCGTAAGGGTTGCAACGTCATATGCATCGCCGCTGTATGGCGCAACCGCATCAATTCCGAGATTTTCCTTAACCGCTTCCGCAAAGCTGTCGCATACTCCGTCAGCTCCGTGATTGACAAACACTTTTTCCGGACGCTTGTTCAAAGTAGCAAGCCAATCAAGAAGCATCTGCCGGTCAGCGTGACCTGATATGCCGTCAAGCTTTTCGATATGAGCCGCAACTTTCACGCTTTCGCCGAACAGATCGACATACCCTGCTCCGTCGAGGAGCTTTCTGCCCATCGTACCTTCAACCTGATATCCCACAAAAAGAACCGTGCATTCCGGTCTCCAGAGGTTATATTTGAGATGATGGCGTATTCTTCCCGCCTCACACATACCTGATGCCGAAATAATCACTTTCGGGGTGATGTCGAAGTTTATCTGCTTTGATTCATCGCTTGAAACCGCAAGATGAAG
>FR892232.1:6591-7735 GCA_000433115.1 Ruminococcus sp. CAG:382
GATGAAGACCCGGAAACTCAATCGGATTGACACCGCTGTCGAGTAATCCTGCCGCTTCTTCGTCAAAATAGCTTCTTAGTGTTGTCTTATAGATATTTGTTGCTTCAATTGCAAGCGGGCTGTCCAGCCACACGGGGAAATCAGTTCGTGAAAGCTTTTCGGATTTGATTTTACGTATCGTATAGAGAAGCTCCTGCGTTCTGCCCACGGCAAAAGAAGGTATAACAACGTTTCCGCCACACTCAAGTGTGGAGTCGATGGTCTCCGCAAGACGATATTTCCAGTCCTCGGTGTTCTTTTCACGTATCCTGTCGCCGTAGGTAGATTCAATGACTACGACATCAGCACCGTCCGGAACAACCGGATCACGGAGAAGCGGACGGTCGGGTGTTCCGACGTCTCCGGAAAATATAACCGTGCGTGTTGCATCGTTTTCGGTCAAAGTAAGTCTTATACTCGCCGAACCAAGGAGGTGACCCGCATCATAAAAAACAGCAGAAATTCCATTGCATATCTCAATATTTTCATTG
Organism: Ruminococcus sp. CAG:382; assembly: GCA_000433115.1. Taxonomy (GTDB): domain Bacteria; phylum Bacillota; class Clostridia; order Oscillospirales; family CAG-382; genus UBA1206. The sequence continues at coordinate 7,122 of FR892232.1, forward strand.
TAGTCACTTACATCAAACAGTCCCATCAATGCGTTTACATCATCGACTGTGTAAAGCGGTTCATATCCTCCACCGCCGGAGCGCTTTGCACGCCTGTTTTTCCAGACAGCTTCAGATTGCTGTATATTTGCGGAATCAGCAAGCATAATAGCACACAGATCCCTCGTTGCTGTTGTCGTGAATACCTTGCCGCTGAAGCCGTTTTTCGTGAGAAGCGGCAGCTTGCCCGAATGATCAATGTGTGCGTGTGTAAGCAGAACATAGTCGATCCGAGAAGGAGATACCGAAAGCTCGCTATTTTCATATATATTCGGTCCCTGCTCCATTCCGCAGTCAATAAGAATCCTTTTTCCGCAAGCTTCAAGAAGTGTACATGAACCGGTAACTTCGTGCGCTGCGCCTATGAATGTAATCTTCATGAACAATTCCTCTTTTAACATCATATTTCAAGCAAAAATGCTGCCATTACCGCATTTGCTCTCTGTGACTCTGCCTTTTCAGGTAACATAGCGGCAAAAGCATGCGGCAGCTTTTCGTTGCCGTCTATATCAAGAAGCACATGCGTCACACCGCATTTTTCAAGCGCGTTTGCAAAATCACGGCTGTACTGCCGC
>FR892232.1:7751-20161 GCA_000433115.1 Ruminococcus sp. CAG:382
TCACGGCTGTACTCCCGCAGAAAATCGCCGTTCGCGGTAACAAGAAAGCATGGCGGCAGTGACGAAGCAACCGACGGATCGTCAGGATCGGTATATTTGTAAAACGGAGTGTTTTTCCATCCCTTTCCGTAAATCATCTTTGGCAAAAACATTCCTATTTTATCCTTGCGACAGGTATAAAACATGCCGCTGATCAGACCAAGCGCTCTTATTTGAGGTATTATCGGCGAAATTCCGGCGGCAGTAGCGATATCATTGTTATTCTGTATTGCCGAAAGATAGACACAAAGGTACGCTCCCGCGCTGTCGCCGCACATATACAGTCTTGACGGATCACCACCATATTCAGACGCAATTTCATCTACAAAATTCACTGCGGCGGTTATATCGCGAAGTATACTGAAGATATCATTGTCCGGTACGAGAGGATATTCAACACAAAAAACGGTGAAGCCGCGGCGACACATATCTGCACAGTACAATCGGTTGACCTCTTTCTTCCCTAGAAGCAGACCGCCTCCGTGAAGATTAACAAGCACCGGCATATGCTTTGTATTCCCTTTTTGCGTGTAAATATCCATGCGATGATACGTTTTTCCGTCACTGATGTATTCGACATTTTCAGTCAGAGAGACATCGTCAGGAAACGGATTTGCGGCATCATGTTCTTTCTGCCACCGCTCCAACTGTTTTTCCTGCTTTGCAGTCTGCATACGTATCATTTTTTCAAGCATGACATCAGCTCCTTCTCACAATCTGTTCTTATTCATATTTTACCACGAAAGCATAAAGTGTTCAATAGCCTGAATATGAATATTTTTTTGCATCATATTGATTATACGTCCCGACAATAAGTAATGGCATCTCTCGCAATAAAGTGCTTTGTTAATATTGACAGCGGCGCATATCGGAGTAGTTTGTCCGTCTATAAATATCCACGAAATTCAGGAATTATGCAAAAAACCTTGCATTTTAGCTTGGTTTATGCTATTATTATACCATTGTAATGCATAAATAGTGTATAATTATGCAGATGCGATTTTTACGTATACAGATGAGGTGAATATAATGGGTACAAAAAAGACAACGGTATTCATAGACGGAGGTGCCGGCACAACAGGTCTGCGAATACACGAGCGACTGGCAACAAGAGATGACATAGAGCTTCTGACAATATCAGAAGAACAACGCAAGGATCCGTCTGCAAGACTCGAAATGCTTATTCGTTCCGACGTAACGTTCCTTTGCCTGCCGGACGATGCCGCCAAAGAAGCGGTAATTGCCGCCGGTAATGCCGACACTGTTATCATCGACACGTCGACAGCGCACCGTACCGTCGAAAGCTGGACATACGGCTTCCCGGATCTTTCCGGAGAATTCGAAGCAATGGTCAGAGAATCGAAACGCATCTCCGTTCCCGGCTGCCACGCAAGCGGATTTATCGCTCTTATATATCCTCTTGTGAAATCCGGCATACTCAATACCGCAGCTTCGCTATCCTGCTTTTCCGTAACCGGATACAGCGGCGGCGGAAAAAAAATGATCGCCGAATACGAAAATCCCGACCGTGACACGCTGCTTTCCTCTCCGAGGCAGTACGGGCTGACTCAGCAGCACAAACATCTAAGAGAAATGAAGTACATTACAGGGCTTGATTCATTCCCGATTTTCTGTCCGGTTGTTGCCGCCTTTTACAGCGGTATGCACGTGACGGTTCCGCTTCATTCTTCAATGCTGAAAAGCGGCTGTACCGTCGGCGATATCAAGAAAATATATAAATCCGCATACGGCGGACCTGTTGTAACATACAGCGACGATCCCGCGCAAAACGGATTCATTGCCGCCGGCACTCTTTCCGGCAAGGATTCAATGATAATATCGGTTCTCGGTAATGATGAGCGAATTATTCTTTCAGCCGTATATGATAATCTCGGAAAGGGCGCATCCGGTACGGCAATCGAATGTCTCAATCTTGTCAGCGGAAACGCCATAGACAAGGGACTTGAACTATAAACCTGAGGTAAACATAGATGAAAACAATAACAGGCGGTATATGCGCCGCAAAGGGATATAAAGCCGCAGGAATACACTGCGGAATACGCAAAAATAAATCAAAAAAGGATCTTTCCCTGATAATCAGTGAAAAACCGGCGTATGCCGCTGCCGTGTACACAACAAATCTCGTCAAGGGAGCTCCGCTCCTTGTAACAAAAAAGCACATTTCAAACGGTGTCGCGCAGGCGATAATCTGCAACAGCGGAAACGCAAACACCTGCAATTCGAACGGAATAGAAATCGCAGAACAAACATGTAAACTTGTTGCAGAGGCACTCCAAATGGATAAAGACGATATCGTCGTAGCTTCAACCGGCGTAATCGGTCAGCCGCTCGACATAGCGCCGATAAAAGCCGCAATTCCGTCGCTTGTCGCTTCACTCGGCGACAATTCGGACGCAGCCGCCGAGGGAATTATGACAACCGACACAACGAAAAAAGAAATTGCAGTTGAATTTGAGCTTGACGGTAAAACCTGCCGTATAGGCGGAATAGCTAAAGGCTCCGGAATGATCAATCCGGATATGGCAACGATGCTGGTCTTTATAACCACCGACTGTGCAATCAGCTCCGAAATGCTCCGGAAAGCCCTCTCGTCCGATATAAAGGACACTTTCAATATGGTCAGTGTTGACGGGGACACATCAACAAATGACATGGTTACGGTGCTTGCAAACGGCATGGCGGGAAACATCGAAATCAACAGCGAAGGCGACGCATTCAACATTTTTATGAAAGCATTGAATACAGTTACCGTATATCTATGTCGGGCTATCGCAGGCGACGGAGAAGGCGCGACAAAACTGCTTGAATGCAAAGTGCATGGTGCGACAGCTTCGGAAACAGCAAAGACGGTTGCCAAAAGTGTCATATGCTCTTCCCTGACAAAAGCCGCGATGTTCGGCGCAGACGCAAACTGGGGACGCGTACTATGCGCGATCGGATACAGTAAAGCGAATGTTGATGTTTCGAAAATAGATGTCGCATTCACCTCTGCCGCCGGAACAGTTGCCGTATGTAAAAACGGTGCCGGAATCACTTTTTCCGAAGAACTCGCAAAAACGATACTGACCGAAGGTGAAATCACGATTGATATCAATCTGAATTCAGGTTCATACTCTTCAACCGCATGGGGATGCGATCTCACCTACGATTATGTAAAAATCAACGGCGACTACCGTACATGAAGAAAGGAACTATTAAAATGGATATAACAAATGCACAACGTGCCCGCATACTTGTTCACGCTCTCCCTTATATACAGGATTACTCAGGAAAAATCGTAGTCATCAAATACGGCGGCAACGCCATGGTAAACGTCGACCTGAAAGACTCGGTCATGCGTGATATAATTCTTCTTTCATGCATAGGTGTCAAGGTCGTACTTGTACACGGAGGCGGCCCGGAAATCACCGAAATGCTGGACAGACTCGGCATAGAAAGCAAATTTGTGGACGGACTTCGCGTGACAGACGATGAAACCGCCAAAGTCGTCCAGATGGTTCTTGCCGGAAAAGTGAACAAGGATCTTGTAAATCTCATCGAAAACAAAGGCGGCAAGGCAATCGGACTTTCGGGTATCGACGGTCATATGCTTGAAGCGACGCCAAAGGACAAACGTCTCGGCCGGGTAGGAGAAATAACAAACGTCAATATCAGACCTATCACCGATGTTCTTGAAAAGGGGTATATCCCCGTCGTATCGACAGTCGGTTGCGACGCTGAAGGCGGCGTCTATAACATAAATGCCGACGACGCAGCCGCAATGATTGCGGCATCGCTCGGCGCGGCAGCGCTCATCTCGATGACAGATGTAAGCGGAATTATGAAAGACAAAAACGATCCGTCGACCCTTATTCCGGTTATAAAAACAAGCGAGGCTCCCTATCTTGTCGAAAGCGGAGTGATTGCAGGCGGAATGATACCTAAAACGAGATGCTGCATCAATGCGGTCAACAGCGGTGTTGAAAGAGTATTTATAATTGACGGCAGGATACCGCATGCAATACTTATAGAAATGCTGACGAGCGAGGGTATCGGAACGATGTTCGTGAAAGGATGAGCTTATGGGAATCATCGAAAAAGACAAACAATATATCGCAAATACATACTCACGTTTTCCGATTGTGCTCACCGAAGGAAAAGGTAGTCTTGTATATGATGAAAACGGCAAGGAATACATCGACCTTTCGTCAGGCATTGCCGTCAATACATTCGGCTACTGCGACGATTTGTGGCTTGCTGCCGTGAAAAAACAGGCTGCCTCACTCCAGCACACTTCAAATCTTTACTATTCTGCCCCGTGTGTTGAACTTGCCGAAATGCTCTGTAAAAAAACAGGCATGGAAAGAGTATTTTTCTCAAATTCGGGAGCAGAAGCAAACGAATGCGCGATAAAAACAGCGCGCAAATGGGCAGCTGCAAAAAAAGGAGCCGAATACTTCAACATTATAACGCTCGAAAACAGCTTTCACGGCAGAACGATAACAACACTTTCAGCAACCGGGCAAGCGGTTTTTCATAACGATTTTCTCCCGCTTACAAACGGATTTCTTTATTCGTCACCGGAGGACGCAACCGGGCTTGAAAAACTGCTGGTCGAAAACAAATGCGCCGCAATCATGATTGAAATCGTGCAGGGCGAGGGCGGCGTCGTTCCGCTTTCAGCCGAATACGTAAACAAGATTTTCAGTCTTGCCGTAAAGTACGATGTGCTTGTAATATGCGATGAGGTTCAGACCGGAAACGGCAGAACGGGAAAGCTGTATTCATATATGAATTACGGCGTCACTCCCGATATTGTCACAACGGCAAAGGGGCTTGCCGGAGGATTGCCGCTCGGGGCAACGCTACTCGGAAAAAAGACCGCAAATGTTCTCGGAATCGGATCACACGGTTCAACATTCGGTGGCAATCCTGTCGCCACTGCAGGAGCAATAAGCGTTCTCAAGCGCCTTGACGACACACTTTTTGCCGAAGTCATACGCAAATCCGAATACATAAAATCCGAACTCGAAAAATGCAACGGAGTTGAAAGTGTTACCGGACTTGGTCTGATGCTCGGCGTCAAAACAAAAAAAGACGCCTCTGCCGTAATAAGCAAATGTATTGAAAAAGGCGTTCTCGTAATAAAGGCAAAGGACAAGCTACGTCTGCTGCCGGCTCTCAACATTCCGGATGAGCTGCTCAAAAAAGCGATTACTATCCTTTGCGAAGTATGCTCAACCGCGCCAAACAATGAAAAGGATGATATGGCACAATGAAACTCAAAGGAAGAGACTTTCTCACACTTCTTGATTATACACCCGAAGAGATAGCATACCTGCTTGACTTATCCGCAAAACTCAAGGAAAAGAAAAAAGCAGGTATACCGCACCGCCTCTGTGAAGGAAAAAACATAGCACTAATATTTGAAAAGACAAGCACACGCACACGCTGCAGCTTTGAAGTTGCAGCAAGGGATCTCGGTATGAGTACAACCTACCTTGACCCCGCCGCATCGCAAATCGGCAAAAAAGAAAGCACTGCAGACACTGCGCGCGTACTTTCGGGAATATTTGATGGGATCGAATATCGCGGTTTTTCTCAGCATACAGTCGAAGAACTCGCGAAATACTCCTCTGTTCCCGTGTGGAACGGTCTGACTGACGAATTTCATCCGACCCAGATTCTTGCCGATCTTTTGACAATTAAAGAGGTATTCGGCAAATTGAAGGGTGTTAAATTCACCTATTTCGGTGATGCTCGCTTCAATATGGGACGTTCGCTTATGATCGGATGTTCAAAAATGGGACTCGATTTCACGGTCGCATCAACCCCAAAATACTATCCGGACAAAGAGCTGATTTCGAAATGCACCGGGTTTGCAAAACAAAGCGGTTCGACGATAATCTTTGAATCTGACCCGTACAGAGCCGCGCAGAACGCCGACGTGATCTATACCGACATTTGGGTATCGATGGGCGAGCCTGATGAGGTTTGGAAGGAACGTATTGATGAGCTTTCAGCCTACGCAGTGACAAAGGACATAATGGCAGCGGCTTCATCGCACGCTGTTTTTATGCACTGTCTGCCGTCTTACCATGATAAAAAAACAGAAATCGGCAAAGAAATGTGCGAAAAATTCGGGCGCGACTCAATGGAAGTGACCGATGAAGTTTTCGAAAGCAACAGTTCTGTTGTTTTCCATGAAGCAGAAAACCGTATGCACACCATAAAAGCGGTGATGGCAGCCACTCTCGGAGGCGAGCTTATATGAAAAGATATCTTATCCTCCAAAACGGCGACATATTTGAGGGATATGGATTCGGATCGTACTGTGAAAAGGTCGGCGAACTTGTTTTTACAACAGGAATGTGCGGCTACACCGAAACACTCACCGACCCAAGCTATTTCGGTCAGACGGTACTCTTCACTTTTCCGCTCATAGGTAATTACGGAGTAAATGCTCTTGATTTTGAAGGAAAATGCCGTGTTTCGGGCTGCGTTGTGCGTGAATACTGCGAAAAGCCTTCCGGAAGCCGGGACGGAGTTTCCCTTGACGAATTCCTGAAGCAAAACGGCGTGCCCGGCATATACGGCGTTGATACCCGTGAAATAACTCGCACAATACGCGAATGCGGTGTCATGAATGCTGTTATCACGGACACCCCCACTTACGACATTAATTTACTTAATTCATATACGGTAAAGAACGCAGTATCAGCCGTCAGCACATCAGAAAGCGTTGTGATTCCTCCGCTCGAAAAAACTATATTCAGAGTCGCACTCATTGATTACGGCGCAAAACAAAACATATTGTCAGAGCTTTTGAAACGGGGCTGTGAGGTGACCAAACTTCCCTGCCTTACTTCTGCAAAAGCTATTCTTGACGGTGGCTTTGACGGAATAATGCTATCAAACGGTCCCGGAGACCCCACCGAGAACACTGATGAAATTGCAGTGATTGGTGGGCTGTTCGGTAAACTACCGATATTCGGGATATGTCTCGGTCACCAGCTTATGGCACTTTCGCAAGGCGCACAGACCGTAAAACTAAAATACGGTCACCGCGGCGTGAACCAACCGGTACGTGAAACCCGCGGTGAGCGCACTTATATAACAAGTCAGAACCACGGTTATGCGGTCGATGAAAGCAGTATAAAACACGGCACGGTCAGCTTTGTAAACGCAAACGATAAAACCGTTGAAGGTATTGACTATGATGATGCCATGGCGTTCTCCGTCCAATTCCACCCGGAAGCATCGGCAGGACCGCATGATACGTCATTTCTGTTCGACAGATTCTGCGACATGATGGGAGGAAAATGACATGCCACTCGACAAAAGTATAAAAAAAGTCATGGTAATCGGCTCCGGTCCTATTGTGATAGGTCAGGCTGCCGAATTTGACTACGCAGGCGCTCAGGCGTGCCGTATGCTCAAAAAAGAAGGGGTAAACGTCGTACTCATCAATCCCAATCCCGCAACAATAATGACAGATCGTTCCCTTGCCGACGAAATATACCTTGAACCGCTCACGGCAGAAACGGTAAAGAGGATTATACTGAAGGAAAAACCCGACAGCCTGCTCGCCGGGCTCGGCNCCTGCTCGCCGGGCTCGGCGGTCAGACAGGTCTGACGCTTGCCTCAAAGCTCGCGCATGAAGGATTTCTTCAAAAGCACAACGTCAGGCTGATCGGCACAAATGCCGAAGCCATTGAAAAAGCCGAAGACAGAAAGCTTTTCAAGGAGACAATGGAAGAAATCGGAGAGCCTGTAATACCGTCTCACATCGCTAATACCAGCGACGAAGCCCTTGAAGCAGCTGACCGCATCGGTTACCCTGTGATAATTCGACCCGCATTCACACTTGGCGGCGCAGGCGGAGGTATAGCCTACAATGAAACAGAACTTGACACTGTAGCGACAACAGGTCTTAACGCTTCACCGATAAATCAGATACTTGTCGAAAAATACATATACGGCTGGAAAGAGATCGAATTCGAAACCATGCGAGACAATGCAGGTAATGCGATTGCCGTATGCAGCATGGAGAACTTTGACCCCGTCGGAATACACACCGGTGACAGTATTGTTGCGGCACCGGCGCTGACCCTTTCCGATAAGGAACTGCAGATGCTTCGCAGCGCCTCGATGAACATTATTTCCGCGCTAAACATCGTAGGCGGATGCAACTGCCAGTTCGCTCTCGACCCTCATTCACAGAAATATGCTGTCATAGAAGTTAATCCCCGTGTTTCGCGCTCGTCCGCACTTGCATCGAAAGCAACCGGATACCCTATCGCAAAGGTTACGACATTGATTGCGCTTGGCTACAATCTCGACGAGATCACAAACGACATAACGGGCAAAACATGTGCATGCTTTGAGCCCGCTCTTGATTACGTTGTCGTGAAATTCCCAAAGTGGCCGTTCGACAAGTTCTCCGGTGCTTCCCGTAAGCTCGGCACACAAATGAAAGCAACCGGCGAGGTCATGGCGATAGCGCACAGCTTTGAAGCGGCACTGATGAAAGCAATTCGCGGTGCCGAAATCAAGCTCGACACCCTGAATGCGCCCGCGGAGAGCTTGATTTCAGTTGAAGATAGGTTACATATTGCCAATGATAAACGTCTTTTTACGGTGTTTGAAGCTCTGAAAAGCGGAATCACGGTTGAAGTTATTCACAAAATCACAAAAATAGACCCATGGTTTATAAATAAGCTGAAAAAACTTGCCGATTTTGAAACCGAACTTGGAAGCGGTCTGAGTGCGGAACTATATGAAAAAGGAAAACATCTCGGATACACTGACGCCGCTCTTGAACGCATATCCGGCGAAAAGATTGCGGTTCACCGCGACGCGGTATACAAAAAGGTTGATACCTGCGCTGCCGAATTCAATGCCGAAACGCCGTATTTCTATTCCTCATATGACAAAGTCTGTGAGTCACGCACATTCAAAAAGAGTGGAAAGCCGGTCATAATGGTATTGGGCTCAGGACCGATACGTATCGGTCAGGGAATTGAATTTGACTATTCCTCCGTTCGTTGTGTGAAAACGCTCAAGGAAAGCGGATATGAAGTCGTAATCGTCAACAACAACCCTGAAACCGTATCAACCGACTACGACACAGCAGATCGACTGTATTTCGAACCGCTCTGTCCCGAAGACGTCATGAACGTCATAAAAGCAGAAAATCCCATAGGCGTTGTAGTTGCCTTCGGAGGTCAGACGGCAATCAATCTCGTTCAGTATCTGGACAAACACGGCATACCGATTCTCGGCACCTCCGCCGAAGGCATTGATATTGCAGAGAACCGTGAACGCTTTGATTTGTTGCTTGAAAAGTTTGGCATAAGCCGTCCCGCAGGAACATGTGTGCATACGGTTGAAGATGCGCTGTCTGCAGCTGCCGTACTCGGATATCCGGTGCTTCTGCGTCCCTCATACGTCATAGGCGGCTCGAACATGCGAATTGTGCACAATGATGCCGAATGCTCCGACTATATGCAGAAAATTCTTGCTGCAAACGACGACAGCACTGTCTTGATGGATAAGTATATGCAGGGTACGGAACTTGAAGTGGATGTCATTTCCGACGGTCACGATATTCTCATACCCGGAATTATGGAACATATTGAACGAGCGCGAGTTCACAGCGGCGACTCTATCGCGGTTTACCCGCCGTATAACCTCAATGACATAATGACCGAACGTATCGTCGAAGTTTCGGAAAAACTTGCGTTTTCACTCGGCACAAAAGGTCTTGTCAACATCCAGTATCTGATATACGAAAACAGGCTGTATGTTATTGAAGTCAACCCTCGTGCCTCAAGGACAGTCCCGTATATCAGCAAGGCGACCGGCGTTCCGATGGTCGATATCGCATCACGCGTAATGCTCGGCGAAAAACTGAAAACACTGGGCTTCGGGACAGGGCTGCATGAAACACCTCCCTACTTTGCCGTAAAGGTTCCTGTATTTTCATTTGAAAAGCTGACAGACGCAAACTCATACCTCGGACCGGAAATGAAGTCGACCGGTGAAGTTCTCGGAATCGGAAAAACAATGGAGGAAGCTCTTTTCAAAGGTCTGACCTCAGCCGGAATGAGTGTGCATACAGGCAAAAAAGGTATGCATGGCGTGTTTCTCAGCGTTGACACCCACGACATGACAGACGCCCTTTCCTTAGCAAAGAAGCTGTCCGATCTTGGATTCGCTATTTTTGCAACCGACGAAACCGCAGATGCAGTGTCAAATCTCGGCATTGACGTTGAAAAAGTCAAAGGAATTCGCGAAAACGATCATGCATTTGAGCTTCTCGAAAGCGGATGGATCGATTTTATCGTTTATACAGGTGCATTTAAGGATTCGACCGTCAGTGATTATATAGCACTGCATCGCCGTGCATTACAGCTGTCAATTCCCTGTTTTACATCGCTTGATACCGCAGGCGCACTTGCAGAACTGATATCAAGCGGTTATAATGAACTTAATACAGAGCTCGTTGACATATGTCATATGCGTTCTGAGCGGCAGAAGCTGTCGTTTATAAAAATGCAGGCGACGGGCGACGATTATATATTCATCGAAAATTTTGACGGCGCTCTTACCTGTCCCGAATCGCTTTGCATACAGCTTTGCGAACGACATCGCGGCATAGGCGGATATGGTATTGTTCTCATGGAAAAAAGCACTGTTGCTGATTTCAGACTACGGATTTTTAATCGCGACGGCAGCGAAAGCGGAATGGCGGGCAACTCAATCCGCTGTGCAGCGAAATATCTCTTTGATTCCGGTATAGTCACAAAAACAGATATGACAGCGGAAACGGCGGGCGGCATTAAAAAGCTCCATCTGTTGACAAGAAGCGGAAAAGTCAGTCTTGTCACCGTCGAAATGGGAAAAGCAATTTTCACGCCGGAGCACATACCCGTTGCTCTTAAAGGAAATTCGATTATCGACCGTCCCATCGAAATTGACGACGGAAAGTACCGAATCAACTGCATTTCACTTGGAAATCCACATTGTGTGGTATTTGCCGACAAAATCGAATCTATTGATATTGAACGTATCGGACCGCTGTTTGAAAACGCCCCGATATTTCCGGAGCGAACAAACACGGAATTCGTTCGCGTCGTAAACCGTAATATTCTGAAAATGAGAGTGTATGAGCGCGGAAACGGTGAAACGAATGCCTGCGGAACCGGTGCCTGCGCTGCTGTTGCGGCGGCAATAGAAAACGGATTATGTTCCGCAAACGAAACCGTAACGGTCAAAACACGCGGAGGAGACCTTCTCGTAAAGTATACCTATGATAACATATTCCTTACCGGTAATGCAGAAATGATTTTCACCGGAACCACCGAATTCTGAATCATAACTTAGCCGCTGAGTTTCCTCGGCGGTTATTTTTTATTAGAACCATCTTCCAAAGTATCAAAAAACCGCCTGAGCAAATTGCTCAGGCGGTAAAACCGTTTTTAGCTGAAATCAGTATAAATCAGGTTAATTAAGTTATCTGACCTTGCGGACTACGACAACACCGGCAGCAGCGATAACGCCGAGGAGAGCGATGGCAGCAATGCCAAGGTCGCCGGTGGTGGGAGAAGTCTTGGATTCGTCTTCAGAAGGCTCAACAGAGGGCTCTACGGAAGGTTCCTCAGAAGGCTCAACAGAAGGCTCAACAGAAGGTTCTTCAGAGGGTTCCTCAGAAGACTCTTCAATAGGAGCATCTGTATAGAAATGAACAGCGTAGTTTGTATCCCAACCGCTGTAAGGAGTCTTGTACTGGTCAGCGTAAAGAGCGTTGTTTCCCTTACCTTCAGGCTTGTTGGAAACAGTGAGGATACCTTCAACGTCATCATTGTCAATAACATTGGGAATCTCGGTGAGTTCGATCTTTACATAAACGCCGTCCTTAGCGGTAGGAACGATGGTGGTAACAGTGTAGGGCTTTTCATCATCATAGCCATAAACAACTTCAGCCTTGTTGGCATCGGTAACAGAGTTCTTGAGGAATCTGTTGACCATTTCGATGCCGTTGTAGGAAACGTCGATAAAGCTGTTGTAAGTGATCTGATCAGCGCCGTCAGCGTTCTTGTTGGAGTGGAACCAAACGCGTACGTTTGTACCATTGCCATTGCCGAAGCTTTCAGGAGTGCCGGAGAGTTCGCCCTTGAAAAGGAACTCGATTACATACTTGCCGTCAACCTTGCCTGCTTTGTAGTAATAAGTACCGACGTCCTGGTCGGTTTCGCCCTGCCAGAGACCGGTCTCAATACCGTCAACATAGGTCCAACCGGTGGTGTCAATACCGTCAAGAGTGACAACGGGTTCGTCGCCGGACTTGAGCGTGGACTTGGCTGTCA
>FR892232.1:20175-32295 GCA_000433115.1 Ruminococcus sp. CAG:382
GCCTGTCACAACTGCTGCGACAGCGCCGTCAGCTTCAAGACCTTCATGAGTGGTGATTTTGATTTCCTTAGCGCCGGAAGCAACTTTGCCTTTGAAGGTAATGGTAAGACCTGCTTTGATTTCGTTCTTCCAGTCACCGATAACACCATCAACAACGCCGTCTTCGACCTTGAAGAAGTCGATTTCGCCGCCTTCGACGGTGCACTTGGCAACAACGCCATCAGCTTCGATATCAATACCTTCGAAATCGAAAGTAAGAGGAGCACCGACACAGCCGGCAGGAATCTTATCAACGGTGACACTGAACTCAATTGTGCTGTCAGCTTCAAATGTCTCGGGGAGCTTGACAGAGAGAGCAAATTCGTCTTCTGCGGAAACTGCAAATGTAAATGCAAGAGCAGAAACGAGAAGAACAGTGAGAATTACAGAAATAATTCTTTTCATTTTAATTTTCCTTTCGTTATTTAGCTATGGGCATACATACCCACGGTTTGCCATGATTATAACACGCCGAATTCAATTTGTCAATACTGCGGCAAGAAATTTAATAATTTGAGCAACGATTTTGACCTGTAAAAATCGACTCTTTCAGCGCTTTGAAGCCGCGCAGCGCAAAGACGCACACAGCGAAAAAGCAAAGTACAGGACAACATCCGACGCCACAATACTGGCGCCCGGAGGCGTCGAAAGAAAATATGATGCAAACAGCCCGGCAATAAGTCCGGCAACGCCGATTATTGCCGCGCAAACCATCACTTTCCTGAATGATCGGCAGACACGCATTGCTGTAACCGGCGGAAAAATTACAAGCGCAGATATGAGAAGTGCGCCCATGAGCGTCATACCGATCACAACCGTAACTGCAGTAAGAAGAGCCATCGTGATATTATATATATCGATATTTATGCCGGCAGAACGCGAAAAGTTCTCGTCGAACGTAACCGCAAAAATGCGATTATAAAACATGATAAACAGTACCGCGACGATCACAAAAAGCGCCGCGCAAAGCCACACGTCGGTGTCTGACAACGCATATATACTGCCGAACATATAGGCTGTTATATCGGCATTTGAGTTTGTTGTCAGCGCAATTATTATCGTACCGACAGCAAGCGCGCCGGAAGAAATCATGCCGATCGCCGAATCCCCCGCCGCCCCTGACTTTCCTCCAAGTCTCAGAAGAAGAAAAGCAGCCGCAATAACGATAGGAATCGAAACATAAAGCGGTGTCGAAACATGGAGCGCCGCGGCAACGGCAAGTGCGCCGTATCCGACGTGCGAAAGACCGTCACCAATCATCGAAAACCGCCGCAAAACAAGCCCTACGCCGAGAAGAGAGGCACAAAGCGACACCATAATCCCGACGGCAAACGCCCGGATTATAAACGGAAAAGAAAACATTTCAATGATTTCCGTCACAATGATGCACCTCCCCGAGAAAATGCTTGCAGTCATCGCATTCAAGATAATGCTGCTTGTCAGCAAAAAACGGATTTTCGCCATGCATATGAAGCACATGCGTCGCGTCGTCAAGCGATTTTTCAACGTCGTGCGTCACCATTATTACAGTTATTTCGCGGTTTTTATTAATATCACGTATATGCTCATACATTTCCGCTGCCGCAACCGGATCAAGACAGTTGACAGGCTCATCGAGTACAAGCAGTTTTTTCGTCGCGCAAAGCGCACGTGCAAGCAGAACCCGCTGTTGCTGGCCGCCAGACAATTCACGGTAGCATCTGTTTTGCAGTTCCGAAAGTCCGAGCAGGTCAATGTTTTCATCAGCGGTTTTTCTTGCGGCTTTACCGTAAAACGGGTGTGCGGATGCGATGCATCCGGACAACACCACCTCGCGCACAGACGCCGGGAAATCCCGTTGTACCTGCGTCTGCTGAGGCAGGTATCCGATTTCGGTCTTTTTCAGCCCATTATAGATGATTCTGCCCGACTTCACGCTTTTCAATCCGACAAGCGCTTTCAGAAGCGTCGATTTACCGCTTCCGTTCTCTCCGATAATACAGAGGTAGTCCCCCTGCTCCAGCGAAAAATTAAGGTTTCTCACAACACAAACGTTCTCATAAGCAAGACTTACGTTTTCACATTTAATCAGCGGCATGTTCTGCTCCGATAATCCTCGAAATATTCTGCATCATCAGGTCATAATAGCTTTTCGTCATAAAATCTTCGGCAGTGACGTTGTGACACGAAAAAAGCTGTTCCGTTTTTGCGTTTTCCAGTTCCGATGCGACGGTACGGGCAATTTTCCCGCCGGAAAAATCAACATAGAACACAATATCGGCATCATTTTCCTTTGCCGTTTCAATGAGCGACACAAGCTCTTTTGCCGACGGCTCGCTGTCATGTCCGCAGCCGTGGAAAGCCGCCATCATTTCAACTCCGTAATCACGTGCCAGATATCCGAACGGATTGCGATCACCGATTATAACGGTCTTTCCTTTCATTCGGTAGCCCATTTCGGTACATGCGTTGTCAAGAGCCGTAAGCTTTGCGGAAAGGGCATTGTAATTTGACTCAAACACGTCTTTTTTACCGGGAAAGACTTCACAAAGTACATTGTAAATCTTTTCAGCCATAAGCGTTGCATTTTTCGGACTTGTCCAAATATGCTCATCCTGTTCCCTGCCGTCTTCGCCGTCGACATAAAGCGGTGAAGTGCAGCAATCAATCAGGCTGATACTCCTGACGTTCCCGGCAGATAACAGAACGCGCTCGACCCAAACTTCACTTTCACCCCCGTTGTATATGAAAAGCGAAGCGGCGGCAACAGCCTTGATATCTTTTGCCGTAGGCTCAAAATCGTGCGCCTCGCTGCCGCACGGCAACAGCATTACAACGTCGGCACTATCACCGCATATTTGTCTTGCAAAATCGTATTCCGGAAACGCCGAGCATACGACCGCGCCGTCTGCGATTTCGCTGTCCGTGCATCCCGCAAGCGATGCCGCGAGAAGTATTGCCAAAAAGAAGGTCAAAAAACGTTTTATCATAAATTATTCTCCCACGGTAACGTCAAAGCCGAGTCTGAATTTGCCGTATTGTATGTACACAGTATTGACACCGACACTTCCGTCAAATCCGCTGACAACGTAATCCGCGATATCCTCATATGTGCCGTCCTCGTAATAAGCCGTAATGACAAGACCGGTAAGATCAAGCGCCTCGCCGTAAACATAG
Source organism: Ruminococcus sp. CAG:382 (assembly GCA_000433115.1). GTDB lineage: Bacteria > Bacillota > Clostridia > Oscillospirales > CAG-382 > UBA1206. The sequence goes on from FR892232.1 coordinate 23,371, forward strand.
TCGATTTTTCCGGGCAGCGAAGAAATACCGATCTCAACAATTTCTTTCGGATAAACAGTGACCGTGAATGCAGTGCGCATGCCGTCATAAGATATGACTATTATCTTGACACCAACAGTAGGCTCATAGCCCGTAACTGTGTAATCGTCGACCTCCTTGCGCGAACCGTCGGAATACAAAATACAAACTTCAATACCGGTGAGATCAAGACCGTCTCCGACAGTATAATCTATCCTGTCCGGAAGCTTCATAACCGTGAGTACACCGCCGGTCGGCTGTACATACGGAAGACTGCGAAGAACACCGGATGCAAAGTGGAACACCTGCACCGCGTCTGCCACGGTAACCCTGCCGTCACCGTCGACATCGGCAGATTTGAGTTCTTCCTGTGTCATGCTGCCGATACCGGCGACGTAATCGAATATGATCTGCGCGTCATCATATGTAACAACACCGTCACCGTCGACATCGCCGATAATCCCGTCATCTGCAGACACCGCAGCAAACGTGAAAACACATATTAATGTCATGCAAAAAGCGAGTACAAGTGGAAAATACCGACGCATATAATAACACCGCCTATCTTAAATAAAGTCACAGTCTAATTATATACCCGGCATCATGGATTGTCAACCCACATTCGGACAAATATCGACAGCAACCGTTCTTCGGAAATACGATACAAGCTTCGCATATATCAACACATTCACGCAAATTGCGGGGGAAAAAGATGTATTTTGTTGAATTAGTCTATTTACAAATCGTTATTGCAGGTGTAGAATATATGTAACAGTCAAAGCGGCAGGCAATCGGCTTTGTCTGCGAAAGTTAATATTTGTGAGGTATATTATCAATGTCCGATGTTTTCAACCACGGTGAGCTTGGCATCATCGCTCTCAAAAGCAGTGAAAAGCTGGGTAATCTCGTAAACGACCGTATCAAGGCGCTCAGAAACATTACCGATCCCGATTTCACATATCTTGTTCCGCACGAGCAGGTGCGTTTCAACAACGGCGAGGGCAAAATCAAACTTCTCGACACCGTCAGAGGCAAGGATATCTATGTCATTGCCGATGTCGGCAATTACAGCTGCTCCTACACCATGTTCGGATACACCAACCACTACGGTCCGGATGAGCACTTCCAGGACATCAAGCGCGTCATTTCCGCCATCGGCGGCAAAGCAAACCGCGTCACCGTAATCATGCCTTTGCTCTACGCATCAAGACAACACAGACGCAATGGCAGAGAATCGCTTGATTGCGCAATGGCACTCCGTGAACTTGCGAACCTCGGCGTCAACACCATACTTTCCTTTGACGTGCATGACCCCAACATACAAAACGCCATCCCTCTCACCTCATTCGAAAACATCTTCCCGACATATTCGATGCTCAAGGCGTTCATCGACAATGAAGGCAACAATATAATCAAAGACAATGCGACTGTCATCTCGCCCGATACCGGTGCAATGGGCAGAGCTATCTATTACGCAAACGTCCTCGGTGTCGATGTCGGTATGTTCTATAAACGTCGCGATCATTCCGTCATAATTGACGGTAAGAACCCCATCATTCAGCATGAATATATCGGCAGCCCGCTCGACGGCAAGAAGATTCTCATTGTTGACGATATGATCGACTCCGGCGAATCTGTCGTCGATATCATCAACCAGACGGTCAAATATCATCCCGCAAAGACATATGTCTGCGCTACCTTCGCATTCTTCAGCAAGGGCGTCGAAAAATTTGACAAGCTTTATGAAGAAGGACGCCTCACAAAACTGTATACGACAAACCTTTCATATGTGCCGGACGAGATCAGAAACCGTCCGTGGTTCTGCGAGGTCGACCTTTCCAGATTCTGCGCAAAGATAATCAGCACCCTCAACCACGACGAATCGATTTCTCCCCTGCTCGACGCAACATTCAGATTCAGAAAACTTCTGAGAAATTCTCAGTAAAAAACTATTGACAAATACCTTTCAGGTGTTGTATAATATCAAATGTATGTGAAAGCCCTCAGGGTTTTCTCCTTACCGTATGCTGGACATACGGTCATAGTCCAGAAGGAGGTGTAAATAATGGAACAGAACAAAGCATTGTATGAAACCCTCTTCATCGTCAGAAACACAATCGGTGAAGAAGCAGTAAAGAGCGTTATCGAAAAGTTCACCGCTCTTATTACCGACAATGGCGAGATCGATTCCGTCAATGAGTGGGGTACAAGACATCTTGCATATCCTATTGACGATCTGACCGATGGTTATTATGTTCTGATAAGATTCCGTTCCGCTCCCGCGTTCCCCGCAGAGCTCGAACGTCTTTTCAACATCAATAACTCCATTCTCCGTTCTCTCACCATCAGAGTCGAAGAATAATCAGCCAACAAAAACTGTAAGGAGTCTTTAAGAATCATGCCGAGCTTCAACAAAGTAATTCTCATGGGCAATCTGACAGCAGATCCCGAACTCAAGCAAACGCCTTCCGGAGTTGCGGTAACTTCTTTCAGCATCGCTGTCGAAAGAAGATTTCAGAATCAGGACGGTCAGCGTGACGTTGATTTTATCAATATAGTCTGCTGGCGCAAAACTGCCGAAACCGTTTCAAAGTATTTCGGTAAAGGTAAGCCGATTCTTGTTTGCGGTTCGCTTCAGACGCGTAGCTGGACCGATAACAACGGTCAGAAGCGCTATACAACCGAGGTTGTCGCCGACGAGATTTCATTCGTCGGAAGAAAAGACGATTCCGGCTCGGGTTCTTACCAGAATTCGGCTCCCATGCCCTCTTACAGTACTCCCAAGTCCGAAGGCTCGTTTGAAGAAATTTCAGCTGATGACGAGCTTCCGTTCTGATTTTCAATTATTTGCAAAAGGAGGATTTCATCATGGATAAAGAAGTCAAGGAAGTTCAAAAGCCTTTCCGTCCCCGCAGAAAGAAGAAAGTTTGCCTTTTCTGCGCCGAAAAGATTGAACACATCGACTATAAGGACGTCGCAAGACTGAGAAAGAATCTCACCGAAAGATCTAAGATTCTTCCCAGACGTGTCACCGGTAACTGTGCTCTTCATCAGAGACAGCTCACCACCGCTGTTAAGCGCGCAAGACAGGTCGCTCTTATTCCCTATATTTCCGACTAAATCAAAGCGGGCTTTTTGCCCGCTTTATTTTATTTTCATATGACTAACGAACAGACTATCGCAAGAATACTTAACGAAAACGGCATCAGCGAATTTGCCTTTCTTCCATTTGAAGATGCTTCAAAAGCTAACGAACGTCTTTGGGAAAAATGCAGCGGCAAGATGAAGACGTGCATCATAACGTTGTTCCCGTACCGCACAGATTATACCGTCAAGGACAAATATGTTTTTTCGGCTTACGCGCGCACGCATGATTACCATAAGCGGTGCGAGCAGTTTTTCAATGCTGTAATTCCGCGCCTCAGAAACGAGCTAAGGCATGAATTCGAAGGCTATGCCGACCACTCCCCTATTGGTGAAAAATCGGCAGCGGCAATGTGCGGTCTCGGGGTGATAGGCAGAAATACGCTTCTCATAAATAAAAAATACGGTTCGTATATTTTTATTGCTTCCATTCTGACGGATATGGTTCTTGAAAGCCATCCTTCAAAGCCTACTTATTGCATCGATTGCGGCAGATGTATGCAGGCTTGTCCCGGCGGTGCTATAAGCAGAGACGGTTATGAATTTAAAAAATGTCTTTCTTATATTTCGCAGAAAAAAACGAAGACAGAAGCCGAGTGGGATGCACTGCGCAAGAACAACGTCATCTGGGGCTGCGACATCTGTCAGGATGTCTGTCCGCTGAATAGCGGCAAAGCGCTGAGCAAAGACGGATACTTTGCGGATCATGTACTGGATAACGTAACAGAAGAGCTGATTGCCGGTATGCAGGACGAGATATTTCAAGAATATCCGTTTTCATGGCGCAAAAAGGAAGTTATCATGCAGAACTTCAAAAATTGCTCTTCTTCCGTCTTGACTAAAGACGATTAATGTGATAGAATTATATTGAATGCGGCAGTACCGCAAGCATATATCCATTAAGGAGCTGAATTGTTATGAAGATGACCTTCCGCTGGTATGGCGAAAGTGATCCTGTCAGTGTCAGATATATATCTCAGATACCGACCGTGACAGGCGTTGTTTCCGCTGTATATGACGTACCTCCCGGAGAGGTTTGGAGCGTTGAATCAATAAAACGTGTTAGGTCAGCCGCCGAAAAAGCAGGTCTGGAATTTGAAGTTGTCGAAAGCGTTCCCGTTCACGAGGATATCAAACTCGGCAAACCGACACGTGATAAATACATAGAGGTTTACAAAGAAAACATCCGCCGTCTCGGTAAGGCGGGCATAAAATGCATATGCTATAATTTCATGCCCGTATTCGACTGGCTGAGAAGTCGTCTCGACTTTGAAAATCCCGACGGCTCCACCTCACTCGTTTACCGTGAAAGCGACCTTCAGAACATGGATCCCCGTTCCGGCGAACTCTCGCTCCCCGGTTGGGACAGCAGCTATACCAAGGAGAGCCTCAACATGCTGCTTGACGAATACAAGGACATTGACGAGGACAAACTGTGGGAAAATCTGAAGTATTTCCTCGACGCGATTATTCCGGTCTGCGAAGAATACAGCGTCAATATGGCAATTCATCCGGACGATCCGCCTTGGGGAATTTTCGGGTTGCCGCGTATCATCACATCATTCGAAAGTCTTGAAAAGCTTTGTGCTATCAATACCTCCAAGCGTAACGGTATCACACTCTGCACAGGTTCGCTCGGCGTTTCCCCTTCCAACAACGTACCGGAAATGATACGCCACTTCGGAAAACTCGGACGCATTCATTTCGTACACATCAGAAATGTGCTCATAAATGGTAACAAGTGCTTCAACGAAACGGCGCACCCGTCGCAGTACGGCTCGCTTGATATGTATGAAATCGTTAATGCAATGTATGACGCCGGCTTTGACGGATATATCCGACCCGACCACGGCAGAATGATCTGGGGCGAAAAAGGAAAGCCGGGATACGGTCTTTATGACCGTGCACTCGGTGCGGTGTATCTTTCCGGACTCATTGAAGCCGTCGGAAAAGCGCGCGCGAAAGAAAGAGGCTGAAACATGAACACAGAAAACCAACTCAGACAGATTGCCGACAGAATCAGGTATCTGCGTGAAATACTTGAAGTGAGCGACGAAGAGCTTGCCTCAAAAATCAATATGCCGATCGACCTTTACCGTTCATACGAATCATGCGAAAAAGATATTCCGATCTCCATGATCTATGAAGTTGCAAACGTCATGAACGTTGACCCAACAGAACTGCTCACCGGCGAAGAACCCAAAATGAACAGCTACACAGTAACCAGATCGGGACAAGGCGTTTCAGTTGAACGCTATAAAGGCTATGCATTCGAATCGCTTGCGTATAATTTCATCGGCAGAAATAAGGAACCGATGATAGTCACGATGTACCCAAACGAAAAAAAGCCTCAGCTCGTCACACACGGCGGACAGGAGTTCAATTTTGTGATAGAGGGAAAAATCGGCGTGATAGTCGGTTCAAAAACGATATATCTCGAAAAGGGCGATTCACTCTATTTTGACCCCAGAGTTCCTCATGGTCAGTTCGCGGTCGACGGAGACGCAAAATTCCTCACCGTGATCGATAAGGAATAATGGAAAAGTACCGCAAGAAAAAGAAATTCGGGCAGAATTTTCTGACTTCTCCCGCAATACCGAAAAAAATCGTAACTCAAAGCGGATTTGACAAAAGCTACGGAGTGCTTGAAATTGGCGCCGGGCAAGGTATTTTGACAGAAGAGCTTGCAAACACTGTCGGAAAAGTTGTTTCGGTGGAAATCGACAGCGATCTAATGGAATGCCTTAGCAAACGGTTCGGCGAAATTGACAACGTCAAAATTATTAATCAGGATATTCTGGAAACAGATCTTGAAGCGTTGAAAAACGAGTATTTCGAAGGGCTTGTCCCGGCGGTATGCGCCAATCTTCCGTATTACATAACGACTCCGATTATCATGAAACTGCTTGAAAGCAAGCTGTTTTCGAAGATCACAGTTATGGTGCAGAAGGAGGTTGCCTCACGACTCACCGCAAAAAAGGGCGAAGCTGAGTACGGCGCGATAACAGCCGTATGCAATTATTACGCATCTGTCAAAAGACTGTGCAACGTCCCTGCGGGCGCGTTTTCACCGCCGCCAAAAGTGGATTCAAGCGTTGTGATGTTCACCATATACGATACCCCGCCTGTCAATCCGGCAAATGTAAAGCTGTTTTTTGACGTTATTAAGGGCGCGTTTGCAAATCGGCGCAAAATGTTTTCGAATTCTTTTAATTCTTGTCTCAATTTACCCTTTACAAAAGAAGAAATTTGTGATATGCTGAACAATGTGGGATTAAAGGCGACAGTCAGAGGTGAGGAAATGGACATCTATGACTTTGCCCGTATCTCGGACTATATATCATCAAGACAAAATAACATAACATAAAACGGAGGAAATCAAATCATGACCATTGAAAACATCAAGAACAAAAAGCTCACGTCATGGATGAATGAAATGATCGAGCTCGTAAAGCCCGAGAAAGTCGTTCTCATCGACGGTAGCGAAGAACAGGCTGAACAGCTCAGAGCTGAAGCTTGCGCAAGCGGCGAAATGTTCAAACTCAATCAGGAAAAGCTCCCCGGTTGTTATCTTCACCATACCGCTCTCAACGACGTCGCACGTGTTGAGAACCGTACCTTCATCTGCTCCCGCAGAAAAGAGGACGCAGGTGCAACCAACAACTGGATGGATCCTCAGGAATGCTACGCTAAGCTGACCGAACTTTACAGAGGTAGCTATGCAGGCAAAACAATGTACGTCATCCCCTACTCCATGGGTGTCGTCGGCAGTAACTTCGCAAAATACGGTATCGAACTTACCGACTCTATCTATGTCGTGCTTAACATGCTCATCATGACCCGCGTCGGTCTCAACGTACTTGAAGGTATCGGCGAAAACGGCGACTTCATCAAGGGTCTCCATGCAAGAGCAAACATGGACGAAAACAACAGATACATTGTTCATTTCCCCGAAGATAACACAATCTGGTCCATCAACTCCGGCTACGGCGGAAACGTACTTCTCGGTAAGAAGTGCTTCGCTCTCCGTATCGCTTCCTACCTCGGCAGAAACGAAGGCTGGATGGCAGAACATATGCTCATCCTCGGCGTTGAAGGTCCCGATGGCGAAACAAAGTACGTCGCAGCAGCATTCCCGTCTGCCTGCGGCAAGACCAACCTCGCAATGCTTATTCCTCCGGAATACTACCGCAATAAGGGCTACAAGGTCTGGACTGTCGGTGATGATATCGCTTGGATCAGACCCGGTAAGGACGGCAGACTTTGGGCTGTCAACCCCGAAAACGGCTTCTTCGGCGTTGCTCCCGGCACAAATGAAAAGTCCAATCCCAACGCTCTTGCCTGCACCCGTAAGAACACCATCTTCACCAATGTTGCTCTTAACACAGACGACAACACAGTTTGGTGGGAAGGTCTCACAAAGACTCCGCCCGCTCACTGCCTCAACTGGAAGGGCGAAAAGTATGATCCCGCTTCCGGCGAAAAGATTGCTCACCCGAACTCCCGCTTCACCGCTCCTGCAAGACAGTGCCCCTGCGTTTCCAAGGAATTTGACAGCATGACAGGCGTTCCGCTTTCTGCTATCATCTTCGGCGGCAGACGTGCAAAGACCGCTCCGCTGGTTTATCAGTCCTTCGACTGGAAGCATGGTACCTTCGTAGGCTCAATCATGGCTTCAGAAACCACCGCTGCTGCCGCCGGTGCTGTCGGCGTTGTCAGACGCGATCCTATGGCTATGCTTCCCTTCTGCGGCTACAACATGGGCGACTACTTCGCACATTGGCTCGACATGGAGAAGCTCGCAACAAAGCTTCCTAAGATCTTCCACGTCAACTGGTTCAGACTCAATGACGAAGGCAAGTTCATGTGGCCCGGCTTCGGCGATAACTTCCGTGTCCTCGAATGGATTCTCAAGAGATGTGAAGACAAGGTCGGCGCTAAGGAAACTCCTATCGGATATATCCCCAATCCCGAGGATATCAACCTCGAAGGTCTCGATTATGAGATCGAACCCGGTCACAAGTTCACCATCGAAGACCTCAAGTCCATCCTCGGCGTTGAAACCGAATATTGGCTCAAGGACTTCGACAATGTCAAGGAATTCTATGCCAAGATCGGCGATACAATTCCCGCAGAGCTTCGGAAACAGCTCGCTGACGAAATCGCAAGACTCCAAAAATAAGTCTGAATATTTTACCCTCCTCCGCAGAACGGAGGAGGGTCTTTTTTCGCATTTTTACATTGATTTTACCTACGTAATGTGGTATAATTATTCTATAATACTATGTGGAGTAATTGTTTGTATGGATTATGCAAAAAAGCTGAGTCTGCAATATAATATCAAAGAAGAATATGTTGCAAATATCATTTCTCTGCTCGATGAAGGCAACACAATCCCCTTCATCGCGCGATACCGCAAGGAAATGCACGGCTCGCTTGACGACCAGCTCATACGTGAGATTGCCGACAAGCTGACATATCTCCGTAACCTCGACACACGCCGTGAAGAGGTACGCGAACTGATTCGCGGTCAGGAAAAACTGACTGATGAAATTTCGGATTCACTCGATAAAGCCGAAACACTCGCAGAAATCGAAGATATATACCGTCCTTTCAAGCCGAAACGTAAAACACGTGCCTCTGTGGCAAAAGAAAAAGGTCTGGAACCGCTTGCGCTCACAATATTCGCGCAGGAAGATGCAAAAACACTTCCAATTGAAATGGCAAAAGCGTATGTTGACTCAGAGAAAGGCGTTGAAACAG
>FR892232.1:32340-39460 GCA_000433115.1 Ruminococcus sp. CAG:382
CTTCAGGGCGCGCTGGACATAATTGCCGAGATGATTTCCGATAATGCGGACATCAGAAAACGCGTCAGAAACATTGTTTTCAGAAACGGAAATCTCGTATCAAAAGCTGTCGACCCCGAAAAAGACAGCGTTTACACTTTATATTATGATTTCAAAGAACCCGTCGAAAAGATTGCATCACACCGCGTGCTTGCCGTGAATCGCGGCGAAGATGAGGAGGTCCTTAAGGTTTCGATCGAAATCGAGCCGTCGAAATGCCTCAATATCATGAAGATGCTCCTTGTTAAGGGCAATACACCCTGCGGAAATGCCGTAATAACTGCCGCCGAAGATGCATACGACAGACTCATATTCCCCTCAATAGAGCGCGAAATAAGAACAGCACTCACCGATGATGCGGACGAAAAAGCGATCAAGCTGTTTTCGCTGAATCTGCATCAGCTTCTCATGCAGCCGCCCGTCAAAAATAAGGTGGCTATCGGTCTTGATCCGGGCTACCGCACCGGCTGTAAGCTTGCGGTTGTCGACGGAACAGGCAAGGTACTTGATACTGCGGTGATATATCCGACCCATTCGGGAGATGCGGTAAATCGCTCAAAAGCAACGCTGAAATCGATGATAAATAAGTATCACGTGCAAATCATCGCAATCGGCAACGGAACCGCAAGCAAGGAAACCGAAATATTTACTTCATCGACTCTCAAAGAAATGAGTGCCTCAACGCAGTATATGGTCGTAAGCGAGGCAGGAGCATCTGTTTATTCTGCATCAAAGCTGGCAGCAACAGAGCTTCCCGATTTCGATCTTACACTCAGAAGCGCCGTATCAATTGCAAGGCGGCTCCAGGATCCGCTCGCAGAGCTTGTAAAAATTGAGCCGAAGGCAATCGGCGTCGGTCAGTATCAGCATGATATGCCGCAAAAACGCCTTGAAGAAGCGCTGGACGGCGTTGTCGAAGGCTGTGTCAATACGGTCGGTGCCGACCTCAATACTGCTTCACCGTCTTTGCTTTCGCACATTGCCGGACTTACCCCTACTATTTGCAAAAACATCGTCAATTACCGTGAACAAAACGGTATCTTCAAAACAAGAAAAGAGCTTTTGAAGGTTTCAAAGCTCGGGCCAAAAGCTTTTGAACAATGTGCGGGCTTCCTTCGCGTCAGCGATTCAAAAAATGTACTCGATAACACCGCAGTGCATCCCGAAAGTTATGATGCAGCCGAAAAGCTTCTTGAAATATGCGGCTGCAGCGATGAAGATATACGTCAGAACCGTCTCGGCGACCTGCGCGAAATCGCTGAGGAAATGGGCATCGAAAAACTTGCGGAACAGATCGGAATCGGCGTGCCGACACTTTCGGATATTATCACAGAGCTGACGCGCCCGGGGCGCGACCCGCGTGACGAGCTTCCGCCTCCGCTTCTGAGAAGCGATGTAATGGACATAAAAGATCTCAAGGAAGGCATGGTATTGAAAGGCACCGTGCGCAATGTGATCGATTTCGGGGCATTTATTGATATCGGCGTTCATCAGGACGGTCTCGTCCATGTCTCACAGATAAGCAACAAATTCATAAAGCACCCGTCAGAGATCCTGAAAGTAGGCGACGTCGTCGAAGTTATGATACTGTCGGTCGACCTGAAAAAGCAGCAAATCAAACTCACAATGAAAGGCATAAAGAAATAATGGATTACGCAGCACTCAAAACAGAGGGATACAATCCCAAAACCGCAAACATCGATAAGGTATCTTCACTTGAAATCGCAGAGCTTATCAATGAGCAGGACAAAACGGTCGCCTTTGCCGTCGAAAAAGCTCTACCGCAGGTTGCAGAAGGCATTGACTGCCTTGCGGCTGTTCTCAAAAAAGGCGGGCGAATTTTCTATGTCGGTGCAGGGACCTCCGGCAGACTCGGAGTACTTGACGCATCTGAATGCCCTCCCACATACGGCGTAAGTCGCGAAACTGTTGTGGGGCTTATTGCGGGCGGATATGAAGCCGCCTTCCGCTCAATCGAGGACGCGGAAGATGATCCCGACAGCCTTGTAAAGCAACTGAAGGAACACTCATTTGACACTGACGACGTATGTGTCGGCATTTCGGCAAGCGGCACCGCTACCTGCGTCATCGCAGCTCTTGACTATGCACATTCAAAAGGCGCTGCCACAGTCGCTGTTTCCAACAATATAAACACTCCTCTGCGTGCGCACAGTGATATTACGATTGTCGCAGAGGTCGGTCCCGAAGTCATCAAGGGGTCTACCCGTATGAAAGCCGGCACTGCTCAAAAAATGATTCTTAATATTCTGTCGACGGGAGCCATGGTGAAATTCGGAAGGACACGCGGCAACCTTATGGCATTCATGGTACCCTCAAATATCAAACTCGTTGACCGCGCTGTACGTATGGTGTGCGAATCAACCGGAGCAGACAGGGAGCTTGCAGAAAAAATGCTTGAAAAACACGGTAACGTTATCGCCTATGCAATAGACGAGATAAACGCAAATAAAAAATAAACGAAAGGAAATGACATTATGAATCTGCGAAAGCTATTTTCATTGTTTCTTGCACTTCTCTTAATCGCAGCACCGATCGCGTCGATTGGCGTTACAGCCGACGATGATGCGATTATCGCTTTCAACGAGCCGGCGATTCCCGCAACCGTCGGTGAAAAAATCGACCTGACATCGTATGCTGTCGAATTCGCAGAGGGCTCTCCCGAGAAGGCGACCTTCAAAAACGGTGAAACCGAAATCACCGAATTCACACCCGCCTCCGCAGGAGTCACCGCACTCACCGCCGTAAGCGGCGACAAATCCAAAAACATCTATGTCGTCGCCAAAAACAAAGACGACGCCGAATACGTTCTTTATTATAACGGATTCGATGACGATAACGCGCTCTCCGAGCTTCAGCCTATCGGCGGCTCAAGTCTCACTCTTTCTTCGGTGAAGGACGGAAAGCTCGTCATAAATGCTCTCGGTAATGGCGGATACCGTCTGCTTCTTCCGGCGTGGCTCGGCGATTTCGGCAACTATCGCATCGAAATGAGCTCTGCTGTCGCACAGGCGACAGATACGGCACGCTGGCAGTCGATAATGTACCGCATTCAGAAAAATGATTACCCGTACTATCATATGTGCATACGTCAGAATGCCGCCTCATCAAACGGTGTCGAATTCGCGGTACGTACCCCTTCAAACCAATGGGACGTTCAGACAACCGGCTCATATGTCGAATCGCAGAAAGCCAATACATTCTACACTCATTCCGTTGAAATTAAGGGCGATTTCATAAAGCAGTCCATCAACGGGAATATGTGCGTTTGGTCAAGCTCCGAAAAGGCATATAAATCCGGCAGAATCGGCATACAGGTCAATTACAGCAATATCAACGTCGACTATATCAAGGTCAGTCTTCAGCTCGATAAGCCGTCAAGACCCAAGGCAGATTCTGCAACCCTTACTTCGGCAGAAGTCAGGAACATCAATAACAGTCTCGGCGTATCCGCCGAATTGACTTTTGCCGATGCATTAAATGACCTCAAGGATGCCCACAATGTGATCCTTACCGTTAAAGGCAACGATGTTATCGATAAAGACGGCAAAGCGATATTTGCGCTCGACGAACTTTACGACAAAGTCGGAACAAGCATCGTACCGATTTTCCGCGTGAACAGCACTGCTGACGCTGATACCGTACTTGCGTTTATAGCCAAAGACAAGAAAAACAACGATTTCTCATTTATCAGCACAAATCCGGATGTTGTCAAATATGCCCGTCAAAAAAACACCCGTGTCAGAGGCATACTTGACCTGACCGAAAAGTACACTTCCCTGCTCACCTCAGAAAACATCTCCGAGTTCCGTCTCGCTGTAAATTCATCCCTTGCCAAAACCGCGCTCATTGACATATCGTGTCTTGACAAAGAAACCGTTCTTAAGATTCAGATGCTCAATGTAAACGTATGGGTTGCCGACAAGAGCTTTTCGGGTATCGTTGACAGCGTCAAAATGCTCACCAGCGGCGCAAACGGCATTGTTGTCAACTCTCCCTCAAAGCTTGCCGAAGCTTACGACTTGTTTGCAAGCAATTCCTTGACCCGTACGCCGATTATAATCGGTCACCGCGGTAATCCCACCAACGCTCCCGAAAACTCCATTTCAAGCTATCTGATAGCTTGGCAGAATGGTTCCGATGTCCTTGAGACTGACATATATCTCACTGCAGACAACGAAATCGTCATCATGCACGACGGTGACATCAATCGTACCACAACAGGCTCCGGTAATATTGAAAGCATGACGGTCGAACAGCTCAAGCAGTTCAACCTTTGGGGCGATAACGATGTGTACAAATCAAAATTCCCCGACGAAAAGATTCCAACTCTCCGTGATATGTTCGAAGCGATAAAGGACAACGATGCAAAGGTATTTGTTGAAATCAAGTCCGGCAAAGCTGCAATATGCCAAAAACTCGCCGACCTGATTGATGAATATAACTTCTCTGACCGCGTCTGCGTGATATCCTTCAACGCAACACAGCTTGCAAACCTGCAAAAAATCGCTCCTCAGATCACCTGTGGCTATCTGCTCGGCGCTCCGTCAGCGTCAACTACGCCTGAAGAAGCCGGTGAAGAAGTCTATAAGGTAATCAACGCGATTCAGCCTTATAATTCCTCATTTAACCCATCTTACAGCAACCAAAGCGAAGAATTCATTGATGCCTGCACTGAGCGCGGCATTGCGGTATGGCCGTGGACATACGCAAGCGGCAGCAAGGAAGCGTTTTCCAATGCTTTCCGCTGGGGTTACAACGGTCTCACCACAAACGATTGTCAGCTCACCGCAAAGACTGTACGTATCATTAATGCATCTGTCGATGCGATCGAGCTGAATCGCGGTGAAAGTACCTCAATCGAAATCAACGCACGTACATACGATAGAACTGTCACAGACGTGGCGTCCAAAGCTGAAATGATTGTTATCGAAGGTGATAATGTCACTTTCGAAAATGGCACATTGACAGCAGATTCAGATGCAGTGGTTATGTTCAGATACGAATGTCGCCTTATCGACGGCACACGCTATTCGCTCTATACCTCTCCTGTAATGATCAGCGTCAAATCCGCTGTCGAAAGCAGTAAAGCCGATACCGGCGAAGAATCAAACACGATCTCCTCCGTCATCTCCGATAATGCCGGCAGTTCATCAGAGCCGTCTGAGGAAAAGAGCAACACCGTACTTTGGATTATCATAGCTGCTATAGCAGTCATTGCAGTCGCTGCTGTTGTTATTGTATTCTCAAAAAAGAAAAAATAATCCTATACTGTATAAAAAACAGCGCTCCTACAAAAAAGGGGCGCTGTTCTTTTGCATCATAATGACAATGAAAGGCAGTGCGGAAAACCGAACTGCCTTTTGAACAATATTTGCTTGTAAAGCCGATCAACCGGTGATACCACTGCGTTCCACACCTTCGATAAGTGTTCTCTGAGCGAAGAGATACACAAAAACGAGAGGAGCAAGAATGAGCAGACCGCAGGTATTTCGGATTGCCTTTTCATAGGTGATCTGAGCTGCATACTCGGTATCAAGCGATTTCGGTATCGTAACGATATCGGGAAGCAGGACACGCTGTGTCGTGCTGCTGAAGAACAGACCGGTATAGAACGTATCCGACCACTGCCACGAGAACGCAAACATGAAAATTGTAACGAGCATCGGGACAGACATGGGAAGGATTATGCTGACAAATGTTTTGAAAACGCCTGCACCGTCAACATAAGCAGCCTCTTCAAGCTCATCGGGGACACCCTTGTAGTACTGCCTCATAATAAAGATGAACAGACCGTTTTTGAACGCCAAACCACCGGCTGACAGTATTATCAGCGGCCAGTTGGTATTCAACAGCGACGGAACCGTTGGGTTCTCTACCCCGAACAGCTTTTGCACACCTTCAATGATTCCGAATATATCAAAATAGCGGAATTTCATGAACATGGAAAGCTGAATGGTTTCATGCGGTATGATCATTGTGAAGATAACACAGAGGAAGAGGATGCCCTTACCTTTGAAGTTAAACTTCGCAAAGCCATATCCGACGACAGCACAGATAAGCATCTGTATAACACCGCAGAGCACGGAAATTGTTGCAGTATTCAGAAGTGCCTCGACATATTTGTTGTCGTTTATAATTGCCTTATATGTATCAAGAGTAGGATACTTCGGGATGAGAAGAACGCTGACATCGACAAAGTCCTCACGGCTCATGAACGAACCGAAAATCTTTGAAATATAAGGAAACAGAACGACATAGGAAATACCCACGAGAAGCACGAAGCGGAAGATTGCGAACGCGGCCTTCTTCAGAAAGTAAAGATTGAAAAACTTATACTTACAAAGCTCCCAGAAAGTCGTTTTCTCATCAAACACTCGCATCGAAGGGTCAGATTTGATTTTCTTAGTTTTATCCATTGAAACTCCCCTCCTTTTAGTCTCTGCGCTGATAGAAAACGTAAGCGGAAAGCAATCCGGCTACGACAGCGAGAATAGCGATGATGACGAGGAAGTAAATCCAGCTCATTGCGGTCGCGCGAACCGTGTTACCGCCATTTGAACCGTTATAGACACTTGAAATATATGACATAACGGTGTTGGAAGAGCTGGTAAACGAGTCAATGACCGTGTAAATCGTATTGACGAGAATCATCGGTGAGATCATCGGGAAGGTTATTTTCCAGAAGGTTTCCCAGCTCGATGCGCCTTCCATATATGCCGATTCATAAATCGACGGAGAAATGGACTGCAGACCTGCAAGGAAGATAAGCATCTGGACACCGGAACGGTTTACAATGTCATAAACACCGTTAACCATGTCAACAACATACGTGACAAGATCCTGTCCCACCATCATGTTGCCGAAGAATCTTTGAACGTCAATGAGGTCAATTATTTGTTGCCCCATATTTGATGACGAACCTGTTACGCCGACCCCGGCGGAATCACCCATTGAACTGATTTGCCCCTGCATAGCGGCAAGGTCGTTTGCAGCGTCGATGGAGTCGATAATACCGGTTGATACGATGACGGGAATAAAGAATATCGCTCTGAACACCGCT
>FR892232.1:39479-53624 GCA_000433115.1 Ruminococcus sp. CAG:382
GCTCTTCCCTTCATATCCTGGTTAAGCATTATCGCCATGAAGAGCGAAAACACAACAATTGCGGGGATGTCGAAGATGAGGTCAACGACACTTGAACCGAGGTTAGGGAGGAAGTTGAGATCCTCAGCCAACGCATAATGGTAATTCTCCCACCCCACCCAGGTGGTGGTATAGCCACCACCCGTGACGGGGTTGATTTTTACGAAGCTGAAATAGATCGACTGCACTATCATGGGCAGATAGATAACAGCGAAGCCGATAAGGAAGGGAGCGATAAACCACCAACCATAACGCGCCTTCTTTTTGTCAAGTGCAGCCGCACGACGTTTGCGTGCAGGCGCCTTTTTCACGGCAGTTGCCGGGATTTGTTTTGCGTTATCCATTTTGATGCTCCTTTCTTATGCGGGATTCTTAAGGAAATCCTGTGCGGGAACGGTAAATTTCTTTCCGTCAACTGTCAGTGTGTAATCCTTAAGGAGATAATTGAGATAGAACACATCGCCATTGTCATAGGTAACCTTAACGACCTTGTAATCGTCATCGAGGAATTCGTGACCGACTATTGTTGCATACTTAACAGATGACAGTGCATCGTTAAGTGTACGGTAGGTTTCGATAAGGTCCTTTACGAGAATAGTGTACTTGATAGAATAGTACTTAGCGAGAGTGGAGTAGGTTGCATACTCTTTAAGCTCGGCAGTATTGTCGTAAGCAATGGTATAATAGGGGCTTGCGCCGCTTTCGATGGTTTTGAGGAGAGTGTAGCTGTAGTTACCTGCGAGGTTGATAGGTTCGCCGGCGTATTCCTTATAGCTGTGAAGCACAATTCCGAGGAACGGTACCGAAGCCTTGGAATACTTATAGCGTGAGTCGTCGATAGGCATATTAATTATGTCTGTCGCATACGGAAGCGCATAAGCGTTACCGCCGGAAATCAGGACGTTGCCGTTCTGTTCCTTAATCTTCGCAAGAAGCTTGACGATAAGCTTTCGGCTGTCTTCTCTGTTAAGAGGATCGTCTTCATTGAAGTCGCTCGAAAGCATGTTGCCAAGAGACTGAACAGAGATGCCGCCAACATTATAATCCTTATATCCGGCGTATACACCGTCATAAAGCTTAGTCATCGCATTGGCAGAAATGATACCGCAACCATTCTTAATGAATGCCTGCCAAACAGGATCATATTCACGCATAATCGCATTTTCGTCGTTGATGGTCTTTGAAAGATCGTCCTTTGCATTAAAGCCATCAAACAGCTCATCGCGGAGTGCGAGCGAGAAATCAAAATCGGGGAACAGCTGATAGTTGTTTGCATTCGCATATTCTATCAGTTCTTTAAACGTCATTCCCTTCACATCGTCATGTCCCTCTTCGAGACACTTTTCAATTTTGAAGTCCGTAGGTACGTATGAGATAAGACCGCCCTTAGTAATGCCCTGAAGAATAACCTTAACATTGTTGATCTCATTGTTCTTGAACATTTCAAGGATTTCTTTGACTCTTACAAAGCTTGTAAGCGGAACAACGGTGTCATAAGGAACGCCGAGGAAAGTCTTTGAAGTTTCAAGTGCGCCGAGAGTCTGCAGGTAAAGCGGGATATCATTGCTGCCGGACTGATCGAGCTTTGTGATAACGCCTTCGTCGGCAAGATAGTTACGATATACCGTAGCCATACCGATATGGTTGGAATGATCGTTATCAAGAATGAAAATCTGAAGCTTATAGTCGCCGGTGTATTTACGCTTGGATTCAACGGTCCACATGGAATCGTTACCAACGGAAATACCTCCGTTAAGAACGTAACTGTCCTTTGGACGCGGGTTGAATGAAGTGTATACTGAAGCGAACATGTGAAGTGAACCGCCGTTCACAACGGTAAGCTTTGAAAGCGTTGCGCCTTCGGTGATAAGTCCGAAATAGCCGTGAGAACTCTTGATATCACGTGTCTTTATGACGGTCTCGGTCTGTTCTTCGCCGTTTTCGTCAACATAAATTTCGGTATCTTCGTATTCTTCCTTCTTGGTGATTGTTTCAACAACACCAAAGCCGGGATAACGCATAACCTCTTTGTTAGCGCCGGAAACGGTATGGTAAGCATAATCCTGACCGTACATTGAGCTTGTCGTAGTGAACTGCTGACCCTTTATATCCTCAAGACGGATAATAGTACCGGAACCGTCGGGAGAAAGGATAAAGCCTTCGTTATTGGTGTCTGCAGCTCCGGCGTAAGGCAGGAATGAAAGGTTGGAAAGCTTGTAGTTTGAGCTGTCAAAACGGACGTTACCGGCATTCAGGCGAATCTGAAGGCCATATTCGTTGATAGTATACTCAATTGCCATCTTAAAGAGGGCAGGTATCTTATCGGAAGCCGAATATTCTGTTTCAGCATGGTCGATGGTCATCTGCTCGTTTGAGTAGTCCGTATTAAGTTTGACCATCTGCTCAAGACGCTTAAGGTCAGAAGCCTGAATCGTCGAGTCGCATACCATAAATGCAAACTGCTGAACGAAAGGATAGTCCCTGATGCGTTCGGAAATGGTTTTGTTGGACTCGGAATTGATTCTCTCGTAGTACGCAGGAATCAGACCCCACTGAACACCGAACTCAGAGCCTTTGCCGGGGTGGAGAGTCTTGCCTTCCTCTCTGGTCGTATAGAAGAAGTCAAGGACATCAGCGGTCATCGAATCCCTATCAAGCTCATAATCGAGCTGGTCGGCATTTATTGCGTAAAGGCTGTAGAAAGCCGCGAAGCTCCTCTTATCCTTTTTCGTCGTCGAGTTCTGAGCGATTTGATAAAGAATATTGAGGTACTTATCATATCTGATACGACGAGGAACGAGATACGTGACCTCTTCTCTGCCGAGCGTGTACTCAACGCGGATACCGTTACGGATGTCCTTGACGGTTATCTGATTGTTGAGTGCCGCATCCTTGAAAGACGAAAGCTCAACTTCGTTTGAGTTTTCGGTGTACTTTACAAGGAGCTGTGAATAAAGTGTCTGCTTTACCGAATCAGAGGTTGGGCTTTTTGAATCGACGGATTCACTGCGACCGATCGCAAAGGGGTTGGTGGAATAATATCCGTCGTAATCATAAACGCCGTCAGTCACAGAATAATTGCCATCAGCGTCCGGAGCCTTAAGTTTAAGGCAAACGACTTCTGCTGTCAGCGGGTCAACGTAAATAGCGTATCCGCCGGTAACAAGGCGGCATTCCATGCCGGCGATTTCCTCAGTGCCCTTGATACGGGCACTGATATCGGAAAAGTTTGCTTTCATATAAGCAGGTTTGAGTTTGTCCCAGACATTTGCTTCCTCAGATGTGTCGGCTGCGAAGGAGACAACGCTCAGGCAGGTGGGAGCAACGAGGAGCAGGACAATGAGGAGTGAAATTGCGGAAGTAAGTAATTTTTTCATGTCTTGCAAACCTCCTTAAGACCATCTCAGCGAAAGCTCGACATAAATATTATAACCGAAGGAGAATATTTTGCCGAGAAGCGTTGAGAAGAGGACGGCAACGAACATAATGAACGCCGCGGCAACGATAGTACCGAGAGTTGTAAGTACGTTCTTACCGAGAGAATAATCGTGTATAACCATCATTGCAAAGAAGACAAGGAATGCGAACCATACGAATGCGATTGACGAAACAAGGGCAAGGAGTGACATTTCATCTGCTGTGACAATGTTGGAAATCCAAATAGTAGGAAGAATAAGAATGGGGAGAGGAGTCAGTGCGTAGCAGGTTGCGATATAGATATCCTTGAACGATCCTTCGCCGTCGAACAGTGTGGTAAGACACCAGTTACTGACGACCCAAAGGAAGACGGGAACTGCAACATAACAAATTGACATGAAATAATCGATCTTAACACCGTAGGGGTTATAGAGATAGCCTCTGCCGATTGTCTGATAAATGAAAACAAGAACTGTCGTTGCAAGGATAACGGTCGCGCCTCTGACGCCGCCGCGCTTTTCATGTTTCAGATCCCAGAAACCGTCAAACGGATGGAAAATGACATGGAAAGCATAAAGGAGTTCCTCTTTGAGAGTACGTTTTTCTTTGTATGCATGACCGGCTTTATTGACCTTGTTTGCATACTTGAAGAAGAGACTGATAAGCACACAAGCAATGATTATAACAGCGGGAACGAGAAGGACCCAGTCTTCGATCCACTCCTTTCTGTACTGCTGATATGCTTTGGAATAACTTGCTGTATCATAAGCAGACTTATAATACTGCATCGCATCGTTATATTCGCCGTTTCTGTAAAGAGAATCGGCAATACCGATATATGCGGCATCATAGTTATTGTTGTGCTGAAGAATACTTACGTAATAGTCAACCGCGAGACTGTAGTTCTGATCCTGTGTATTCTGAAGAGCCTGTGCAAGAAGATCGCCGTATGCGGTTCTTGAATATACAGTAACAGTATTGGCAGTCGCATCCATCAAAAGAAGGTTTGTTCCCTGATAAGCGATAGCCTTAAGATCTTGGATCTGACCGACCTGATCGCCCTTATCACCGAAAGCAAATAGTAGCTTACCGTCTTCGTCGTAGGTAAAGACACGGCTTCTCTTTGCATCGATTATCGACCACATTCCGTTCGGACCGAGCGCAACGTCAACAATATCGGAAGCACCGCTTGTAGTTATCGTCGAAGTTGTGAACGACATGACGTCGACCTCGCCGGAAGGAGGATAGAAGCCGTTACGGTTCATGACGTCACTTCCGCTCGGATTCAGCTTTTTGACAGGAGCGTAGTTTGCGGATTTTGACTTGCTTTTGATTGCACTCTGCTGCTGACCTTTGTCAATGGAGTTTGTTGTGACATAAAGGAAGCCGTCGGAGTCAATCGTGATGTTATTGTACTCAGTAGGAACATACTGAACAGATTTTTTGATCTGTTCGGCGGTCTGGAACATTCTGAGGAAAAGCTGAAAAGCATTGTAGGTAACCTTCTGCGGTCCGATGAAGGAAAGGAAGGTACCGTCACGTCTCAGCGCGATAACACCGTAGTTAGTGGTTTTTGAAACAACGTAAATACGACCGGATGAATCGGTTGCGACGGAAGTCGGTCTGTAAACGCTGCCGTCGGGAATAACATCGGAGCTGGGTTCGGGAACGATTTCCTTGAAGTTACCGACCTTATCAAATATGACGATTCTCGCCTTGTTGGTATCTGCAACAAGAATCTCGGTATCGGTGACAAAGCATCCGCTCGGCTCTGAAAGAGAATCCGGAACGCCCATGTCATTGACAAAAGAGTCAATGACAAGGCGGAGGTTGTAGTCCTGATCAAGACCGATTATGCGGTTTGTGCCGCTGTCAACGATATATACATAACCGAGATTATCGACACATACATCGGCAATCTTGCTGATTGCTTTCCAGTCTGCGCTGTATTTGAGTGTCGCCATTTCATTGACGTTATTCTTGAGTCCCTTTTCAATTGTTGAAGAAGAGATAACAAGTGTGGGATCATAGGCGTGAGGTGAGGTCTGCATTAGACCGTCAACGCTATAGGTATAAGTTGCATAGGGAACAAGAGCTGTTGCCGTAAGTGACGGGACAAGAACTGAAGCGAGCACCACTGCAACTGCGATAAGAAGCAATACTCTTTTAATTTTCGACATTGTATTCCTCCTTAATCCTTCATACCGGAAGTCGACATCGTTTCAATGACGTTGCTCTGGGTAATAACGAAGACCAGAATCGGGACGATCATCATAACGACGGTAGAAGCGGCGGAAACGCCGGTTCTTGCAATACCGGTTGTGACAAGCTGGCTGATTGCATAGTTGAATGTTTTAAGCTGTTCACTGTAAATGTATGTATTCGCGCCGGTATTCCAAAGATCCTTGAACGCGAAAATGATCAGTGTGATCCATGCCGGTTTGACCATCGGCATTGCAATCGTCCAGAAAATTTTGTTTTCGGACGCGCCCTCAAGTCTTGCTGACTCAAGGACTGAATCATTAACTGAGGTATCCATAAACTGCTTCATCAGATAAAGACCGAATGTTGTACACCATGCAGGGACAATGATTGCAAAGTACGTATCGACCCAGCCGAGCCACGACATAGTGAGGAAGTTTGTGATACCGGTTACAGTGGAGTTGAACATCAGGGAGTAAACGATAATGGTAAACAGGAACTTTCTTCCGGGGAACTTGATCTTAGCAATTGCATAAGCAGCATAGGAAGAAAGGATAACGTTACCTGCAGTACCGACAACAGAGATAAGTATCGTATTGAAGATATATCTCGAAAAAGGAACCCAGCTCGTACCCATCAATCTGAAAAGGTCCGAGAAGTTTTTAAGTGTCGGGTTGACGGGGAAAAGTCTGGGCGGGAAAACCCAAAACTCTTCAAGAGGCTTAAGCGACTGACCGATTGCGAACACAAGCGGAATAACCATCGCCGCACCTGCAATGGCAAGCAGGATAAAGATACCGATATCGCCCTTGAGCGAGCGGTTTAGCGAACGCTTGAACTTCTCTTTTGGTTGCTTCACACGTGCCATATCATGTACCTACCTTTCTGAGAAGTTTATTGACAAGCAGGTTACAGCCCACCATCATCAGGAACAGTATTGTTGCGATCGCCGAAGCATAGCCCATTTCAAATCTGGTAGAGCCATAGTCTTCAAGATGATGCATGATGGTATGGGCACAGTAATCGGGGCTGGGGAATCCGACAAGAGCCGTGATAACGCCGCCGAAGCCGAATGAGCCTGTGATAGCAAGAATTGCGGAAAGCATCAGCTGAGGACGCATCGTCGGAAGAGTTATGAACCAAAGCTCCTGCCAACGGTTTTTGACACCGTCGACCGCGCCGGCTTCATAAAGGGTTTTGTCGACAACCTGGAAACCTGCAATCATCGTAAGGAACGATGTACCAAGCGAGGTCCAAAGCGCGACCGCTATGATAAGCGGGAAAATATAGTTCTTATCGGAGAACCAGAGAATCGGCTTCTGAATCATACCGAGCTTGATGAGCCAGGCATTTGCATAACCGAGCTGGTCACTGGAGAAGATGACCGTCCAAATCAGATATACGTTACCGGAAATGGAAGGTGCGTAGAATAACAATGTAACAACAGCGCGTACCTTTGGGCTGAGCTCGTTGATGAACCACGCAAAGAACAGAGAGAGCATGTACGAGCCGGGTCCCGTTATTGCAGCGAAGATAAGTGTGTTTTTGATGGCGATAAGAAATATCTCATCATCAAGGAACAGTCGTATGTAGTTGTCCATGAACACGAATGTCGGCCATTCAAGCATATTGAAGGTCGTAAATCCGAGTACCACGGACAATAATACCGGTACGACGGTGAAAATGAAGAACAGGATAAAGAACGGGGCAACCATGAGGTATGCAACCTTGTTTTTCTTCATTTCATTAAGAGTCCATTGGGTTTTTGTCATGTCGCTTCGTATAACGACATTTTCAGTCTTTGACATTTAAATCCTCCTTCTTAGATAAAATGAAGTAATCAGTTGCCGTCAGAGCGGGTCTTATCGTATGCCGCAATATCTTCGGAAGTGATAAGGTTGAACTCTTTTCTCTTACGGGTAAGTTCGTTGTTGATATCAACGATATAAGACTGCATCTTGGTTACAGGTTCTGCACCGTCGTTATAAACGCCGAGGAATGCAAAGTTGGTGTAACGGCCGATGATATAGCTACCGGGGAACTCAGGAGTGCACTTAACGGCATTGAACTGAGCCTTGAGGTTATCAAGCTCATCCTTTGACCATGACATGCTTTCCAAAGCTTCGAGGTTGGCTGTATTCTGTTTTGCGGACGGTCCGAGGAGCGCTTCCATCTCATTTGCGAAAGCTGCCTGGATCTTTGCACTCGTCCACCACTGCATGAATATCCAAGCGGAGAATGCATTGTCGTCTTTAACGGTACGCATGAGCATCATTGCGGAAACGGACGCAACAGAAGTATTGTTGATCGTAACACCGTCTTCACCGATAGTGCCGGGCAGAGGAGTAAATTCCCAAAGACCTTTGATCTCAGGTGCGAAGACTATAAGAGTGTTATATGTGGTGTAGTCCGCGATAGCAAGCGGCATGGTACCGTTTCTGAAGCGATCAGCAAATGTATACGATACGGGGAAATCGTACATTGTGAAGTAACGGCAGACCTGCTTGAAGGTAGAAAGTGCAATATCGCTGTCGAGATTAATGGTCATACCATCTGTCTGAGGTATCACTTCTCCATCTTCATTCGTATAGGTGTTTTTGCCGTCAGCAAAAAGCTCGGGATAATTTTCAAGATAGTAATCATAGTTGCCCATGTCATACATCGGCTCATCCTGCTGATACATCAGAATGGTGGAACCGCCGACGCCGGTCGGGAAACCGATATCCATCGTATTTGACTGAAGAGTATAAATCAGCTGGTTGAATTCGTCCCATGTATCGGGTACTTTTGCGTCAAGCTCAACAATGATATCCTTACGGTAGAACATCATGGAGAAGCCCATATTTTCGGGAACGCCATAGGATTTACCGTAAAGCGTGAGCGGCTCCATAGCTGTAGGAGCGAAACGCTTGGTGACTTCGTCGAATGTATCAACGTCGTCAATTATATCTTTATAAACGGGATTATCCTTGTAAGGCGTGAAATCATTGAAATCGTAGCCGCCGTCGTTGCTGTTCAGTGCAAGAACAGCAGAGCGAATCGCATAGTTGACAGGCGTGGTCTGATCACTGCCCATGGAAATGTCAGGACCTGTACCTGCAAGGGTTGCGGGAAGGAGAGTACCGCCGGTAACGAGCTTAACTGTTACGGGTATATTATAGCGTTCCATGAAATCGTCATCGACGAGCGAGCGGATAATCTGCGCGTGGTCACGGCTGGAAGTAGTCCAAACTTCAATGCCGGCTTTTTCATAATCTTCACTGCTGAGCTGATTGTTGGAAGAGCTTACGGAAGTATAGTCAGAGAAGAACGAAACAAAGAATTTTTTAATTTCACCGACAAACTTATCCCAGAATCCGGCATCTGCTTTCGGTCTTTCGGCAGAAGGAGCCTGAATCGCAATGTAGTCGAGCTGAAGCGGCTGACTCTGCATATCGGTGAGCCATGAACCGAGAGCTGCGAGGTAATCCTTAAGTGTTGAAAGCTGAGAAGCGATCTTGTCGGGATATTTGCCCATACGCTCGAGCGTCAGCGTAACCTTTTCAAGCGCAGCTGCGCTTTCACCCTTACCCGGCTGCGTTTCCACCCTTACCGCCTGTAATTTTGGCAAGCTGGTCGCTGACATTGTTGATGATATCAACCTGCTGAAGCATTCCCTTGAGAACCTCAGGCATAAGTCGTTCAAAACGATAGTCACGGTATTCATCGGGGTCAGGACCGGTTATCATGAGTATTTTTCTGTAATAAGAGTTACATGTATTAAGAGAAGTCTCAATAGTGCTGAGAAGGCCGGCAAGGTCTCCGAGCGCAACTTCAAGTCTTATTGTATTTATACCTTTATTAAGGAAAAATTTGAATTCTGTCGTGCCGTCGTTGAGAGCGTCGGTCTTCCATGTATCACTGAAGTCAAAGCGTGTATAATTGGCTTCGGTAAAAGGAACCTCACCATTAATGTATATTTTACGCGAAACATACTTACCGGAGGTAACATTCTGAATGGAACGCGGAACTACATAATAGAAACCGTCTTCCGGAGCCTCAAAGGTATATTCAATCCACTGACCGACATAAGTCCACTTATCACCGCCTATTGAATTCAGGCGGATAAGAGCGGAATCCTGCGGCTGGCTGATAACACTGGTTCTGTCATTGAGCTGATACAGTGTTCTGTCGGATGTAAGTGACGGATACTCAGCCTGAATAATGATATCGTCACCCGAGTAATCCTTTGCATTTTTATGTTCTGCAAGATATTCCTCATAGCTGATGGTCTCGGCTATAGGGACAAGCTTTATCGACTTGACTGCAAAAGGCTCACGTACGGTATTCAGTGAGATAACATGTTCACCATTTTCAAAATGGAACATCAAAGGTGCGTTGGAATATCCGGAGGAGTCAAACAGGCGCTTTGTATACCATATACCCACGATAGTCTTTTCGGGCTTCATTTCGTTGCCGTTATTATCACGCTGGAAAATACGGTCACCGTTTGCGACTGACTCGAAAAACTTCGTGGAAGTGGAATCATAGTAGGTCTTGTTGCCATCTGTCTTGACGACTTTATAATCTCCGTCCAGTTCCGGATAAGAATCTGCCCATGCTCTGGAAAACGAAATTGAACGTGCTTCCTTGAAAGGCACTTTGCCGTCTATCATAACCATTCGTTCGATAGAAGCATTCTTACCGACGGTCGCGAGATTGCCGTCTGCGTCATACACAGAGATGTTACCGGTGTAGTACTCGACAAGGATATTATAAAAACCGGCGGTCTTTATATTTATATTTTAGGGAAAATTACCGTCATCGCCGATAAGAAGAACCTTTCCGTCCTTGCCGTACTCAGCACCGTCAACGACCTGATAGGTGATGTTGGTCTCGTCACCGTTGATGTTGCCGAAAATATCGATATCGACAGTTTCATCGGGACGTCCGCTTGATTCATACATTGCGAGATAATCCGTGTATGAAATCGAGGTGAGAACGTTCTTGATTTCCGTGAGTGATGTTCTTACCAAAGAGTCGCTGCCGTTCACGCTTTCGACAGCGGCAAGCGTGCTGAGCCCACCACCGCAAACAAGTCCGGTGAAAAGCAAAGCAGACGCCATGATACAACACAGCACACCGCGGAACCTTAGTGTTTTCATGCCCATTAAATGATCCTCCTGAGAGATTTACTGCTAAAATACTTAAAGGCATACTGCCCATAAATACATTGTGTATTATAACCCGCTCCGTCGATTTTGTCAAGAGTGCATAAACGTAATATCGCGTTTTTGTTTGTTTTGAAGAGTGGCTGGCGCATGTCGAATCGGAACGGTTATGAGAAAATTATATAAAAATCAAAGTGCTTTTCAAACAATAAAAAAGGCAAAAAAGTTTATAACTGAGTGATTCGCCGCCTTATATGTGGCATGCAGAGTCCCAAACATTCTGAAATCTCAGGAAAAGCAAAAAGAAACAATACATTGTTCTTATCACGATTATAAACTCGCGTAAAAGTTTTATATTGAACCAAAATTAAATGCCCCAATTATGTTAATCAATCCGTAGTAATTTCTCTTTGTGATTTTTGCACAAAAACAGGAGCGCATTTTTGTGTAAAACCCACAAGGCGAAATTGCGTTTTTTTACAAAATAAAATAATGCATAAAACGCATGTTCGCTTCAAATATTGGCAGAGTTACAGCTATCGCGTTATTGTAACAATGAAACCGCCGATATTATCGCCGGAAACAGTGTAATCGCAATCGACAGGAACAGGGACTTCCGTAGTTTCGCCATCAGCAGCCTTGACATAGTAGATTTCATAAGTCACGCCTTCCCTGCTGAAGGAATATCTGCTGTCAACATTGAATCGTGTAACAAACTCAACATACTCCTCAAGGCAATAAGCATTGAGACTTATAAGATACGAATGAGGTGTGCCGACATATCGGTACGTTACATATGTATCCGCAGAGGCATCGATCCCGGTGAGATTACTTTTGCCCGCAGGATAGCGGACAATATAACCGTACTCATAGCAGTTTTCGCTGAGCCACGCGAATTTTCCCTCACCGATTTTGCCTTCCGTGGACGGATAAACCCATGCGGTAAATGAAAGACCGGTATTGAGGTCGCTGCAGCCGCCGACAGGTTCTCTGCCGTTAATATTGCGCTTTGAATCATGTGCTTTTTGCTGTTCTTCAACGGTGCGATATCCGGTCGAGATGGTGAGTGCACCGCTTGAGGCTGATGCATACAGTGCATCTAGCATATTATTCAGTTCGGGAACAAGCCGTTCCGAATAGGTTACCGAAAGATCCGAAAGCTTATAATTCGCCGTTTTCTTTTCCCAAAGCTTTATGATCTGATCGGTCGGTTCGCCTGCCATTGCGTATGTAGGATTCACGACAATGAGATCGCCCTCATGAAATGATGCGGTTTCAAGACTGACGGTTGTGAACGAAATATCGGGTTCAGAGCTCTCTTCCGGCAGAGACGTCTCCTGCTCAGATACCGCGCTCTGTTCCGAGATACTCTCCGCAGCCGACAGTATTGGGTCACTGTCGGTATCATCGGGTTTATTCCGTGAACCGATGGTCACTACAAGTACGATAATGAGAATCACCACGAAGCAAGTTACCGCCGCGGCGAAATTGATGTTGCTGTATCCTTTTTTTCTGCTGTTCTTAGATGACATATCTTTTCCCTTTCCCGCGCATTTCACGTGCTTCGACGTAAAAGTCTTCATTTATATAAATATATGCCGTTCCGACCCCGCAATAAGCGGGGCGGAACGGAAACAGGTGAAAAATTACTCAGCGTCAGCGAGCTTCTTGAGCTTCGCGTATCTGTCCTTAGCCTGCTGTTCAGCAGTATCAAAGAGCTTGGTTGCTCTTTCGGGGAAGAACAGTGCGAGAGAGCTGTATCTCGTCTCGGACTTGATGAAGTCCTGATAGTTTGTTGTCGGTTCCTTGGAATCAAGGGAGAAGGGGTTCTTACCGCTTCCGACAAGGGTCGGATTGTAGCGGAAGTTGAACCAGTAACCTGCGGCAACAGCAGCCTTGGTTTCGAGCATGCTCGTTCCAAGACCCTTCTTGATACCATGGTTGATACAGGGAGCATAACCGATCACGATTGAGGGACCGTGATATGCTTCAGCCTCGGCAATTGCCTTGACTGCCTGGTTGTAGTCTGCGCCCATTGCGACCTGTGCGACGTAAACATAGCCATAGCTCATTGCGATACCGGCAAGATCCTTCTTCTTGGTTGCCTTACCAGCAGCAGCAAACTGAGCAACTGAGCCGGTAGGAGTTGACTTGGAAGCCTGTCCGCCGGTGTTGGAATAAACTTCGGTATCGAAGACCATGACATTGACGTCTTCGCCGGAAGCGAGAACGTGGTCAAGACCGCCGAATCCTATATCATATGCCCAGCCGTCGCCGCCGAAGATCCAAATGGACTTCTTAACGAAGAGATCCTTCATTGCGAGAGCTTGCTTATAAAGCGGGTCCATATCGCAGCCACAGTTGCCGCACTTGCTGTCGGCAGTTTCGATAGCAACGATAAGATCAGCGGAAGCCTTCTTGGAAGCCTCACCGTCATCCTTGACCTCGAGCCATGCCTTTGCAGCAGTTGCAAGAGGTTCAATGTCGGTTGCAGCGAACTTTTCGACAAGCTCTGTGAGTTTGGCTCTTCTCTGCTTGACAGCTACCGCCATACCGAGACCGTACTCGGCATTATCTTCAAAGAGAGAGTTCGCCCATGCGGGACCGTTGCCGTCTTTATTGGTGGTATACGGCATGGAAGGAGCAGAGCCGCCCCAAATGGAGGAACAGCCTGTTGCATTGGCAATAAACATTCTGTCGCCGAAGAGCTGAGTGATGAGTTTAGCATACGGAGTTTCACCGCAGCCTGCGCAGGCGCCGGAGAACTCAAGGAGCGGTTGCTTGAACTGGCTGCCCTTGACGGTATCAACCTTGAACTTGGCAAGTACATCGGCATTGTCGGCATATTTGTAGCTGAGGTCGAAATACTGCTGTTCGTCACGCTGAGTATCAAGAGGCTTCATGGAAAGCGCCTTTGCACCCTTTTTACCGGGGCAGATCTGTACGCAGCTTCCGCAGCCGAGGCAGTCGAGAGCAGAAACGGTCATGCCGAACTTGTATCCGGGCATACCGGTCATCGGCAGAGTCTTCATTCCGGGATACTTTGCAGCCTCATCGTCGGTAAGAGCAATAGGTCTGATCGTAGCGTGAGGACATACAAGAGAGCAGAAGTTACACTGAATGCAGTTTTCGGGGTTCCATTCGGGAACATCGACTGCAACACCGCGTTTTTCATAAGCGGCAGTACCCTGCGGGAATGTGCCGTCAGCGGCATCGACAAAGGCGGAAACCGGAAGCTTGTCGCCCTTCTGTGCGTTGACGGGCTTAAGGATCTTATTGACGAAGTCAACAACCTCGGGACGGCCCTGAAGTTCGGGAGCTGCGACTTCCGCATCGA
>FR892233.1:0-1978 GCA_000433115.1 Ruminococcus sp. CAG:382
AGACGGTTCGAGCTGTTTTTCGGCGCAATGCTGCCATACGACCGCTTTGACGCCGATGTCACGACGGAAAAGCCGCTCCTCTTCGGATTCATCCGGACTCCGGTCGAAATAACGACTCTTCACGCGAAGGAATACATCTCCGAACACACGGAATACACAAAGGAGGAAGCGCTTGCAAAAGCGATCGCCGCCTTTGATTCCCGTATCGGGGAGATCAGAGACGGCGAAGTGCTGTCAAAAAGCTATGAATGGTTTTATGACGATGCCGCAGATTGCGTCACGCTGAAAGGCGAGGTCGCACTGCTGACAGACATCGCATCAGAAGCGCCGGTTCAGATTTCGGCAAGCCCCTGAAGCGCACGGATATATATTTCAATGCCCTCCGAAACTTCCTTTTCGGAAATGTATTCGTCAACATCGTGACAATTGCCCTTGCCCTCTCCGAGCAGTCCGGCATATCTTGACTGGCTCGCGCCGAACGCAACAGTGTTTGCAAGCCCGCGTGCATACGTACCGCCGCCCATGGTATACGGTTTTTCGTGCGTTTTGGTGACGGCCTCAAACGCCGTCTGAAGCGCCTTTATCTCCGGGCTGTCGGGCTGTTTGAAATATCCCTCCGCATGAGACGAGCCGCGGTTGCTGTCCGTGATCTCATATCCGCGTCTGCCCGCCGTTTCGATAACTCCGGCGAATACCTGCTCAAAACTGCGCGACATCGGGAAGCGTACATTAAAGTTAATATATATTTTGCCGTCCTTAAGGCTGAGAACGCCGCCGATGCAGGTGAGATATCCGAAGTATTCGTCCGAAAAATCGATTCCGAATGTTTTACCGAGATATTCGCCCTCCGCCTCACGCAGAAAATCAAATGCATCGGCATCGGATGCGGGAACAAGACCGTTCTTTATGAGGTAATCCGCAAGGAGCCATACTGCGTTGAGACCGTGTTCGGGCGCGGATGCGTGCGCCGTAACGCCCTTGGCGGTGATACGCACCGTGCCGCCGTTCCTGACTGCGGTGATATGCTCCGTTGCGGGAACATCGGCGTCGGTCGTAAGTTCAATGAAAGCATCACCCGGCACTGCGTTGGAAACACTGCCGCCGTGCAGAGCGACGATCGATTTGTCCGCGTCGCCGAGGCAGAGCGTGAACGACATGATGCCCTTTTCACCGATACAGACGGGAAAATCGCTGTCGGGCGTGAACGAGAACCAGGGTGCGCTGCGCACCTTCTTGAAATACTCAAGGTCAGTGCTTCCTACCTCCTCGTCGCAGCCGAGCACAAGCCGTATCGTAAAGGGCAGCCTTATGCCGTTTTCCTTGAAATAACGCATTGTATAAAGTCCCATCAGTGCGGGACCCTTGTCATCGCGCGTGCCTCTGCCGATAATGCATTCGCCGCGCTTTGTGAGCACAAACGGGCTTTCGGTGCTCCAGCCGTCCGCCGACGCGGGTACAACGTCGAGATGTGCGATGATTCCCACCTCTTTTTCGCTGTCGCCGTAAAGCACGCTGCCGCAGTGATAATCGTGGTTTTCGGTTCTGAAACCGTGTTTTTCCGCAATGGAGAGCATGGCGTCAAGTGCCGCCGCGCTGCCTTTGCCGTAAGGATATACGCCGTCCGGCTCGCCGGCAACGGAATCAATGGCGACAAGCTCCGCGAGGTCGCTTTCGAATTCGCCTTTGGTGTTGATAAGGAATTCGCCGATTGTCATTTGTGTTTTCTCCTTTTTGTCAAGTATCAGTTCCATTGTATGCGCCATCGGCTTCATGCCGAGCGCCTCATAGAATTTCATCGCCGAGCCGGGGAATTCCCAGACATTCAGCGTAACATTATAGCATCCCATCGCCTTTGCTTCGTCGAATATCGCCTGCATGAGAAGCCTGCCGGCTCCGCCGTGCCTGCTTGACGGCAAGACGAAAATGTCATCGACATATATCGATTTATATTTGTTGCGGTTGTCGTCGGCGCTGGTTT
>FR892233.1:2054-8024 GCA_000433115.1 Ruminococcus sp. CAG:382
ACGATGCTGTCCTTAATCACCCCGACAAGCTCTTCGGCGGTATACTTGACTCCGTCGTGCCTGAACAGATCGGGTCTGCCCTCGTAATGATAATTGCAGATTGCCCTGAGCGATTCCTCTATAAAAGGGATATCGCTGACTGCGGCTCTTCTTACAAACATAAAAATTCACTCCTGTCATCCTGAGTTTATCACCAACAAAGCAAGTTGTCAATACGGTTTCTGTAAAAAACTGCGGTTCTATATATGCATTATCGCGCATATTATCAATCAGAAATGCGAATTTGGAGGAAAAGCACATGGCAGATATGTCTATATACAAGGACATCGCCGAAAGGACGGGCGGCGACATTTATATCGGCGTGGTCGGACCGGTACGCACCGGCAAATCAACACTCATAAAGCGGTTCATATCCGACCTTGCAATCCCGAACATACAGGGCGAATTCATGAAGGACCGCGCGCGCGACGAAATGCCGCAGTCCGCATCGGGTAAAACGGTCATGACGACCGAACCGAAGTTCGTACCCGAGGAAGCGGTGCATATAAACATCGACGAAAGCGCCGGCTTTGACCTGCGCATGATCGACTGCGTGGGCTATATCGTCCCCGACGCACTGGGCCATTACGAGGACGGTGAGCCGAGGATGGTGATGACTCCCTGGTCGGAAACGGCAATGCCGTTTGAAAAAGCGGCTGAGCTGGGCACGCAGAAGGTCATAACCGAGCATTCGACGATAGGACTTCTCGTCACCGCCGACGGTACCTTCGGCGAGATTCCGCGTGAAAGCTATATCGAAGCCGAAAAACGCGTCGCCGCCGAAATGACCGCAATAAACAAGCCGTTCGTGGTCGTGCTCAACAGCGCCCGCCCGACCGAGCCGCAGACCGAAGCGCTCGCAAAAGATCTTGAAGGCGAGTACGGCGTTCCCGTCATACCCGTCAACTGCCTGACAATGGGCGAAAAAGAGATAAAGCACATCCTTGCCGAGGTTCTGTATGAATTTCCCGTCCGCGAGGTCACCTTCGCGACTCCGTCATGGGCTGAAACGCTGGAAGACAGCCATGCGCTGAAGACCCGCCTGCTCGACGTGATGAATACGTTTGCTCAGTCCGTCGTCAAGGTGGGCGACGTATATTCAAAAGCCGACCTTGTGAAGCTCGACGATATCGGCGTATCCTCCGCCATCGACACGATAAACCTCGGCAGCGGCAGCGTGAAGCTGAAAGTGAACATCCCCGACAGGGTCTTTTACGGTATCCTCGGCGAGAAATCGGGTTTTGAGATAAACGGTGAAGGCGATCTTCTCGGCATACTGACCCGCCTTGCCGACATACAGAAGAAATACGAAAAGGTCGCCGAAGCGCTTGACGAGGTGGAACGCACCGGCTACGGCATCGTGACACCCACGATAGAAGACCTCTCGCTTGAAGAACCCGAGATAGTGAAACAGGCGGGCGGCTACGGGGTGCGTCTGAAAGCCAGCGCCCCGTCGGTACACATGGTGCGCGTACCGATCCGGTCCGAGGTCAGCCCGATAGTCGGCACCGAGCGCCAGTCCGAGGAGCTTGTACAGTTCCTGCTGAAGGAATTCGAAGAGGACCCGCAGAAGCTGTGGGAATCGAATATGTTCGGCAAGACTCTTCACGAACTTGTCAGCGAAGGACTCACCTCAAAGCTGAGCCACATGCCGGAGGACGCCCGCACAAAGATATCCGAAACCCTCGAAAAGATAATCAACGAAGGCAGCGGCGGACTCATCTGCATTCTTCTCTGAGCCATGTCTCTGTCATTCGATAAGCTGCGCGAAAAAGAGGTCATAAACGCCCGCGACGGCAGGGTTCTGGGCTGTATCTGCGACATGGAGCTTGATATATGCACCGGAAGGGTCACGCATATAATCCTGCCGCCCTGCGGCTCGTTCATCGTCTTTTCGCACACGAAGAACAAGATATACATCCCATGGGAAAATATCGACCGCATAGGCGAGGACGTGATAATAGTCCGTTGTGCCGATATACCCGAGCCGCCGCCGAAACGCCGTAAAAGCTGAATAACGAAAAACACAGCCCGGACAAAAAAGCAGCCGATCGGAAATTTTCCGACCGGCTGTTTCCCGCCCGGCTGCGTTCCTCTGTCCCGAAGCAACAGCAATATGCAAAAGCAAAACAAATGCCGTATAATGACAAGGTTCCGTCTGCTATTGACTTTTGACCGCCGCAGTGCTATACTTACATAGAATATAAATATAATCCGATCGGCAGGAAATCATCATGAGTATATACGAAAAAATACATGAATGCGGGATCATCCCCGTAATAAAACTTGAAAATCCCGAAAAAAGCGTTGCACTCGGCAAAGCGCTGCTTGATGGCGGAATAAACTGTGCGGAGGTCACTTTCCGCACCGCAACGGCAGCCGAAACGATAAAGCGCATGTCCGATGCATTCCCCGAAATGACCGTCGGCGCAGGCACCGTTCTGACGACCGATCAGGCGCAGAAGGCGGTATGGTGCGGCGCGCAGTTCATCGTAAGCCCCGGACTGAATCCCAAGGTGGTGAGCTGGTGCATCGACCGCAATATCCCCGTGATACCCGGCATCGCAACGCCGACAGAGCTTGAAACCGCTCTTGACCTTGGACTCACGACCGTGAAGTTCTTCCCTGCCGAGGCTTTCGGCGGGCTGAAAACGCTCAAAGCGATCTCGGCTCCATACGGTAACGTGCGTTTCATGCCCACCGGCGGCATCTCGCTTGAAAACATGGAAAGCTATCTTTCCTTCTCAAAAATCATCGCCTGCGGCGGCAGCTTCATGGTGACGGGCGATCTCATCGAAAAAGAGGACTACGGCAAAATAACTGAACTGTCCCGTGCCGCCGTCGATATCGTCAGAAAATGCAGACAGAATCACTGAAAGGACATTTTAAAAAATGAGAATTTATCAGGACATTCATGAGCTTGTCGGCAACACCCCCATGCTCAGACTCAATCATTTCCCCGTCAAAGAAGGCATCAATCTTTTCGCAAAGCTGGAACTCTGGAACCCCGCCGGCAGCGTCAAAGACCGCCTCGGCGAGTATTTCATCAAGGATGCGGAGGAAAGAGGCGAACTGAAAAAGGGCTCCACGATAATCGAAGCCACCGCCGGAAATACGGGACTCGGCATCGCAT
Organism: Ruminococcus sp. CAG:382; assembly: GCA_000433115.1. GTDB lineage: Bacteria > Bacillota > Clostridia > Oscillospirales > CAG-382 > UBA1206. Next base: position 5,227 of record FR892233.1, read on the forward strand.
TTGCCGCGCTCAACAAGGGCTACCGCGTGATTTTCGTCGTTCCCACAAAATTCTCCGTCGAAAAACAGACGCTTATGCGTGCACTCGGCGCAGAGCTGATAAATACTCCTCGTGAGCTCGGCATGAAAGGTGCGACCGACAAGGCAAACGAGCTTCTCGCGGCGATCCCCGGTTCCGTGAGCTTCCGCCAGTTCGAAAACCCCGCAAACCCCATGGCTCATTACCTCATGACCGGACCCGAAATATATGAAGATATGGACGGCAAAATCGACTATTTCGTTGCAGGCGCCGGAACCGGCGGTTCATACACGGGGATTATGCGCTATCTCAAGGAAAAGAACCCCGACATAAAGGGCGTGCTTGCCGACCCCGTCGGCTCCATAATCGGCGGCGGCACGGAGCATAAGGACTATAACATCGAGGGCGTGGGAAACGATTTCATACCCGACACAATGGACACGAGCCTCATCGACATATGCATCAAGGTCAACGACGAACAGGCTTTTTCCACCGCAAAGGAAATAACCCGCCGTGAGGGCGTTATCGCCGGCTCGTCAAGCGGCGCCGACCTCTGGTGCGCGCTTGAGCTTGCAAAGCGTATCGACAAGGGCAATATCGTCGTTCTCTTCCCCGACCGCGGTGACAGATACATTTCAAAAGGACTTTACGACTGATTGCGGGCTTGCCCCGCTGAAGCAAACAGAAGGAGCATTATATGGACGGCAAAACCGGAACAAACGGCATACCCGCCGCACATATCCCCTCTCCTGCCGGACGCATGAAAGCAGGATTTGAGGAAAACGGACTGCCGACGGAAATCGGCGGTCTGCCGCTCATGCCCGACGAACAGTCTGCGGAAAAGATAGCGGAACTGTTCAAGCTGATAAGCGACGGCACACGACTGCGCGTGCTGGTTCTTCTCTGCATTTCGGAAAAATGCGTCAGCGAAATCGCGGACGCCTTCGGCATGTCGCTCCCCGCGGTATCGCACCATCTCCGCGTGCTGAAGCAGGCTGAAATAATATCCTCCCACCGCGACGGCAAGGAGGTATACTATTCCCTTGCCGCCAACGCATACGCCGACCTCGTGCGCCGCACGGTAACGACCGTATTCGACTGCAAATGCACCTCCTGTCTTAACGCAAAGACCGGCTGCGGCAAAACCGAATGTAATAGGTATCCGAAATAAAGTAACCCACAAAAAGACAATTCCCATCGGGCAATAACCCGATGGGAATTTTTCGCATTTGCCGGTTTCATCCGCGTTTCATGGCGGTAAGACCCGTCCGCGCCATTTCGAGGATACCGTATTTCTGCATATTATCATAAAATGAGCTCAGCTTTTCACCGTCGCCGCTCACCTCAAACGTGATCGTACTGTCCGTCACATCGACCGCCTTCGCCTTGAAAATGCCCGCGATCTGCAAAACATACGCGCGGTTTTCGTCGTTTGCGGCGACTTTGACGAGATAAAGCTCGCGGAACACCGCATCGGTGGGATAAAGCTCGGTCAGGCTTATGACATCCTCCACCTTCGAAAGCTGATTCTTGATCTGTTCAACCGTGTGGTCGTCGCCCACACCGCGGATCGTCATGCGTGAAATACGCTCGTCCTGCGTCTCGCCGACCGTCAGACTGTTGATGTTGTACCCTCTCCGCGCAAACAGCCCCGAAATACGGGTCAGCACGCCGAAATGGTTGTTCACCATGACGCTCAGCACATATGTACGGAGTGCAGCCTCCGTTTCGGTCGTCTTTTTTTCAGTTCTGCTCATAGTCTATCACCGTCGGTCCTTTTATTCTTATTGCCTTTGAAAGCGCCGCGCGGAGCTGTTCTCCGTCCGCCGCATGAAACGCCGCAGCCCCCATAGCCGTCGCAACGCCGCAGTAATCGACATCCGGCGTTTTGGTCGAAAACAGTCTTCCGCCGAAGGAATCGTTCTGCCATTTTTCTATCATACCGAGACAGTGGTTGTCACAGACAAGCTGAATGACCGGCAGCCTGTATTTCACCGCCGTCATGATCTCCGCGATGTTCATGTCAAACGAGCCGTCGCCCGCGATGTTGACGACCCTTTCGCCTGTCGCGACCGACGCGCCTATTGCCGCAGGCAGTCCGAATCCCATCGCGCCGAGCCCGCCGCTTGAAATGAAATGCCGTGGCTTATCGATGTCCAGCCATTCCGCCGCGTCAAGCTGATGAAGACCCACCTCGGTGGTATATATCGCATCGGGCAAAAGCTCGCCCAGCACCTCAAAAAGCACGGGCTTTTTCGCCTTTTTCCGCGTCGCAAAAACGGTCCCGCGCGCCGTCAGCCCGGGCAGTATACGCTCCAGTGCCTCATTCATGTCTCCCAGCACACGGCTGTATATCTCCGCGTTTTTGCCGATTTCGGCGGCATCTATGTCAAAATGCAGTATCCGCGCCTTGGGCGCATAGGTCTGAATGTTTTTCATCAGCCTTTCGGAAAACCGTACCCCGCAGGCAATAAACAGATCGCAGTGATGGAGCGCCGCCGCCGTCGCCTGTCCGATACGCATACCGACAAGCCCGACGTAATGCGCGTCTGATGACGGAAATCCGCCCTTGCCCATTGCCGTGACCGCAACCGAAGCGCCCGTAAGCTCCGCCAGCTTTTTCACCGCCTCCGTCGCGTCCGACGAAACAACGCCGCCGCCCACACATATGAACGGGTGCTTCGCCCCGTCAATGAGCTCTGCCGCCTCTTGAAGCTCGGCATCAGAAAGCGCGATATGCTTTTTCGGAAGCGGTTCCCCGCCTCCGTCCCTGACGGGCG